>JBDTVJ010000011.1:0-40689 GCA_040007275.1 Terracoccus sp.
GCCTCGGTCATGAGCCGGTGGAACAGCTCGGTATTGGCCTTGAGCGTCTCGCGCTCCTCGACCGACCCCTCGACGAGCGCGAGGGCGGCCATCGAACCGGCGGCCACCGCCGGCGCCACCGAGTTGGAGAACAGGTAGGGCCGCGAACGCTGTCGCAGCAGGTCGACGACCTCACGGTGCGAGCTGACGTAACCGCCCGAGGCCCCTCCGAGCGCCTTGCCGAGCGTGCCCGTGATGATGTCGACGCGGTCCGTCACACCGAACAGCTCGGGGGTACCGCGTCCGCCGTCGCCGACGAAGCCGACCGCATGCGAGTCGTCGACAAGCACCATGGCGCCGAACTCGTCGGCGAGGTCGCAGATCTGGTCGAGCGGTGCATAGGAGCCGTCCATCGAGAACACCCCGTCGGTCACCACGACGACCCGCTTCGCCTGGGCCGCCTGGGCGGCGGTCAGCTGTTCACGCAGGTCAGCCATGTCGGCGTTCTGGTACCGGAAGCGCTTCGCTTTCGACAGCCGGATCCCGTCGATGATCGAGGCATGGTTGAGTGCATCGCTGATGATCGCGTCGTCGGCCCCGAACAGCACCTCGAAGACGCCTCCGTTGGCGTCGAAACACGACGAGTAGAGGATCGTCGCCTCCATGCCGAGGAAGTCGGAGATCTTCGCCTCCAACGCCGTGTGCAGGGTCTGGGTGCCGCAGATGAAACGCACCGACGCCATCCCGAAACCCCACTCGTCGAGCGCCGTCTTCGCCGCCGCGACGACCGCTGGTTCGTTGGCCAGGCCCAGGTAGTTGTTGGCGCAGAAGTTGAGGGCGTCGGCCTTGAGGGTGGTGACGTGGGCCGACTGGGGCGAGGTGAGCTCGCGCTCGTTCTTGTAGAGACCGGCATCCTCGATCTCCTGCAGCGTGGCGGCGATCTCGTCCTTGACTGAGCCGTACATCGGTGTCCTCACTGGGGTCGGTTGGGGTCCACTGCCAATGTATGCCGCCCCACCCCGACCTGGGGTTACCGACCGGCGGCGTAGCGGGCGTAGGTCGTGCCGCCCAGAACCGCCGACCCTCGAGCAGCGTCAGGTCGAGCCGGATGCCGCTAGGTAGGGCGGCCGTGCCGCCACCGACGACCACGGGCGCCCGGAACAGGCGAAGCTCGTCGACGATGCCGGCCCGCAGGGCACGCGCCGCGAGGTGCGGTCCGCCGATGCTGACATCGCGCTCGGCTCGAGCGTCGTCGAGAAGACGATCTTCTCGGCGGCCCGCCAGACGACGGCGTAGTCGTCCGCGACGGACCCGTCCGGGTCGGTGATGGAGGCGGTCCCCCAGTAGACCATCGTCTCGTAGAGCTTGCGGCCACACAGGTAGGTGCCGACCGGCCCTCTCCTGGTCGTTGACGAAGGCGCGCACCTCGGCGCCGGCTGCAGCCCAGTCGAAGCGGCCGGTCGCATCGGCGACATACCCATCGAGCGGGGTGATCGTGGTGTTGACGAGACGTGCCACAGCCGCCTCCTGTCGGTGTGGACGGGCGGGTACCGACCCTCGCTCCACCAGCGTAGGCCGCCGGTCGTGGCGGTCCCTACTAGGGTTTTCTCGTGAGCGGTCTGATGTTGACGGTGGTGCTGGTGGTGGGGGTCATCCTGCTCACCCCGGTGGCCGACAAGGTGAGGGTGCCCCAGCCGGTGTTGCTGACCATCTTCGGGCTGACGCTCGCTCTGGCCTCCCCGTCGACGACGTTCTCCCTCGATCCGTCCCTCATCCTGCCGCTCGTGCTGCCGCCTCTGCTGTTCGCCGCGACCCAACGCACAACGGTGAACGAGTTTCGCGAGCATGCGTCCGCCGTCTTGGTGCTCGCGGTCGGACTCACGGTGGCCACCGTGGTGGTGGTCGCCGTGGTGGCTCACGCTGCCGGTCTGCCCTGGTCGGTGTCGTGGGTGCTCGGGGCCATGGTCTCGCCGCCCGACCCGGTGGCGGCCACCGCGGTCGCCAGGCGGCTGCGCCTACCGCACCGGCTGGTGACCATCCTCGAGGGCGAGGGGATGTTCAACGACGCCACCGCGCTCGTCGCGTACAAGGTCGCCATCGCGGCCGCCGTGACCGGTGACATCAGTGCGGGCGACGTCGGGCTCGAGCTCGTCGAGGCCCTGGTGCTCGGCGTGCTCATCGGCCTGGCACTCGGCTACGTCACGCGGTTGGTGTTGGCCCGCATCCACGACGGCCAGGCCGAGACGACGCTGACCGTGCTCATGCCCTTCGGAGCGTACGTCGGGGCCGAGCACGTGAACGGTTCCGGCGTGCTCGCCGTGCTCGTGCTCGGGCTGTACCTGCGCACGTTCGGGCACGCGGCCATCACGTCGGGCGGGTGGTTGCTCGGGCGGGCCGTGTGGTCGTACGCCGACTTCCTCATCACCAGCCTCGTCTTCGCGCTGCTCGGCTTCGAGCTCGTCTCGGTGATCCGCTCGACGGCGGTGACGATGGAGACCGTGCGGCTCGCGCTGCTCGTCGTCGCCACGCTCGTGGTGTTCCGCGCCGCGTGGATCTTCCCGGCTGCATCCATCGCGCGTCTCCGAGCCCGTCGCCGGGACATGCCGGTGCCGTCCAACTGGCGCGAGTCAGCGGTGGTGTCGTGGGCCGGAATGCGCGGCGTCGTCACGGTCGCAACCGCACTGGCACTACCTGCGGTGGTGACGACGGGTGACCCGTTGCCGAACCGCGACGAGCTGGTCACGGTTGCCCTGGCCTGCGTGCTGCTCACCCTGGTGGTGCAAGGTGTCACCCTGACCCCGCTCACCCGGCTGCTCGGCGTCGGCAGTGACGTCGACGACGCCGAGGAGATCTCCGCCCTGCGACTGCGGGCGACCGAGGCGGCGCTCGCTGAGATTCGCGGCCAGTCGTCCGAGACCGACGAGGACATCCGGCACGCAGCGGTCGCGCAGTACGAGGGCTACCTGGAGGCGCAGCAGCGAATGAAACACGCACGGCGGGGCGACGGGGGCGACGAGACCGAGCAACGTGGCCGCGCTCTCGAAGCCCTGCTCAGCCGGGCCAGCGACGTCGAGCGTCAGCTCGTGCTGCGCGAGCGGCGTGGCGGCGAGGTGTCGGCCAGTGCCGCCGACGAGGTGCTGCGCGACATCGAGAACCGGGCGCTGCGCGACTTCTCATGACCGTGCACGATGCAGCGGTCACGAACCCGAACCGGGCCCCTGGGCTCAACGCATCCACCACCCGTCGACAGCATGCCCCGCGGCGATGGGGCGCGAGGTCGTGCAAGCAGCTCGAGTCGTAGACGACGTCGTACCGGTCACGGAGCAGCGCACCGACCCGCCCGGATGCCGGGTCTTCTCAGCCAGCGCCTCTAGGCTCGGGCTGTCCCTCACCCTCAGCTGGGTCGGTATCACCGTCCCCTTCGTGGTCGGTCCGGGGTACGCGGCCTCGACCTGCGTGACGGCCCGTCAGCGCGGTTGGCCTTCGTAGGCTCCAGTGCCGCCACCCTTTTCGAGATCGGTTCTGTCATCAAGGCGCCGCACAGGCTGGGTTCTTCCGCTCGCCCTGTTGGTGATCACCTTCGGGGCCCCGTCAATGCGTGGCGGAGCGGTGGTCGGCTCCGAGCAGGTCACAGAGCTGATCCAGAGCGTGCTGATGCAGCCGTGGTCGGAGTCCGTGCCGATCCTGATGCCCATCGCGAAGCTCGCCCTGCTCACGGTGGCCGTCATCGGCGTAACCGGGAAGGGGCCCGTACGCCAAGGTCGTACTCGGCTACTACACATCAATACCCGCCGTGCTGGCGGCCTTCCAGAACACCGCCACGCTGCGGGAGGGCGTTGCCATCATCGTCGGCAACCGGCTGGCCCAGCTCGTGGTCGTGGCGGTCTGCCTGCTGGGGCTTCGCCGCACCTCGGACACCGCTTCGCTGCGACGCGACCGGTTGTGGGTGCTGCCCCTCATGCTGTGGGCCTGGCCCTCCCCCTTCACCCTCCAGGGCAACACCGTCGTTCCCGGTGGATGGACCCAAGTGTTCATCAACGGTGCTGGCGTGACGTACTGCATGGTCACTCCTGTGATCGCTGGCACGATGGCGCTGCGACCCGCGGCCTACGGCAGAACAACCCCGGCCATCGTCGGTTGGCTCGGGCTCATCTTCGGCCTGCTCAACATGCTCACCTGGTTCGTGGTCAAGCCCGCCAGCTGGTGGATGGGGATCTTGCACGTGCCGCTCCTGGTCATCACGGCCCTGCTGACGATCACCTCCTGGCGCGAGTCTCGAGCCGCAGCCACGTCCACAGCCACAGCCACAGCCGGTGAGGCGCACGTGCGCGTCAGCGAGCCCTGAGCCAGGACCCCGACCGGGGAACGTCCCGGATGCCGCGCCGCCACCGCCGCTCTACCGTCAAGGCATGCCGCATCCGATCGAGCCCTACTACACCCCACCGGACTTCCCCGTGTACGAGTTCGACGACGCACGCCTCGTCGCCGTGGGGCGATCCGACGCTACCCGTTGGCTGTCGGGGCTAGGCGGTCGGATCGGCTACCCGGCGCAACAGGTGCAGCTCTCGTGGCGCATGCCGCGTGAAGCCCAGGTGCTGGTCTGCTCGACGCGTGCCCAGCCCAGTGAATCGCCCCGCCTGTGGCGTTCGACCGCCCTGTTCCAGATCGACAACAGTCAGTTCTACGACCCGGGCCCCCCGCCGCGACCGGCGTTAACAGGCAGGGACCACATCGACAGGCTCGCCGACGACAGCGCGATCTGGCGCCGGGGCGAGGTGACGATCGACGAGGAACCCGCACGCGCCGAGCTCACGGAGGTCGTGGGATGCCGGGTGGGCTACGCGGCCGTCGGTGACGTGGTCGTGTACTTCGTGCACCGCGGGCTGGGAGACGACCCCTTCGCCCTGCGCCGCCTGCCCCGGCCCGCCAACGGGTACCGGATCGACCCCACCATGCCGCACAGCGTCGTCGAGCTGGAGCGGGAGTGGGACGAGTTCTTCCACGACCGCCCCGACCTCGACCCCGATCAGGGTCGGTAGCGTGATCGCCCCGAGGCACCGGCAGCGTTGCCGCCGAGACCGATACGGGAGCGCTACTGTTCCTAGCCACCGGCCGCTCCGGGCAGGATCATGAGGTAGACCGGTTCGGCGGTGGCGGGGAGCCAGGCGGGTCGGGACCGGCCCACCTCGACCCAACCTCGGCCCAGGTAAAGGTGACGCGGCTCGCGATGCTCAGCCACCACGTCGAGCACCGGGGCCCCACCCCCAACGAGAGCCTGATCGGTGGCCCGCTCGAGCAACGCCGAGCCGATCCCTCGGCGGGCCAGGCGTCGGTCGGCGAACAACACGCTGATGCAGCGCAGAGCGGCGATGGGCACGCTGTGAGCGGTCGCCCACACCTCCCCGAGCTCGTCGTCGTCGGCGACCGACTGGATCGCGACGTGGCCGACGACGGCGCCGTTCAGCTCGGCCACCCACGCCTCGAGCTCACGGGGGCGGCGAATGAAGTCCTCGGGCGCCCGATCTGACGGCCACTGGAACGGGTAGCGCGTCTCGGGCTGCTGGCGAACCAGGATCTCGACCAAGGCCGGCACGTCGTCGTCGCACCGGGGTCGAGTCAGAACGTCGAACACTCGCCGAGTGTAGGAGCCGGCACCTCCCGCGCCGTACCGGCCCTCGTGGAAGCACTCCGGGCCGGCCCGCCCTCTGGCCGTTACGGTCGGAGGTATGAGCCCGGCCAACGCCTCCCACCAGAGCTCTGCCCACATCGTCCTCTCCGGAGGCCCGATCCTGACGATGGATACCGTTGGGTCCCACGCCGAGGCCGTGGCCGTTCGCGACGGCCGCGTGGTCGCAGTGGGATCGTCCGACGAGGTCAGCGCTCTGGTCGGAAGGAACACCGAACGAGTCGCCCTCGACGGGCGAACGCTGCTACCCGGATTCGTCGACGCGCACCTGCACTCCGCCATGGTGCAGCTCGCCGAACGGGTCGACGTGAGCCCGATGGCCACGCCCACTGCCGACGCGGTCTACAGCGCCCTGCGCGGGGCCACATCGCCTGCGTCAACTCCGAGGCGATGAAGCGGGCCCAACGATGCTGCACGACTGCGGCATCGGCTCGATCGACGGTGCCGCCGACCTCGACAGTCTTCGCGGCGCGCTCGACGACGAGACGCCGGTGCGCTACCGGGGCATGCTCGTCTCGAGCGAGTACGACGCCTGGAGCAGGCTTGGCCTCACACCCGGGTTCGGTGACGACCGGTTCCGCGTGCACGGCATCAAGGCGTGGTCTGACGGCTCGAACCAGGCCGGCACCGGCTTCCAGCGCGAGCCCCACCTCGGCACCGACTCCTGCGGGTCGCTCAACTACTCCCCCGACGAGCTGGCCGAGGTCGTGCTCCGCGCGCACCGCGACGGCTGGCAGGTCGGCGTGCACGCCAACGGCGACGCCGCCATCGACGTCACCGTCGACGCCTTCGAGCGCGCCTTGGTCACGGCTCCACGAGATGACCACCGACACCGCATCGAGCACTGCAGCGTGATGCACCCCGAGCAGATCGAGCGGATGGCGACGCTCGGGCTCTCCCCCTCGTTCCTCATCGGTCACCTCCGTTGGTGGGGCATCAACTTCCGTGACCGGCTCCTGGGCCCGGAGCGTTCGCCGCTCTACGACCCCGCGCGCCTCGGCCCTGCGGGCCGGGCTGCGTATCTCGTTGCACAGCGACTGGAACGTGACCCCGTTGGAGCCGCTGCGCTACCTCGAGGATGCCGTGACGCGGACCACAGCCGAGAACGGCGAGGTGCGCAACGCCGACGAATGCATCAGGTCGAGGCGGCGCTGCGGGCCGTCACGATCGACGCCGCCTGGCAGTGTCGAGCCGACGACGTGACCGGCTTGATCGAGGTCGGGAAGTACGCCGACCTCGTTCTGCTCGACAAGAACCCGGCTACGGTCGACCCGAGCCGCATCTCGCGCATCGCTGTCTCCGAGCCCCGCCTGGCCGGCCAGGCGCGCTACTCGCGGTGAGGCTCAGGTGGTCAGTCGCACCTGGTCAGAGGCGCTGGCCCGGACCGAAGGTGCTGAGGAGGCCGTTGGTCATCCCGAAGGTGCCGTTGCTGGCGCTCAGGAACCGAGCGTAGCGAGCGTCGAGGGTGGTGACCGATCGCTCACCGACCACGTGACCGCGACCTTGCCCGAGCTCGAGCGCGGTCAGCTCGCTGACGCCGACCGACAGTGTGCTGGGGTGCGGGCGGGCGGCATCGAACAGTCGCCCCCAGCGATAGTCGCGGGTCAGTCTCGGCTCGAGGGTGACGTCACGAACGACGCCGAAACCGGCCTGAAGCTTCGCGTTGCCCGCTCGGAAGTCCAGCACCGCCTCGTCCTCGACCGTGTCCTCGTCGGAGTTCGCATCGGTCGCGTAGCGCTGACCCATCGCCGCAGTCATGGCCCCATCGGTCATGACGACAGCGCTGTCTCGAGCCGCTTGGGTGACCGCTTTGGAGAAGGCGCGGTCAGAGACCGCTGCCCCGATCTCGGACTGGTCAGCGCCGATCAGGATGACCCCCGCCGCCCCCTCGACGGTCTTCGCGCTGATGCGATCGGTGCCGTACACCTTGACCACGACCTGATCCAGATCCGTGCGGCCGGTGGCGGCCAGCGCAGCGCCGTACTTCGCCGCGTCGGCCTTGGCGGTCGCGGCGTCAGCGTACCCGGCAGCAATGATGACAACGCGATGCGACGAGCGCTTTGCGGCGATCTCGGCGAATCGCTGCATCACGGCAGCAGATCCGTCGGCGTTGTCACCACCCCCGAGCAACAGGGTGGCCCGCGCCGAAGTGGTGATCTTCGGTGTGGCCTGACGGGCCCGATCAGGGAGCCCGACGGCGCGTCCGTCGACGATCGGTAGCCGGCGAGTCAGGTCGTAGGTCATGCCCGTACCGGGGGCTTGGATGTGGGTGAGCACATTCCGCGCGGTGAGGGTCTGCTTCGGCCCGACCCAGGTCGGACGGACCCTGGTGGTGCCGTAGTCCAGGATCGCCACCGACGAGTCACCGACGATCGTCGTCAGCTTCTGGTCGCCGATATCGGCGACGCCGGTGGCGTAGTCGACCCCGACCCCCACCAGTCCGCCGGGCGTTCGCGGAACCGACTGAGCCGTCAGGTTGAGCAGTCGACCGAAGCGTCCGCGCTGGTAGAAGTGCTGGTCGAAGATGGTGCGGCGAGAACCGAAGCTCAGCCCTCGTTCGTCATCACCGTCGTCACCCCACCAGATCACCGGGGAGTCCTTCTCCAGACCGTTCTCGGCGTAGCCGTTCTCGCTGTAGCCCGCCGTCATCGAGCGGGACTGAACCGCGTCACCGGCGCTGGTGCCGCTGATCACCACACCCCGTCGATAGGCCCGGGCCATGGCCTTCTCCGCCGGGGAGTTGGCCAGGATGGTCATGGCGAGGTTCTGGTCGCCGCCGAGGATGAACGCACCATCGGTGAGAGCGGAGTCGAAGGCCGACGAGTTTTTCGGGTCGAGCGCGTCGGCGCGGTTGAGCAGCACCAGCAGGGTGGCGTTGCACCCGGTGAACCACCGTCGCAGGCTCGGTGAGGCAGCGACCGTCGCGTCGCAGATGGCGTCGATCTGGCTGGTGCGCTCCTGCGCCAGCGCCAGGTTCTCGTCGCGGTCTACCGGGGCGTCGCCGTAGCTGGAGGGGACAACAAGGATGTCGACGGTTCTTCCGGTGGCCTGCTTGGCGACGACGGTCGAAAAACCAGTCAGGGCGTTGTCCTCGTAGCCGCCGCCAATGGGCAACAGCACCCGCGCTCCGTGCTGGTAGGTCCCGGTTGCGGTCTCGGCTCCGGCGGGGCTGCCGATGCCGAGGGGGACGAGGCTCAGGCCGACCACGCCGACCACGCCGGCGAGGAGGCGGCCCGGCCGCCTCGTGACTCGGCCCCGTGTGGTGCGGCGAATGCTTGCTGTCGTCTTCGACATGCGGTGACCCCTCGACTCGGATGGACCGGCGTGCGCGTTTCCTGCGGCACGCTATCGGTTGACGCTCCGACGGGTCCAGACCTGGCGGCTGCGGCGCCCTTCAGCCGGATGGCGGGAGATCGAGAAAGGCGTGGGCCAGCGCGGCCAGCTCGCGGGCCGAGTCGGTGTTGAGCAGTGCCCCCGCTCCCGGGATGACCTCGACCCGTGAGTCGGGCAGCTCGGCGGCGAGCGCCCTGGCCGCCACGACGCCGGCCTTGTCCTTCGACCCGGCCACGACGAGGGCGGGCGCGGTGACCTGTCGCAGCGACTCGCGGCCGTCGAAACCTTTGAGGGCGTCGAGCACGGCCAACATCCGCGGACGGGACACGCCGGCATCCACGAGCTTGCTCTCGGGCACCACCCGCATGGCCAGCTTCTGCAGCCGGATGGCCCCGTTCGACGGGCGCACCAGCGCCCCTCCGATGACCAGCCGGCCGACCAGCTCGGGTCGCTCGACCGCCAACCGCAAGGCGACACTGGCCCCGATCGAGACACCGAGGAAGTCGGCCTGCCGGATGCCTTGTAGCTCAATGTCGTTCGCGACCCCGTGCGCGGCCGCCGCGAGGTCGAAGCCGACAGGGTCGCCGGGCTTGAGACCCCGCATCCACGGGGCGTTCATCGACCGACCGGCACCGAAGGCGGAGACGAAGTCCTGCCAGGCGATAGGCGACTGGCCGAGCCCGTGCAGCAGCACCAGAGGTCGTGGCTTCGACGGGCTGGGAGCAGGCGCGCCCAGAGGTGACGGATTCGCACCCTCCTGAGGGCCGAAGCCTGGCACGGCATCGTCGGGGTGCGGGTGGTCTCGCATCCGGGCTCCTTTCAGCTCCAGTCGAGGATGACCTTGCCGCACTGACCCGACCGGGCGGTGGCGAAGGCCTGCTCCCACTGCTCGGCCGGGAACCGGTGCGTGATGACCTGGGTCACCGCACCGCGCAACGGCTGCGAGGTGGCGATCATCTGCGACATGGCGTACCAGGTGTCGTACATCTCGCGGCCGTAGATGCCCTTGAGCGTGAGCATGTGGGTGATCACCTTGCCCCAGTCGAGCTGGTAGCCCTGGTGCGGCAGGCCGAGCAGCGCGATCCGGCCGCCGTGGTTCATGTTGTCGATGAGGTCGGTCACGGCGGCGGCAGCTCCCGACATCTCGAGGGCGATGTCGAAGCCCTCCTTCATCCCGAGGTGTCGCTGGGCGTCAGCCAGCGACTCCCGCGTCACGTTGACCGTGAGGTCGGCGCCGGCCCGCTCGGCGAGCGCGAGCCGGTAGTCGCTGGCGTCGGACACGACGACGTAGCGCGCGCCGGCGTGCCGGGCGATGGCCGCGGCCATGACCCCGATGGGACCGGCGCCGGTGATCACGACGTCCTCGCCCACCATCGGCCACTGCAGCGCGGTGTGCGTGGCGTTACCGAGCGGGTCGAAGACCGCACCCAGGTCGGGGTCGAGGTCGCGCGGCTGCACCCAGACGTTGGAGGCCGGGAGCGCCACGTAGTCGGCGAAGGCTCCGTCACGGTTGACGCCGATGCCACGGGTGCGGATGCAGAGGTGGCGCCGGCCGGCTCGGCAGTTGCGGCAGCGGCCGCACACGATGTGGCCCTCGCCAGAGGCGCGGTCACCGATCTCGATGCCGGTGACATCGGCCCCCATCTCGACCACTTCGCCGTAGAACTCGTGACCGATCACGAGCGGAGTCGAGACCGTGGATGCGGCCCAGTCGTCCCACTCCTGCAAATGCAGGTCGGTGCCGCAGAGGCCGGCACGCAGCACGCGCAGCACCACATCGTCAGGCCCGCATCGCGGTTCAGGTCGGTCGACGAGCTCGAGGCCCGGCCCCGCGGTCAGCTTGGTGAGGGCACGCACGGGAGTCCTTCCGCAAGACACGACGGAGGGTCCGTCGTCTGAGAGTCTGCCACTCCGACGAGGCCGGCCGGTGGGGGCACAATGGCGGTGTGCAAGAGAGCGTCGCCGACGGCCCCAGGGTGGCCAGCGCCCTGGCCCGGATGCGCGCGTCTGGTGACCGGGTCACCCCAGCGAGGCGGGCCGTGCTGCGGGTCGTCGACCTCGCCGATCGTGCCGACGAGCACCTCACGGCCGAGATCATCGGGGCTCGGGTCACCGAGCTGGCGCCGAGCGTTCACCGGGCCACCGTGTACCGCACCCTGACGTCGCTGACCGAGGCCGGCTTCCTCACGCAGGTTCACCTCGGGGGGGCATCAACGATCTACCACCTGGACTCGCCGAGCGCGACCGCCGAGACCGACCCGGCGTCATCGCACCGGCAGCCAAGGGTGTCGTGCGCCACGGGTCACGCGCACGTGCGATGCGTCTCGTGCGGTCGGGTTTCCGATGTTCCCCCGAACGCCTTCGACTCCCTGACCGCCCGGCTCGCAGACGGCATCGGCTTCGCTCTGGACCCCGGCCGCGCGGCGCTGCTCGGCACCTGTCGCGACTGTCGGGCCGACGCCGGCTCAACCGACCGGCTCGTCACCCCGCACGGGTGACCGTTCAGACGGCGTGCACGTCGAGCAGGTAGCCCTGGGCGGGGCCGATGACCGGCACCGGCAGACCGACCGTGGTCAGCACCGAGCCGGGTACGACGAGGCCCGACTCCGCGGTGGCGGCCTCCCACCAGGCGGGCGGTGCCGCCTGGACCAGTGCGGGCAGCCCGGCCTCGGGGCGCACATGAACGACATACGTGCGGCTGGGGTCGAGACCGGGTAGCGGCAGCGCCCCCGTGACGGCGTCGCGACCGGTCACGAGGCGTACGACGGTGAAGACCGCCCTGCCTCCGTCGTGGGCGATGGTGCCGGTCACCTGCACGGTGCCGTCGGGGCTGTCGCTGCGGGCCAGGTCGCCGGTGTGCAGCAGCGGCCGCAGCTCACGCACCAACGCGGTCCAGTCGGCCAGCGTGGTCAGCTCGTCGTCGGAGCAGGTGGTGATGTCCCACTCGAGACCGGCGTGACCCTGCGCGGCCAGCAGCATCCGGAAGCCGAGGTCGAGGGTGCGAACAGTCGTATGGGCCGTGGGCGGGCCGATGTGGCTGCCGATCAGCTCGGCGGGCACGAGCAGGCCGGTCCAGCGTTGGATCGAGGCCCGTTCGAGCGCGTCGTTGCAGTCGCTCGTCCAGATGCGGTCGGTGCGATCGAGCACCCCGAGGTCGACCCGGGCCCCGCCACTGCTGCACGACTCGATCTCGAGCCCCGGGTGGGCGGCCCGCAGGGCGTCGAGCAGGTCGTAGAAGGCCAGGGTCTGCCGATGCACCGCGGGAGCGTCGACGACCGGGCCGGATGCCGTCGCGGCAGTGTGCACCGCCTCGTGCAGGTCGCGGTTGTGGTCCCACTTCAGGTAGTCGATGCGGTACTGCCCGACCAGCTCGCTGATGCGTGCGAACACCTGCTGCCACGCGTCGGGGTTGGTCAGGTCGAGCAGCTGCTGGAAGCGCCACTGGCGGGGCGCGCCGTCGGCCGGGCGCAGCATCCAGTCGGGATGCTCGCGCACGAGATCGCTGTCGTCGTTGATCATCTCGGGCTCGAACCAGAGCCCGAACTGCAGGCCCAGCCCCTTGACGTGGTCGACGAGCGGGCTCAGGCCCTGCGGCCACACCTCGCTCGACACGGCCCAGTCGCCGAGGGCGGCGCGGTCGTCGCGGCGACCTGCGAACCACCCGTCGTCAAGCACGAACCGTTCGACGCCGATACGGGCTCCGGTGTCAGCCAAGGCTTTGAGGTGGTCGAGGTCGGTCTCGAAGTAGACGGCCTCCCAGGTGTTGAGGGTCACCGGTCGAGGGCGGCTCGGGTGGTTCGGTCGGGCCCGGAGGCTGCGGTGCAGACGACGAGAGAGGCCGTCGAGGCCCTCGGTCGAGTGGACGAACACGACGGTAGGGGCGGCATACGTCTCACCCGGCTCGAGGCGCACCTCGCCCGGGGCGAGCAGCTCGCCGCCGCCGATCACGGCGTGGTGACGACCGGCACCTTCAGGCAGTGCCTCCACCAGGTGCTCGTGGTTGCCGCTCCACGCCGTGTGCACGGCCCACACCTCACCGGTGCGCCAACCGAAGGCGCGGGTGCCGGCCATCATCAGCAGCGTGGCGTCGTGACCGGTACGTCCGCGACGCGAGGCGCGCAGGTGGGTGCCGTGGTCGAGGCGGCTGCGCTGCGGTGCGCGCTCACGACACCAGCGACCCGTGAGGTCGAGCACCTCGTCGGCGCGTACCGGCAGCGGCAGCAGAGCGCGCAGCGCCGCCACGTCGACGACGCTGCCCGTAGGCCGCGAGTTCGTCACGGATGCCGTCACCCGCAGCACCCCGTGCGCGTCGAGCTCATGCCGCAGGTCGAGCACCACCCCGTCGGTCGACCAGGCGCTGGTGACGATTGCTTCGTCGATGATCTGGCAGGTCACCTCACCCCATCGAACGGCGCCGGAGCCACCACCGCGGTGGGCGGCGTAGCCCGGAGTGCCCGACCAGCCATCGGCCTCGCCGGGAAGCAGGGTCAGCGGCCACGGGGCGTCGAGGGCGCTCGGCGGCACCGCCGCCGAGGTGGCCACGACCAGGGCGTCGTACGCGCTCCCGCCCCCTGCGAGCGAGGCGCCCCAGTGCAGCACCTCCGGTAGCTGGTGGGGCGGGTTCGGCATCAAGACTGCCAGCGCCACGCCCGCTTGCTCGATGACGAGCGTCCGTCGTGTGTGCACCGCCATCTGAGCAATCCTGCCATCGGGGGGACTCACGGGCCGGGGCGACCGACTCGATCGGCCCCACCGGGGCTACCGGTCGTGTGGCCGGCAGCCCTGGGTGCACGGGAGCCCTGGGTGGACGGGAGCCCGGTCACTTCACCGAGCCGGCAGCCAGTCCTGCCTGCCAGAACCGTTGCAGACCCAGGAAGATGGCGATGAGCGGGATGACAGAGACGAGCGACCCGACGATGACAAGCGTCTGCAGCTGTGGGTCACGCGAGATCTGGGTCTGCCAGTAGAACAGCCCGTACGTGAGGGGATAGAGCTTCGAGTCGTTGAGCATGACCCGGGGCAAGAGGAAGTTGTTCCAGATGGCGATGAACTGGAAGAGAAAGATCGTCACGAGCGCCGGCGCCATCAGCCGCGACGCGATGGCGAAGAAGATCCGACCTTCGCCGGCGCCGTCGATGCGCGCAGCCTCGATGATCTCGTCGGGCACGGCCGAGGCGGCGAAGATGCGAGACAGGTAGACGCCAAACGGGCTCACGATGCTGGGCAGGAACACCGACAGCATCGTGTCGGTCTGGGAGACCTTGGCGAACAGCAGGAAGAGCGGCAAGGCGAGCGCGGTGGCCGGGACGAGCACACCTCCGAGAATCACGGAGAAGAGGAACTCCCGCCCGCGAAACCGGTATTTGGCCAGTGCAAAACCCGCCATGGCGGACAGGAGCGTGCCGATGGCAGCCCCGAGCCCGGCATAGACCACCGAGTTGATGACCCAACGCATGAAGACGCCGTCGTCGCGCGTGAACAGGGCGCTGAGGTTGTCCCAGAGCGCCCAGCCGGAGAACCAGAAGCCGTTCGTCGTGACGAGGTCGGTCTGGGTCTTGGTCGCGTTGACGGCGAGCCAGTAGACGGGCAGCAGGAAGTAGATCGCCAGGACGACGAGGAAGACCATGGCGAGGATGACCGCTTTACGGGAGACCTCCTTCGGAGCTCGCGTGGTCTGGCGCGAATCGGCCCCGCTCGTCGCGCTCACAACGCGTCCCCTCGTCGCTGGGCGAACTTGAGAAATCCGAACGACAGGATGAAGGTCGCAAGGGCCAGCACGACCGACAGGGCTGCCGAGAACGAGTAGTTGTTGGACGCGGCCACGGCGTAGGCCTGCATGTTGGGCGTGAAGCCGCTCGTCACGTTGGTCGAGATCGTCTGGAAGACGACCGGCTCGGTGAAGAGCTGGAGGGTGCCGATGATCGAGAAGATCGTCGTGAGCACGAGGGCCGGAAAGATGAGCGGGATCTTGATCGACCACGCCGTGCGCAGCCCACCGGCCCCGTCGATGCGACTGGCCTCGAAGATCTCCTGCGGCAGCGCTTGCAGGGCCGAGAAGATGATGAGCATGTTGTAGCCCGCATAGGTCCAGGTGGTGACGTTCGCGATCGACCACAGGATGAGGCTGCTCCCGAGAAAGTCCGGCGAGGTGCCCAGCCGGTCGAGCAGGGCCACGATGGGTGAGAGCTGAGGGCTGTACAGGAAAGCCCACATGAGCGCGGCAATGACGCCCGGGATGCCGTAGGGCACGAAGAAGGCGATCCGGAAGAACCGCTTGAGACGAGCGACTGCCGAGTCGAGGATCAGGGCCGTCAGCAATGCCAGCCCCAGCATCACGGGGACCTGGACGATACCGAAAAGCAGGACGCGCAGCACGCCGGTGCGGAACGTCTCGTCAGCGAAGACGTCAGCGTACTGAGTCAGGCCCGCAAAGACCTGCTGGCTCTGGCCGAAAAGCCCTCCGGTGCGCTCGATCTTGAAAAGACTCTGGTATATGGCGTAACCGATGGGAACCACGTAGAAGAGCAGGAACGGAATGAGGAAGGGCAGGATGAACCACAACCACGGGCGTCGGCGGCGGGCCCGTGCCGGCCGCGACGACGGTGCGCCTCCGCCTCGGTGCACCGGTCCTGCCGGTGTCGGGTCGAGCACTGTTGACATGGCTCCTCCGAAGACTGTCCGATGCTGCCGAGGGTGGTTCCGGCCGGGTCGAGCTGGGGTGAGAACGGCCTTTGCAGGCCGCAGCGTCCTGCCCCCCGTGCGCGGGGGTGCGGGACGCCGCCCCCCGCGCACGGGATCACGTCATGGAGCTACCGAGATACCTTGGGCCTTGAGCGCCGCCGCCGTCTGGGTCTGTGCCGACTCCAGGCTTTGGGACAAGGTGCCCTGTCCGTTCAGCGCCTTGGTGAACCCGTCGCTGAGGAAGCGGTTGGTGTCGGTCATGATCGGGCCCCACGTGAAGTTGGCATCGACGTTCCCCGAGGCCTCCTTGAAGACGTCGAACACCTTCTGGTCACCGTAGAAGGGAACACCCTTGGTGAGCGCAGGCAGCTCGAGCCCTGCCTTGTTGGCCGGATAGAGACCGCCCTTCTCGTTGGCAAGACCGAGCGCCGTCAGGTCACTGTTCAGCCAGAGCGCGAACTTGGCGGCCTCGGCAGGGTGCTTGCTCGTCGCCATGACTGCTGTCGTCGAACCACCCCAGTTGCCGGCGGCCTTCTCGCCTGCAGTCCACTGCGGCATCGGAGCCACGGCCCACTTGCCCGACGTGGATTTCGCGTTGTCGCGAATCGTGGAGTAGCCCCAGGCGGCCGAGATCCAGGTGGCGACCTTGCCGTCGTTCCACGCCTTGTAGAGGTCAGGCGAGAAACCCTGAAGGTTCGTGGCCACGAGCTTGTCGTCGATGAGCTTCTGCCAGTAGTCGGCGACCTGCTTGGCCTTGGGGTCGGTGAGCGAGACCTTCACCTGGTCACCGGAGGTGTCGAAGATCTTGGCACCCGCCTGCCAGAGCAGACCGTCGAACCAGTTGGCGTCCTGCTGCGGGAAGTGCGTGATGTAGATGCCCTTGGCCTTGAGCGTGGCCGCCGCCTTCGCGTACTCGTCCCACGTCGTCGGGACCGCGATCTTGTTGGCCTCGAAGATGTCCTTGCGGTAGTACAGCGCCATGGGGCCGGTGTCCTGCGGGACCGCGTACACCCCGGGACCGCCGATCTGTGCCTGGGACCACGACCAGTCGACGAAGTTGGCCTTGGCCTCGGAGACGCCTGGGCAGGTGCTGATGTCCTTGAGCCCGTTCTGGAGGCGGAAGCTCGAGAGCGTGTCGTACTCGACCTGCCCGAGGTCAGGAGCCGTCCCCGCCTTGAGCGAGTTGAACATGTTCTGGTACGTGCCCGCGTTACCGGCGGGCGTGCTCTTCACCATCACCTGGATGTCGGGGTTGGCGGCGTTCCACTTCGCTACGACCTGGTCCATCCCCGGCACCCAGGTCCAGAACTGGAGCGAGACCTTCCCGCCGGTGGGGGCGCAGGCCGAGGGGGCGCCCGACTGGCCGGCCGCACCGGTGGATCCCCCGGGCGATCCGCTCGAGGAGGAGCAGGCCGCGGCGAGAAGTGCCGGCACGATCAGCAGCGACGCCCATCGCCGGCTCCGTCCACCAAGACGGGGCAGTGAAGGGGGAACCCTGCGGGCCGAGTGCTGGGTCTCGCTCGGGGGACGGGTCATTGCGGTCTCCTTTGACGCTGTGTCGGGTGTGTTGTCAGGACCGGGTGACAGACTCAAACATCTGTCACCAGAAACCCCCAACAAGAGACAAAGAATGGCGGTTCGCTGTGGCCGTGTCAAGAGGTGGGGGTCGTGTAGTTGGACTCCGCGACCAAACCGAGACCTTGCGCACCGCTACTGCTCAGATACGCATGCCTGTAGGCAAATTCGAACGCCACGGATCGATGGCACCGGCGCCCGTCCACTCGCGAACGGGCGCAGCATGACCGAACGGCACCCAGGATACGAGGCGGTCACTGTCAGCTCGTCGTCGAAACGCCGCAAACATCTATGTTGAAAAGTGTTGACATCGGCTGGGCGGGCCCCCAGTGTGTGACGCATGCGAGCCTGGCCGACCAACACCCTGGCTTTGGGTGGCGACTACAACCCCGAGCAGTGGCCCCGCGCCGTCTGGGACGACGACGTCACCCTGATGCAGCGGGCCAACCTCGCGTTCGTCAGCCTCGGCATCTTCTCGTGGAGCTGGCTCGAGCCGGCCAAGGGCGAGTACGAGTTCGAGTGGCTGGACACGATCATGGACAAGCTGCACGCGGGCGGCATCGCGGTCGACCTCGCGACCGCCACGGCCACTCCTCCCCCGTGGCTCTCCGCGGCCCACCCCGAGATCCTGCCCGTCGACGTGCTCGGGCACACCCTCTGGCCCGGAAGCCGGCAGAGCTGGTGCCCCACCTCGCCTGTGTTCCGCGACTACGCGCTCGCGCTGACCCGCCAGCTGGCCACCCGCTACCACGAGCACCCGGCCCTGGCGATGTGGCACGTCTCCAACGAGTACGCCTGCCACAACCTGCCGTGCTACTGCGACGAGTGCGCGATGCACTTCCGCTCGTGGCTGCGCCGGCGCTACGAGACGCTCGAGCGGCTCAACGACGCCTGGGGAACCGCGTTCTGGAGCCAGCGCTACACCGACTGGGAGCAGATCCTGCCCACCCGGCACTCGACGACCTTCAACAACCCGACGCAGGTGCTCGACTACAAGCGCTTCTCCTCCGACGCCCTGCTCGACTTCATGCGAGCCGAGCGCGCGGTGCTCGACGAGCTGTCGCCCGGCGTGCCGGTGACGACAAACTTCATGACGCTCGACCACTTCCGCCACCTCGATTACAACGCGTGGACCCCCACCGTCGACGTCGTCAGCACCGACCACTACATCGTCGACACGTTGGAGCACCCGCGCTCCGAGCTCGCGTACAGCGGCGACGTGACCCGCTCTCTCGCGGGCGGCGGGCCCTGGATGCTCATGGAGCACTCGACCAGCGCGGTCAACTGGCAGCCCACGAACCACGCGAAAGCGCCCGGCCAGACCATTCGCGACGCGCTGGCCCACGTCGCCCGCGGCGCCGACACCGTCGCCTGGTTCCAGTGGCGGCAGTCACGGGCCGGGTCCGAGAAGTTTCACAGTGCCGTCGTGCCGCACGCCGGGCCCGACACGGCCCGGTTCCGTGAGGTCGAGCAGCTCGGCCGCATCGCGGGCCGCCTCGGCGAGCTCGTCGGCAGCCGGGTCGAGGCCCGCGTGGCGATCCTGCACGACTACCAGGCGATCTGGGCCTCCGAGGGACCGTGCCTGCCGTCGGCCGAGCTCGACGCGCTCGAAGCGGCCAGGACAATCCACCGTCTGCTGCATGACCGTGGGGTCACCGCCGACGTCGTGCACCCGGGGGCCGACCTCTCGGCCTACGGCGTGGTCGTCGTGCCGCAGCTCTACCTCGTCACCGACGAGCACGCGGATGCCGTGTCGGTGGTGGCCGGCGCCGGAGCCCAGGTGCTCGTCACCTACTTCTCGGGCATCAGCGACGAGCACGACCACGTTCGGCTGGGCGGCTACCCCGGCGCCTTCCGCGAGCTGCTCGGGGTACGCGTGGAGGAGTTCTTCCCGCTCGGCCCCGACGAGACGGTAGCCCTGACCGACGGCACGGGGGGCTGGTGGAGCGAGGACGTGCAGGTGACCGAGGCGACCGTCGTGGAGTCGTATGCGGCCGGACCGCTCGTCGGCCGGCCCGCCATCACCCGGCGGAACGTCGGCACCGGGTCGGCCTGGTACCTCAGCACCCTGCCTGACGACGACCGCCTCGGGCGCCTCCTCGACACCCTGCTCGCCGCCGCCGGCATCGAGCCGACCGTGGCCGACCTGCCGGTCGGGGTCGAGGCGACTCGGCGCCGGGGCGCCGACGGCTCGTGGCTCTTCCTGCTCAACCACACCGACGCGCCCCACACCCTGGCGGTGTCAGGGCATGACCTCGTCGCCGACACAGCAGTGGGAGGGTCGGTCGAGCTCGCACCGGGCGCGGTCGCCGTGATCAGGGAGACCTGACGTGCTCGCCAGCCAACGCCGGTCAGTCATTCTCGACCTGCTCGAGGAGGCAGGGGCGGTCAAGGTCTCCGACCTGGTCGAACGCCTCGGGGTCTCGGACATGACGATCCGCCGCGACATCGACCGGCTCTCGGGTGATGGTCTGGTCGAGCGGGTGCACGGTGGCGCCCTCGCGGTCGGCGACGAGCGCAGCAGCGACGAGCCCACGTTCTCGGTCAAGTCGCAGCTGCAGCTGAAGCAGAAGCAGTCGATCGCCCGGGCGGCGGCGGCTCGGGTCGAACCGGGTAGCGCCATCGGCATCTCGGCCGGTACCACCACCTACGAGCTGGCCAGGGCCGTGGCCGACGTTCCCCGGCTGACCGTCGTCACCAACTCGATGCCAGTCGCCCAGCTGCTCCACGAGACGGGAGCCCCCGGCCAGACCGTGGTGCTCACCGGCGGCATCCGCACTCCGTCGGACGCCCTGGTCGGGCCGGTGGCGGTCTCGTCGCTGCGGTCGCTACACGTCGACATCCTCTTCCTCGGGGCCCACGGGTACGAGGCGCGCGCCGGCCTGACGACCCCGAACCTGGTGGAGTCCGAGACCAACCGGGCCCTGGTGTCCGCAGCGCGGCGCGTGTGTGTGCTCGCCGACTCGAGCAAGTGGGGCATCGTCGGGCTCAGCACCTTCGCCGACCTTCGCGAGGTCGACGTGTTCGTGACCGACACCGGTCTGTCCGAACGCGGCCGCGCCGCGCTCTCCGAGATTGTGGGCACGCTGGAGCTGACCCGCCCGTAGGGTGCGGTCATGAGTGCGACGACGCCGCCGCTCACCCGCGCGGTGCGCCGGGGCTACGGCCTGGGTTCGGTGGCGACGGGCGCCTTCGGCACGGTGCCCGGACTGCTGCTGCTGCCCTACCTCACCGACCGTCTGGGGGTGACGGCTGCTGTCGCCGGAGTCATCGTCTTCGCCCCCAAGGCATGGGACGTCGTGCTGAACCCGGTCGCCGGGCGCATCAGTGACCGTTCGCAGCATCCCGACGGCCCTCGCCGCCCCTTCCTCATCCGCGCCGGTCTGCTGCTCGCCGTCGCGTTCGCGGTGCTCTTCCTCGGCCCGACCACGCCCCGGTGGGCGGGCGCCGCGTGGGTGGCCGTGGCCTACCTCGCGTGCGCCACGGCCTACGCCTTCTTCCAGGTGCCCTACGTCGCGATGCCGGCTGAGATGACCGACGACTACGACGAGCGCACCCGGCTGATGACCTGGCGGGTCGCCATTCTCGCCCTCGCCATCCTCGTCAGCGGCGGGGCGTCACCAGCCATCCGCGACGCCCTGGGGCTCGACTGGGGCTACCGCGCCGTGGGCCTGTTCGTCGCCTCGCTGATTGCCCTCGGAGCCTGGGGCGCCTGGTCGGCCACGCGGGGGGTGCCGGTGCGAGCGACAACGCCGGTCTCGGCGTCGTTCCGCGAGCAGCTGCGGATCGTGCGCGCTGACAGGCCCTTTCGCCTGTTGCTCACGACCTTCGTGCTGCAGGCCCTGGCGACGGGAGCGATGCTGGCCGGGGTCGACTACGTGTCGCGCTGGATCATCGGCACGAAGATCTCGGCCACCCTGCTGTTCCTGTGCTTCGTCGCCCCCGCCCTGGTGGTCACTCCCCTGTGGCAGCGCTACGGCACCAGCCACGACAAGAAGCGCGGCTACCTTCTCGCCTCCCTGCTCCTCGGCGGCGGGGCGTTGCTGCTCGTGTTCTCGCGGGTGCTGCCGACCCCGCTGCTCTACGGGTGCGTGGCCGTCGTCGGGGTCGGTTACGCCGGCGCCCAGATGTTCCCGCTCGCGATGTTGCCCGACGTCGCCAGCCACGGTGGTGGCACGCAGGCCCGGGCCGGGCTCTACACCGGCGTGTGGACGGCGGGTGAGACCCTGGGGCTCGCTCTCGGACCTGCCGTGTACGCCGTGGTGCTGACGTTCGGCGGGTACGTGTCGTCGACGGGCGGGATCGTTGCGCAGAGCGACGGGGCCGTCGCCGCCATCGCCTACGGCTTCTCGCTCGTGCCCGCGGTTCTGGTCGCCCTGTCACTGCTCGCCCTACGCGGTTACCCCGCCGGAAAGGACAACCGATGACCCCGCTGCCGAACCACGAAGGCCCCATGGGAGTAGAGCAGGTCAGGGAGGCGCTCGAGATGATGCGCACCCATGACCTGCCCACGCACGGAGGGCGCACGCTCGCGTACGTCTACGACTCGGGGCTCGAGTCGGCCGACGTGGTCGGTCGCGAGGCCCTGGCCTCCTTCTGCTCCACCAATGGGCTCGACCCCACGGCCTTCCCGTCGCTGCTGCAGCTGGAGAACGACCTCGTCGCCATCGCGGGCGGCCTCGTCGACGCACCAGCCGGGTTCGCCGGCGTCGCGACCTCTGGCGGCACCGAGTCGATCCTGCTCGCCGTACTGGCGGCTCGGGACTCACGGCCCGCCGTCAGCGCACCTCGGATGGTGCTCCCGACCACGGCCCACGCCGCCTTCCACAAGGCGGCCCACTACTTCGGCGTCGAGGTGGTGCCGGTCGCGGTCGACCCCGAGACCAAACGGGCCGTCCCCGAGGCCATGACCGCGGCGATCGATGACCGCACCGTGCTCGTCGTCGCCTCCGCCCCCTCCTACGCCCACGGGGTGATCGACCCGGTCGCCCCGATCGCCGCCGCGGCTGCGGCCGCCGGGGTGCGGTGCCACGTCGACGCCTGCATCGGAGGCTGGGTGCTGCCGTACCTGCGGGCCTCCGAGCCGCACCAGCTGCCCTGGACCTTCGCCTGCGAGGGGGTCACCAGCATCTCGCTCGACCTCCACAAGTACGCCTACACCCCCAAGGGGGTCTCGATCCTGCTGCACGCCTCTGCGGAGCTACGCCGGGCTCACCTCTTCGCCTCAGCCGCCTGGCCCGGCTACACGATGCTCAACACGACCACCCAGTCCACCAAGTCGGGCGGCCCCCTCGCCGCCGCCTGGGCCGTGGTACACCACATCGGCGCAGAGCGATACGCCGAGCTCGCCCGCACGGCACGCACGGCCACCCTCGACCTCGCGACGGCGGTTAACGAAATACCGGGGCTTTCCCTTACGGCCCAGCCGGATTCGACGTTGCTGTCGCTCACCACCGATGGCTCGTGTGACGTCTTCACCATCGCCGACGAGATGCTGACGCGAGGGTGGTTCGTGCAACCGCAGCTGCGGTTCGCCGGCCTGCCTGCCACGGTGCACCTGACGTTCAGCGCGGCCACGGCCCGCTCCTCCGACCAGATCGCGCGTGATCTGGCCGACTCCACCGCCGCGGCCCGAACGGCCGGCCCGGTCACCGCGCCGGCCGAGCTGGTCGCAGCCGCGGGTGGCATCGACCCGTCGACCCTCGACGAAGCCACCTTCGACCGGCTCCTGGTCATGGCAGGCCTGGCGAGCGCCGGGGGGCAATTGGCCCTCCCGAAACGGATGGCACCGGTCAACGCCCTGCTCGATGCCCTCCCACTACTCCTGCGCGAGGCACTGCTCATCGGCTTCATCGACCGTCTGACCCGGCCGAGCACCCCCTGACCGGCCACGAGCACGACGAGCCTCAGGGTCCGGAGGCCCCACGCATCCGCAGCAGCTCGGCCCCCATGTGCTCGACGACCGCGTGCAGCGCCTTGGCCGGCCGCACCAGCACCGTGAAGTCCACGATCTGGCCCCGTTCGTCCCAGGTGATGATGTCGACCCCGTGCACGTCGAGACCGCCCACCGTCGTGGCGAACTGCAACACCGCGGAGTCCTCGGCCACCCACTCGCGTTCGTACACCAGCCCCGGCCCGAGCACCCGGAAGGCCGCGGTGAGGTAGGCCACGGTCATGGCCCGCCCTTCCTGCGGCGCGTGCACGGCGGGACTACGAAACACCGCGTCCGGGGCGACCAGCGCGGGGAGACCTGCCGGGTCGCGGCTGCCCACCACGTCGTGCCACCGGGCCAGCGCTGCAGCAGCATCCATGCCGGTCATGCTGTCATGGGCAGCACGAGCCTGAGTGACGAGCCTGGGAGGTACGTCAGAGGGCGGGCACCGATTCGGCGCCCGCCCTCTGACGTACCTACGCGCTCACGCGGGAAGGATGAGGCCCGTCGTGGCCTTGGCCCGCTCGAGGCGCGCAGAGACGTCCTGCCAGTTGACGAGGTTCCACCACGCCTTGACGTAGTCGCCCTTCACGTTCTCGTACTGCAGGTAGAAGGCGTGCTCCCACATGTCGAGCTGGAGCAGCGGGATCTGGCCCACGGGGATGTTCCCCTGCTGGTCGAACAGCTGCATGATGTGCGGCCGCGCACCGATGGTGTCCCACGCGAGGATCGACCAGCCAGAGCCCTGGATGGCGTTGGCGTTGGCGTTGAAGTGCGCCTGGAACTTCGCGAAGCCGCCGAAGTACTCGGTGATCGCTGCAGCCACCTCACCCTCTGGCTCGCCGCCGCCGTGGGGGCTCATGTTCTGCCAGAAGACGGAGTGGTTGGTGTGACCACCGAGGTGGAAGGCGAGGTTCTTCTCGACCCCGTTGAGGGCCGCGTAGTCACCTGACTCGCGTAGCTCCTCCAGCTTGGTGACGGCGGCGTTGGCGCCGTCGACGTACGCCTTGTGGTGCTTGCTGTGATGCAGCTCCATGATGCGAGCGCTGATGTGCGGCTCGAGAGCTGAGTAGTCGTAGGGAAGTTCGGGCAGCGTGTAGGCCACGTGTCATTCCTTTCATCGGGAGTCATCCGGCTTCTGTCACTCTATGCCGGTCGGTCGCCGGTGCGGCAAGGCGTCCGGGACGTCGCCCGTGCTGTGATCGCCTCTGCTGCCGTCTGCCGGCCTGTTCATCACCTACCCGGGTGCTCGGTTCGAGGAACCCCGGGTGGCGAATCGTTGCGGAGGTCGGAGACGGTCCGCGATGGCGTCGCTGTAGCGGGCGAGCACCGGGCCTGAGACGGCCAGCACCAGAACGTAGGCGGTCGCGATGGGTTTCACGGTCTCGTGCCCCGCCGCGGCGGCCAGCCCGGCGATGACGATGGAGAACTCACCGCGGGCGATGAGGGCGGTGCCGGCACGCAGGCGGCCCTTGAACGCCGCCCCGTCACGCCCGGCGGCATACCAGCCGGTGGCCACCTTCGTCGATGCGGTCACCACCGCCAGGGCCAGGGCCACCGGCAGCATCGGCACGACCTCGTGCACGTCGGCCGTCAGACCGAAGCCGATGAAGAAGACCGCGGCGAACAGGTCCCGTAACGGCTCGAGCAGGCCACGGGCCCGCTCAGCGACCTCCGTGGGCACCGCGATACCCACGAGAAAGGCCCCGACCGCGGCACTGGCGCCGAGCCCCTCGGTGATGCCTGCGACGAGCAGGGTCAGCCCGAGCAGCAGGAAGAGCGACTCCTCATCCGATCGGGCGGCGAGCAGCTTCTCGATGCGTGACCCGGCCCGGCTCGCGGCCAGCAGGGCCAGCGCCACCGCCCCGACGGCGAGCGCGACGCCCGCCAGGGCCTGCAGCGGGCCACCTCCGGCGAGCATGACGATCAGGATCGGGAGGAAGAGCGCCATGGCGATGTCCTCCAGCACGAGCACAGAGAGCACCGACGGTGTCTCGCGGTTGCCGAGGCGGCAGAAGTCGGAGAGCAACCGGGCGATCATCCCCGACGACGAGACCCAGGTGACTCCGCCGAGCGACACTGCTGCCACGAGCGGTAGGCGGAGCAGCAGCCCCGCGGCGAGCCCTGGGGCGAAGTTGAGCACGAGGTCGACCACACCTGAGGTGCGGTGCCGTCGAAGGCTCTGCACCAGCTCATTGGCCGTGAACTCGAGGCCCAGCAGCAGGAGCAGCAGCAGCACGCCGATCTGCGAACCGACCTCGATGAAGGCGGCAGACTCGCGCACCGGTGCCAGTCCCCCCGTGCCGAAGGCGAGACCGGCGAGCAGGAACAGCGGGATCGGCGACAGCCCGTACCGGCGACCGAGCCAGCTGAGCACCGACAGGCCACTGACGATAAGCCCCAGCTCGACGAACAGCAGCGCGAGGTCGTTCACGTGCTCAGGTGAGCCCGCCCATTGCCTGCACGGTCGGGGTCCACCCGTGCTCGACCAGCGCGGCGAGCTGCTCGAGGCCACTGCTGGCCCCGATGGCCACGAGAATGTCCCCCGAGTGGAGCGCGTGCTCGGGGCCGGGAGCGGGCACGACGTCCTCGCCTCGCACGATCGCCACGATCGAGCAGCTCGTGCGGGTGCGCGCCCGGGTGTCGCCGAGGGTGCGGCCGTCATAGGGGCTCCCGGGGGCGATGGCGAGGCGGGCCGACTCGAGGCCGGGCACCTCCCGGGAGAGGTCGGCGAAGCGCTGGGTCACCCGCGCGGCGCCGAGCAGTTCGGCGAGGGCGTGGGCCTCGTCAGCCCGCAGGTCGATCTGGTCGGTGACGACGTCGGGGTCATCGAGGCGGTAACCACCCAGCTGTGCGTCTCCGTCACGGTGGGCGACGACGACCAGCACGCGGCCCGAGCGCGTGCGCAGCTCGTAGCGGATACCGACACCGGGCAGCAGGGTCTCCTCGATCTCCATGCGCCGATCCTGCCATCTCGACCAGGCGCCGCGATCTCGACAGTGGCTGCGTTCGGCGAAAGCACGTGCAGGCGAAGTCTCCTGACCTGGCTCGTCGGGTGCGGCGGAAGGGCCGGGCCGCACCGTACGTGCCCTGCCCACCAGTGGACCGCCGGCACATTTTACCCAGTCGGGCTGGGCCCAGGTTCCAGTCCACGGATGAGGCAGGTGAGTCCCAGCTCGAAGCTGTCGTGGTCGATGCGACTGGCGTCGTGGCGCAGGCGGTGTGCCTGGCTCAGGTGGGGGTAGCGATCGAGATAGACCTGCACGTCGTCGGCGAAGCCGGAGCCGAAGGGGGTCGAGGCGGCGCCGATGACGAGGTACTTGACCGCACCGGAGATCTCGGTGGCTCGCCTGGCGGGCCACCCGGCGCCGACGAGTCCCCCGTGCACCGAGTTGGCCATCTCGAGGAAGTGTTCCCGCCGTTGGGTTCCGGAGGCGATCAACGGCGCACAGTTCGGGTGGGCGGTGAGCACGGAGTGGTAGGACCGGGCCCACGCGAGCAGGCCTTCGCGCCAGCCACGCTCGAAGCCGCTGGTGTCCACCTCCCGCACGACCTGGTTGGCCACCGCGTCGAGAACCTCGTCCTTGGTCGCGTAGTGGCTGTACAGCGACGAGGGCTGCACGCCAAGGGTGTCAGCCAAGCGGCGCATCGACAGTGTGGCCAAGCCGTGGGCGTCGATGAGACCCAACGCCGCGTCACGGATCCGGTCCGGGCTCAGTAGCGGTGTCCGTGGTCTGGCCATGGCTCTTCTGCCCCTCTCGTGCTCCGCGTCCCGGCGCGAGTTTTGCTAACCGAATGCCGTTCGGTTAATATCCGAACAGCATTCGTCCACCGTATAGGAGACCTGTCATGGCACCACCCACCGCACCCCTCTCGCCGCTTCACCTCTTCGATACCGACAGCCTCATCGGTGAGGACGAGCGGAGCATCCGCGACACGGTGCGGCGGTTCGTCGACGACAAGATCCGCCCCGAGGTGGCGCAGTGGTACGAGTCGGGATCGCTACCAGCGCGAGACCTGGCCAAGGAGCTCGGCCGGCTCGGGGTGCTGGGGATGCATCTGGAGGGGTACGGCTGTGCTGGAACGAGCGCCACGGCGTACGGGCTGGCCTGCCTGGAGCTCGAGGCCGGCGACTCCGGCATCCGCTCGCTCGTGTCGGTGCAGGGCTCGCTGGCGATGTTCGCGATCTGGAAGCACGGCTCGGAGGAGCAGAAGCAGCAATGGCTGCCGCGACTGGCTGCCGGTGAGGCCATCGGCTGTTTCGGCCTGACGGAGCCCGACTTCGGGTCGAACCCCGCCGGCATGCGCACCCGTGCCCGCCGTGACGGAGACGACTGGGTGCTGACGGGCAACAAGATGTGGATCACGAACGGGTCGGTCGCCGACGTCGCGATCGTCTGGGCCCAGACCGAAGACCGCATCCGCGGATTCGTCGTGCCCACCGACACCCCCGGCTTCTCCGCCCCCGAGATCACACGAAAGCTGTCGCTGCGAGCCTCGGTCACCAGTGAGCTCGTGCTGGACGAGGTGCGCCTGCCCGGGTCGGCGATGCTGCCCGAGGCTGCTGGCCTCTCCGGCCCCCTGGCGTGTCTGAACGAGGCCCGCTTCGGCATCATCTTCGGCGCGCTCGGCGCCGCCCGCGACTGCCTCGAGACTGCACTCGCCTACTCCCGTGAGCGCTTGATCTTCGACCGGCCACTGGCGTCCTACCAGCTCACCCAGGCCAAGCTCGCCGACATGACCCTCGAGCTGGGCAAGGGCATGCTCCTGGCCCTGCACCTGGGTCGGCTCGAGGACGAAGGGGGGATCAAGCCTGCACAGGTCAGCCTCGGCAAGCTCAACAACGTGCGCGAGGCCATCGCCATCGCCCGTGAGTGCCGCACCATCCTGGGCGCTGCCGGCATCACGACCGACTACGCGGTGATGCGCCATGCCAACAACCTCGAGTCGGTGCTGACCTACGAAGGAACCTCCGAGGTGCACCAGCTCGTGATCGGCCAGGCCCTCACCGGTGAGGCCGCTTTCCGCTGACTCGACAGGGCGCCGTCGCGGGTCGCGCTCGGCGCCGCCTCGAGGGGCAAGCCGGACCCCTCAGGCCGAATGGGAGCGGGCCCAGTCACCTCCTGAGAGATGGGCGCCGACCCGGCCGACCGCTCGCAGGGTGTCGACCAGGTGGCCGAGGTTCTGCGGGTCCGGCCAGGACGACAGCTTGACCGCCACCGTGCGGGTGGCTCGACTCACGTGGATCATCTGGCCGTGAATCCCCAGACATACGAGGTTGTCCCCGGTCAGGCCAGGGATGAACCAGAACTGGTTGCGGTACCACCCGCCGGGAAGCACCGCATCGTCCGGGGACGCGGCGAAGGCCGAGCGCACCGCACTGCCGGGGTGGTAGGACTGCTCGATCCAGGCCGCGGGGACGACCTGCCTGCCGCCGACCGCGCCGTCGTCGAGCAGCATCTGACCGAAGCGCGCCAGATCACGAGCCGCAGCCGAGACACCGCCGTCATGGATGGCGTTCCCGACCCAGTCCAGCGTGATCGCAGCATCGAACTCCGCGCCCATCGGCGCCCAGATCAGCTCCGAGATGAGCTCGGCCATAGGCGTGCCCGCAACCCGTTCGCAGACCCACCCCAGCAGGTCAGTATCGGCCGAACGGTAGGTGAACCGGCCGTCATGGGGGCCACCGCGCCCGAGGGTCGCGAGATAGGCGTAGGCGCCGACCGGGTCGCCCGGCTCGAGCGGAGACCAACCCATGGATCGCTCCATGACGCGGACCTCCGCATCCGGGTCGGTATAGGTCTCCCGAAAGGCCACGCCCGTGCGCATGTCCAGGACATTGCGCACCGTGGCGCCGTCGTACCCCGACCCTGCCACCTCGGGAACGTAGCGCGTCACCTCAGCCTCGGGGTCGAGGGCGCCAGCCTCCACCAGGCCGGCCGCGACGGTGCCGACGATGGACTTCGAAACGGACATCACCAGATGCCGGGTGCTGGCGGCCATCTCGCCCAGGTAGCGCTCGTGCACGACCCGACCCTCGTGCAGCACGAGGAACGCGTCGGTGTGCGTCTGCGCCAAGACCTCATTCAGCGTTCCGGTCGCCCCGTCGAGCCGCGTCAGCTCCAGCTCCCCGATCGGGTGCGGGTCCTCGGGCAACGGGTGCGCCGCGCCCGGCCCCGCCCCGATGACCTGGCTCGGCATCACCTCGTCCATGTGCTGGAAGGCCCATCTGAGCTGGTCGGGCTTCTGCCAGTTCGTCAGGTCGGCCGGTGCGTCGGCGACGCCGGCTGGGCTATTGACGCGCTGCACCTGGCCGACGAGCAGATGCGGGTCGTCGGTGGAGTCGTTCTCGTGCACGGACACTCCTATTTCACGTAGGCGATGGGCAACGGGGCGGTGACGTGGGGCACCGGCTCCGAGCGGTACATCCCCGCAATACCCGCGATGTACTGACGACACCGGTCGGTCAGCTCACCACCACGTTGCATCCTGCCCTTGGTCACCAGCACCCCCAGATCGGCGCCGCGGAACTTGTAGTCGCCCGGGCCGTAGACCCTCAGGAAGAACGCCTCGTCCGCGTCGGTCACGTCATGCCAGTCGTTCGTCACATGGCTGAACACCAACGCGCCGTCCTTGTGCAACCGGTACGTGCCCGTGCGGGGGGCAGCCAGGATGCGTTCGACCGAGTCGACCGGCTCCTTCATGATGAGCTGGGCCCAGACGTCGACCGCTGCCAGCTCGCGCCAGCGTTCGTTGATCTCCTCGACGTCGATCGTGTAGTCGACGTCCATGAACTCCAGCAGATGGAACAGGAACAACGGGACGTCGGCGTAGGCACCGGCAGTGACGTTGGTCATCGAGGAGGCGCCAGAGATCCGCGGGTTGACCTCGCCGAGGTAGACCTGGTCGGTGTCGGTGTCGACGAGAACGTCGACCTCGAGGAAACCCTTGTAGCCCTCCTGGGCCAGACGGTCGCCCATGCGTTGCACGTACCCGATGGCGCTCGCCCGTTGGGAGCTGCTCAACGCTTCCGGGAACAGGTCGTTGCCGCACCACCCGCCCTGGTAGGGGGTCAGCTCGGGGTAGCCCGTGAGGTCGGTCATGAACGGGCCCACGACGGTGCCATGCGCGGTGATGCAGGCCTCGACGGCCGCCGCCAGGTGGTTGATCCGTTTCATCACCTTCAGCTCCTGGCCCACGATGTCATCGCGGTGCTCATCCCAGTCGGTCTCCGACGTGATGAAGAAGGTGGTCTTGCCCGAGTCGCCATAGGGAGTCTGCACGACGAGGTCAGACCCGAGGGCGGCTCCGCCCGCCAGCGCCTCCAGCTCGATCCAGGTGTCGGCCCGGCCCAGCACGTTGGGCACCGACGGCGCACCGGCCTCGTTGCCGAGCCGGGTGGTGACGATCTTGGAGTCGAGACTGCGGCGCAGTGCGTCGGGAGGCAGGATCAGCGTGTATCCCAGCTCGCGGCAGATCTCCTCGGTCTCCTCGTCGAAGAAGACCATGGCCACCATGGGGGTGCCGCCCCGGTTCTTCAGGTAGGCCTGAACCTCTGGGTCCCGCAGCAGGTAGTTGACGATCTGCTCGCTGGACTCGAAGCCGATCTCCGGCCGATTGATCGGGGCGAACACCCGCGGATGGGCGCCGTCCCACGAGTCGTAGTAGGCGACGTAGTTGAAGTTGCGCACCCAGCGGTCGATGCCGAGCAGGTTGAACGCGGTGGGACCGAAGAAGTAGATCGGCTGCTCATTGGTGCGAAAGAACGTTCGGACCTCCGAGATGTTGTCCAGGCAACGTCTGCTCATGATGCACTCCCTTGTGCCGTCAACTCTCGTGGGACCAGCCCCGGTTGGCCACATCCTATTCACACGCCCGCCACCCGGCCGGGCCGAGCGGCGTCGGTGGCGTCGGGCGCGCTCGGCGTGCCGCGCCTCGTCACGTCGACTCAGGCAATCGGAGCGGACGTCCGGCTCGCACCCCTGCGACAACGCCCGGCAGGCGCTGTCGCACCTCCCTGGAGCCGGCGTTCGAGAGTGCGCCACCGACGGCGTCGAAGGCCCTGAGGGTGTCCTGGAGGAAGGCGGGGTGGCCAGCGGTCGGCCAGCTGGACAGCTTGACACACACGGTGCGCGTCCTGCGGTTGACGTGAACCATCTGCCCGTACACGCCGAGGCACACCAGCACATCCCCGTACGGCCCGGGCCGAACCCAGAACTGGTTGCGAAACCAGCCACCGGGGAACATCAGCTCTGCGGGTGAGCGGGCGAAAGCGTCCCGGATGTCGGCGTCGACCGCCCACGCCTGGCGCAGCCAGCGCGCTGGCACCACCACCTTCAGTCCCCCGTCGCCGTCCGGCACCGTGCCACCATCGAGCAACAGCTGCCCGAACCGAGCCACGTCACGGGCGGTCGCGCACAGTCCGCCGTCGTGAATCGTGGTGCCCGCGCCATCGCAGATGAGCTGGGCATCGTGCTCTGCGCCCATCGGCCTCCAGACCCAGGTGCCGAGAAGGTCGGCCATCGGTTGACCGGATGCCCGCTCACAGACCCATCCCAGCACGTCGGTCTCGGCGGAACGGTAGCGAAACAGACCGCCGTGCGCCGAGTCCGCCTCGAGCGTCAGCAGGTAGGGGTAGAGGCCGCGCCGGCTGCCGTCGTCACCACGTTGACTGGCCGCGACCCAGTGGTCCAGCTCGCCCACCTCCGAGGTGGGGTCGTCGTACTCCTCTCGGAAGTGGATGCCGCTGCGCATGTCGAGCACGTCGCGAACGCTGGCCCCGGCGTAGCCCGAGGCGGCAAGCTCGGGCACATGGTCCGTGACGAGCCGAGCCGGGTCGAGCACCGCCTGTTCGATGAGGATCCCCGCCACACACCCGACCAGTGGCTTGGTCACAGACATCACGGAGTGGGTGAGAGCCGCCTGGCCGTGCCCGGCATACTCCTCGAACACCACAGCGCCGTCGTGAAGCACCACACAGGCGTCGGTGTAGGCGTCGGCGAGCACTGAAGAGACTGGTGCCGACGCTCCATCGACTCGTTCGACGGCGACGGCCCGCACATCGACGGTGGGCGGGGCGCTCAAGAGCGGTCGGGCTGTCTCCGCAGCATGAACGACCTGCGTGGGCAGCAGGTCGGGCACATGCCAGAAGGCCCATCGGTTGTGCGGGGCGCTGCGCCAGTCCGGCCGATCATCCCTGTCAGCCATCCCGCTGGCCCCTTCTGGTCGGATGTTTCCTGATGGACACTACGCACCTCGTCACCAGCTCTGCCGCGGCCCGGGGTCACGTGATGCTGTCGAGACCGGTTGCCCGGAGCGCCAGCCACACCCGCGCTGCAACGTCGGGATCGGCCAGGCTCCCGTCCAGAAGACTCTCGGCGCGGGCGATCCGGGCCCGGACCGAGTTTCGGTGCAGGCCGGTTTCGTGGGCCACGGCCTCCCAGCGGCCCCGGTGGCGCAGATAGGCGGCGACCAGCGGGACCAGCTCGGCGCCCTCACCGGCCAGCGCCCCGACCACCTCGTCCGCCCACGCCTGCGACACGAGGGGGGTGATGTCCGGCCGCCACACGTGCACCCCGTGCAGAGGCAGCCCACGGCACCAGTCATCGACGGCGCCGTGGACTCGGCTCACGTCGCCGAGCCGCACGAGGGGCCCGACTCCGATGGCGCACTCCTGTGCGTGCGGCGCCAGAGCGGCATACCGACTCGCGTCGTCCCCCCAGTCGTGCGCCGCGTGCACCAGTCCGGTGGCGACCGTTCCGGTCGCCATCCCCCACCATGGGGCACCCGCCGACTCCAGCGCGGCGGTCAAGCTCTCCAGCGCCACGTCGCCCGTTGGCCCCACGGCGAGCAGGACCCGCACTCGCGGCGGTGGCGAGGGCACGCCGAGTGCATGCGCGAGGTCACCCGCTGCCCGAACGTGGCCGGCCCGGACGAGGTGCGCGACCCCAGCGGTGAGGGCCCGTCCCGCGCGCATGGTCTCCTGGCGGTGAGCCGCGTCGGAGCCGAGCAGGGCCAGCGAGGACAACAGCAAGCCGCGCAGCTGGCGAGACATCGGCCCCGGGGTGACCGTGCCGAGGTAGGCGAGCGTCTCCCCGTTGCCCACGACGGGGTGCAGCGAGGCGACCTCGTGCCCCACTGGGAAGGTTGCGGCGCTCCGGGCGCCGGCGGGGCGCAGCCGGCGAACCTCCCCGGTCAGCGCAGCCGCATCCGCCTGCCGCTCGGGCGGCTGTGTCACGAGGGGCCGGCCCGACGGATCGGTGAGCGTCGCCCAGCCACCGACCGCGTCGGCCAGGACGGCGAGGACCGCCGGCGCTGGTTCGTCAGAGGCGGCGGCCGAGACCAGCCGCTGGTGGAAGTCGATGGTGGCGTGCAGCGACCTCTCCTGCTGCGCGCCGACGGAGGACCAGAACGTCCGGGTGACCGTCTGGAAGGGGACCTCCGCAGGCACGACGAGAAGCGGCAGCCCCAGCCGCGCACAGGCCCGTTCCAGCACGCCGGGCACGGTCGCGTGAACCGGTCCGAGCCCCAGGCCGAGTGCCGAGACCCGAGCACCGACGAGGCGGCGCACGTAGGCGCCGCACCCGGCTCCGGTCAGCGGCAGGGCCAGCCCGGTCGTCAGGAGCAGCTCACCTCCGTGCAGGTAAGCCGTCGGGTCGGCGAGCTCGCTGATGTGCACAGCATCAAGGACCGCCGTGCCCGGCTCGGCCAGGCCGTGCGGTACGAGGGCACCCGGGAGCAGCTCGACGAGGTGGGCGATGGTCAACGGGTCTGACCCCACGATGGTTGAGCTATCCCGGACGCGGATCACGAGGGTCATTCTATCCAGTGACTACGGAGCGAGAGTCCCTAGGCTCGGGACATCCAGCGGCCCCACGACCGGGACCCGGACATCGGCAGAGGAGCCCACATGACCGAGGCAACGACCCTGAGCCGCGTCGTCGGTGAACCGGCGATCGACCAGACGCGGTGGCTGCGCACCGCGATTCCGGGACCCCAGTCGCTGGCCCGGCAAGCCCGTCGCAACGCGGTCGTGCCCCACGGCGTCGGCACCGTGCTGCCCGTCTTCGTCGAGCGGATGTCCGGCGGCATCGTCGTGGACGTCGACGGCAACCAGCTGATCGACCTCGCCTCCGGTATCGCCGTGACCTCGGTGGGCGGCGCCCACCCAGCGGTCGTCGCTCGGGTGCACGAGCAGGTCGACCGGTTCAGCCACACCTGCTTCCTCGTCACCGAGTACGACGGTTTCATCGAGGTCGCGGACACCCTCAACCGGCTCACGCCCGGCACCCATGCGAAGAAGACGATGCTCTTCTCGACGGGGGCCGAGGCGGTCGAGAACGCCGTCAAGATCGCCCGCAGCGCGACGAAGCGTCAGGCCGTCATCACGTTCGGCCACGCCTACCACGGACGCACCCTGCTGACCATGACGATGACGGCCAAGAACGCGCCGTACAAGGACGGCTTCGGACCCTTTGCGCCAGAGGTGTACCGCGCGCCGCTGGCCTACCCTTACCGGTGGGGGACCAGCCCCGAACAGTGCGCCCAGGAGGCCCTGGCCGCCCTCGACGACCTCGTCGTCAAGCAGATCGGTGCCCACAACGTGGCCGCCATCGTCATCGAGCCGATCCAGGGTGAGGGTGGCTTCATCGTTCCTCCCCCCGGGTACCTCGCCGGGGTTCAGGCCATCGCCAACGCCCACGGCATCGTCTTCGTCGCCGACGAGGTGCAGACCGGCATCGGGCGCACCGGGGCGATGTTCGCCTCCGAGCACGCCGGCATCGTGCCTGACCTCGTCGTCACCGCCAAGGCCCTCGGCGGCGGCCTACCCCTGGCCGCGGTGACCGGCCGGGCCGAGCTCATGGATGCCGTGCCCCCCGGCGGGCTGGGCGGCACCTACTCCGGGAACCCGATCGCCTGTGCCGCCGCCCTCGGCGTGTTCGAGGCGATCGAGCAGGACAACCTGCTCGAGCGAGCCCGCGAGATCGGCAAGCTGATCACCCGCCGCCTTCAGGCGGTAGCCGACCAGTGTCCATGGATCGGTGAGGTCCGTGGCCTCGGCGCCATGCAGGCCGTCGAGTTCGTCGTGCCCGGAACCAAGGAGCCCTCCCCCGAGGCGACCGCGGCGGTCGCCGCCTTCTGCCATCGAGCCGGGGTGCTGGCCCTGACCTGCGGCACGTACGGCAACGTCGTGCGGATGCTGCCGCCGCTGGTCATCTCTGATGAACTGCTCGAGGACGCCCTCGGCGTCTTCGCCGACGCCTGCCGGAGCCTGTCATGACCGCCATCCCCGTGCCGCTCACCGAGACCAGCCACGACCCCCGGACCGGGGATCCGGTGCTCACCGTCGCGATCGCCGGTCCGATCGAGGTGGACGAGGCGGTGCGCGCCGCGCGGGTGGCCGCGGGCTCGGTCTGCAACACCTCACCGGCCGACCGCGCAGGCTGGCTCGAGGCCATCGCCGACGCCGTCCTCGCGCGCGCCGACGAGCTGGCCGAGGTCGCCGATCGGGAGACCGGCCTGGGCCGCGTCCGGCTCGACGGTGAGGTGCTGCGGTGCGCGGCCCAGCTGCGCTTCTATGCCGCCGTCGCGCGCGATGGTGGCTTCCTCGACGTCGTCATCGACCGGGCCACACAGGCCCAGCCGGACCTGCGCCGGATGCGGGTACCGCTCGGCCCGGTCGCGGTCTTCGGGGCCAGCAACTTTCCGTTCGCGTTCGGCTCGCTCGGGCACGACACGGCCTCGGCGCTCGCGGCCGGCTGCTCCGTCGTCATCAAGGCGCACCCAGCACACCTGGCCACCCACCAGCTGCTCCTCCAGATCGCGACGGGAGCGCTCGCCGCGGCGGGCGCCCCCCAGGGGACCCTTTCGGCGGTCACCGGTTTCGCGGCAGGAACCGAGCTCGTCCTGCACCCCGCGCTGCGTGCGGTCGCTTTCACCGGCTCACAGCAGGCGGGCCTGGCGCTCGCAGGGCTCTCGGCGACCCGTGTGGTCCCCATCCCGGTCTTCGCTGAGATGAGCACGGTCAACCCCGTCGTCGTCACCATCGCGGCGCAGGCCCGGGCGGCCGCGATCGGAGCCGAGTGCACCACCTCGTTCACCATGGGCATGGGCCAGTTCTGCACCAAACCGGGGCTCGTCCTTGCGCCCCGTGGGTCGGCCATCGCCGAGGAGATCGTGGTGTCGGTGCAGCGCCAGGAGCCACGCGGTCCGCTGTTGACGGTCGCCATCGCGGGCGCCTACGCCGCTGGCATCGATCGGCTCCTGCTGGCCGGCGCCACGATGCTGACCTACGTCGTGGAGCCTGGCCTGGGTGCAGCCGTTTCCGCCGTGGTCCTCGCGGCCGACGCCGAGCTGCTCCAGCCGGGCTCGCCACTGCTCGAGGAATGCTTCGGCCCGGTGGTCGTCGTGGTCGAGTACGACGACGCCGCCCATCGGGACTCCATCCTGGACCGGCTGCAGGGCTGTCTCGTCGCGACCGTGATGACCGAAGGGCCGCTCGACCCCGAGCTGCCCGGTCTCGTTTCCGGCCTCACCGCCCTCGCGGGTCGAGTCGTGGTGGACGCGTGGCCGACCGGGGTCGCCACCACCTGGGCGCAGCACCACAGCGGGCCGTGGCCCGCGACAACGGCCCCCGCAGCCACGTCCGTGGGATCTGGCGCACTCGACCGGTTCACCCGCCCGGTCGCCTACCAAGGCGTTGTTGGCCCTGCGCTGCCCGTCGCGTTGCGCACCGAGAACGACTGGGGCCTGCCGCGCCGACTCGACGGCATCCTCACCAGGCCGGATTCCGCTCCTGCTCCGCCCGCGTCGCCGCCAGCACCCGCAGGCACGCGGGCCAGGGCCGTGAAAAGCACTGTAACCGCAAGGAGCCCGCGGACCACGAAGAGCACCGGGAGCACGAAGAGCACTGCGACGGCGAAGACCACCGGAACCGCAAAGAGCACGCGGACCGCAAAGCGGGCCGGTGCGGCGAAGGGCCCGCGGACCACGAAGAGCACCGGAACGGCACCTGGCTCCACTGCCCCGGACGCCACGGACGCCACGGACGGCAGCGCGAAGGACACCCCGTGACCGCACCGTTGGACGGGATCGTCGTCGCCGACTTCTCCCGCGTGCTGGCCGGACCCTACGCGACCATGTTGCTCGCCGACCTCGGCGCGACCGTGATCAAGGTGGAGCGCCCCGACGTGGGCGATGACACCCGCGCGTGGGGTCCGCCGTGGGCCGAAGAGTCGAGCTCGTACTTCGAGTCGGTCAACCGGTCCAAGCTGAGCGTGGTGCTGGACCTGAGCGACTCGGCGGACCTTGCGGTCGCTCGCTCCCTCGCGGCCAAGGCCGATGTCGTGATCGAGAACTTTCGGGCCGGAACGATGGGCCGCTACGGCCTCGACCACGAGGGCGTCGCGGCCGGCAACCCCGGGGTGGTCTACTGCTCGATCACCGGTTTCGGCTCGGGCGCGGGAGCCGCGCTGCCGGGCTACGACTTCGTCGTGCAGGCGCTCGGCGGTCTGATGAGCATCACCGGGGAGCCCGACCGGGACCCGATGAAGGTGGGCGTGGCCCTCGTCGACGTGCTCACCGGCAAGGACGCGACGATCGCCATCCTCGCTGCCCTGCGGGCGCGGGACACCGACGGGCTCGGTCAGTGGGTGGAGGTCAACCTGCTCTCCAGCCTGCTCGGGTCGCTGGCCAACCAGGCAAGCGGCTACCTCGCGACCGGGCGGTCACCCGAACGAATGGGCAACCAGCATCCGTCGATCGCGCCGTACGAGACGCTGCACTGCGCAGACGGGGTGATCGCGCTCGCGTGCGGTAACGACGCTCAGTTCGCCCGTCTGGCCGATGTGCTCGGAACGTCAGAGCTCGTGACCGACCCGAGGTTCGTCAGCAACGCCAACCGCGTGGCGAACCGGGCCGAGCTGGTTCGTGCCCTCGAGGCGCGCCTGATGACCAGGCCTGCGGAGGCGTGGGAGCAGGCCCTGCTCGAGGCCGGGATCGCCGCCGCCAGGGTCGGCGACATCGGTTCTGCCTTCACCCGGGCTACCGAGCTGGGACTGGAGCCGACCTTTTCGGTCGGCCCCGGCCGGACGGACCAGGTCAGCCATCCCATCAGGTATTCAGGCCATGCCCCACGACGAGACCTGCCGCCACCACGTCTCGGCGAACACGACCGGCTCGTCCGCGAGTGGTGCGCCACTCCGGCCGGTAGCCCATCAGTGTTCCCCGTCCCCACGCACGTTTGGGCGGGGCGCCCAGCGGGCTGACTCGGGCTCGTGCGCCGCATCCCCGATCCGAACGACCTACGACCCGGGGCGCCGGAGCACCCCTTCCACGGCGCCCGGGACCGGTGCTGGATCCCATCTGATAGCAACGGTTCCAGTTGCTAGGCTGACGGCCGAACCCATTCCTTGCACCGAAGCAGCTGGAGGCATTTCATGACCACGGAGTATGCGGTCGTCGACCCGAGCAAGAGCGAGCAGGGGCATTCCTACCCCACGGCCACCGCCGAGGACATCGAGGCGGCGCTGGCCTCTGCAGCGCAGGCTCACCACGACTGGTCGCGCCGGTCCACGGTGGACGAGCGCGCCGCCTTGGTGCACCGAGTCGCCGAGCTGCACACCGAACGCCGCGACGAGCTCGCCGCCATCATCGTGCGCGAGATGGGTAAACCGACGCAGGAGGCCCTCGAAGAGGTCGACTTCGCCGCTGCCATCTACGCCTACTACGCCGAGCACGCCGCTGCGTTCCTGGCCGACGAGCCCATCGACCTGCCCGCCGGCACCGGCACCGCCTTGGTTCGACGCACCTCCGTCGGCCCCCTGCTGGGGATCATGCCGTGGAACTTCCCCTACTACCAGGTCGCCCGGTTCGCCGGGCCCAACCTGGTCGCCGGCAACACCATCATCCTCAAACACGCCCCCCAGTGCCCCGAGTCGGCCGCCGCCATCCAGACGATCTTCCACGACGCCGGCTTCCCCGCCGGCGCCTACGTCAACATCTACGCCACCAACGAGCAGGTCGCCCTGATCATCGCCGACCCCCGCATTCAAGGAGTCTCACTGACCGGCTCCGAACGCGCCGGTGCCGCCGTCGCCGAGGTCGCCGGCCGCAACCTGAAGAAGGTCGTACTCGAGCTCGGCGGCTCCGACCCCTTCATTCTGCTCAGCACCGACGACATGGACACCGCCGCCGACGCCGCGGTCGAAGCGCGCGTCTACAACACCGGCCAGGCCTGCAACGCCGGCAAACGGTTCATCGTCGCCGACACCCTTTACGACGACTTCCTGACCGCCTTCACCGCCAAGATCCTCGCCGCCCCCACCGACTCCCCCCTCTCCTCGCTCCAGGCCGCCCACCGTCTCGCCGAGCAGGTCCAACGCGCCGTCGACGGCGGCGCCACCCTGCACACCAACGGCGAACCCGACGGCGCCTTCTACCCCGCAGCCGTCCTGACCGACGTCACCCCCGACAATGCCGTCTTCGCGGAAGAGCTCTTCGGACCCGTCGCCATGGTGTTCAAGGCCGACTCCGAACAGGCCGCCATCGACCTGGCCAACCAGACCCCCTACGGCCTCGGCTCCTACGTGTTCACCACAGACCCCGACCAGGCTCAACGCGTCGCCGATCAGCTCGACGTCGGCATGGTCTTCGTCAACGGCGTCAGCGCCGACGGCGCCGAGCTCCCTTTCGGCGGCGTCAAGAGATCCGGTTTCGGCCGCGAGCTCGGCCGCTACGGCATCGAAGAGTTCGTCAACAAAAAGCTCATTCGCTCCCTGCGCTGAAGACCGCCCTGAAGACTGCCCTCTTGAGCACCCCCTGGCGCTCGGATCAGGTTCGCCACCGGGACCAGGCGGCTTGCTTGGTGGTGCCGGCCAGGCCGCCCACCGCGGTCCAGGAGTTGGCCTCGGCCAACGACCGGGCGCTCTCCCCGAGGGCCTCGCCGACGGTTTGACTCAGGCCGAGAAGCTGCTGAAACGCGGCGATGTCGGTGCTGCGCGCGAGCGCGTCGATGCACTCTCTGGCTGCTGCAGCAAGAGCTACGGGATCGGCGGGCTCGGGCGGCGTGCTCATGAAGCTCCTCTCTACCCCGCCAGTATTTCCCTTCGTTGCCGCCCGTACCAACTACCGCCCGACGAGGGCCACCTCACGGTGGTCGTCCACGTCGTCGAAGGTGCGCACCCAGGTCTGACCTGGCCACCGGTAGGTGACCGATCCGGCGGACGGCCGGTAGGCGGCCGTGTAGAGCGTGCCGAACCCGGCCGTGTACTGGTCGGCTCGCAGCGGCTCCTGCAGGAAGGCCTCGACGAGGCGATGCCGTGGAGTGTCCTCCTCCAGGAGCCGGTTCAGGTGTTGCTGGCGGGGCAGACTGCCCAGTCGACGAGCGTGCTCGGGCCGCTCCACGACGTCGAGCCGGTGGTTGGTGGCCACGGTGAGGTCGCTGACCGTGATCGGCTCGCCGGGTGTGACGAAGACGGTGGCGTGCGCGCCGGAGGTGTCGGCG
>JBDTVJ010000012.1:0-40415 GCA_040007275.1 Terracoccus sp.
AGGGGGTCTTCACCGTCGTGGTCACCGGTGGGCCCCGTCTGGGCCAGATGTTCGCCGGGACGCTCGCCACGCTGACGGCCACGTGGGTGCCACCCGTCGTCGGCGGCATCCTGGTCGTGCTCCTCGTCGTGCTGTCAGTGGCGCGGGTCACAAGCTTTCGCGACTACGACGCACGGGACCCCCAGCCTTGAACGGTCGAAGCCGAGAGCGCCACGCCGCGGCTCGCGGGCCTGCTCGAGCGATCTCAGGGGTCGGGGTAGCCCGTCGGGTTGGCGCTCTGCCAGCGCCACTGGTCAACGCACATGTCGTCCATCGATCGAGTGGCGGCCCAGCCGAGCTCGGCGTTCGCCCGGTGCGGATCGGCATACGACTCGGCGATGTCACCGGCCCGGCGACCGATCACCTCGTACGGCAGCTCGTGGCCGACCGCTCGTTCGAAGGCGTGCAGTACCTCGAACACGCTGGTGCCGTGGCCGGTGCCGAGGTTCCAGGTCGAGACGGACTTGTCAGTCTGGGTGAGCCTCGTCAACGCCGCGAGGTGGCCCGCGGCGAGGTCTTCCACATGGATGTAGTCGCGCAGTGGCGTTCCGTCGGGCGTCGGGTAGTCGTCGCCGAACACCATCAGCTTCTCGCGGCGACCGACTGCGACCTGGGCGATGAACGGCATGAGGTTGTTCGGGATGCCCAGTGGGTCTTCACCGATCGTGCCGCTCGCGTGAGCCCCGACCGGGTTGAAGTAGCGCAGGATCGCGATGCGTAGCGAGGGGTCGGCCACGGCGACGTCACGCAGGATCTGCTCGATCATCACCTTCGTCCAGCCGTAGGGGTTCGTCGCAGAGGTAGACATGTCCTCGACGAGCGGTGACTGGTTATGGCCGTAAACGGTGGCCGACGAGCTGAAGACGAGCTTGTCGACCCCATGACGGCGCATCGCCCGCACGAGCGAGAACGTCGTGCCGAGGTTGTTCTCGTAGTACTCGAGGGGCTTCTCGACGCTCTCCCCGACGGCCTTGAAGCCGGCGAAGTGGATCACCGCGTCGATCTTCTCGGTGCTGAAGAGCTGCTCGGTCTTGTCGGCGTCGCACAGGTCGAAGGCGTGCACGGGCAGGTGGGTCCCCGTCAGGGTCTCGAGGCGGTTGACCACCGACGGCTTGCTGTTGCCGAAGTGGTCGACGATGAGAACGTCGTGCCCAGCGGCCACCAGCTGGACCACGGTGTGCGATCCGATGAAACCTGCCCCACCACTGACGAGTACACGCATGAGCGCCAGCCTAGCCACCCCGCCGAACCGCACCCTTTGAGCGGCATCCGCCTTCGGCGCGTTCCGGTGTCGACGACGATAGCGGCCATGCCGTGGGAAGGCTGGGCGCGCCCGTCCGTTAGGCTGATCTTAATCACGGTATTCTCCGTGGTTAATATCTGAAAGGAAACGCCATGGAACTGGTCAAGTACGGGAAAGGTGCGCTTCGTCAGCCGCCGGTGCCCAACGCGCCGACGGTCGAGGTCGTCTTCGGCGGCCAGGCAGGTGGCTCCGACGTGGGGCTGGTTCGGGTGCGCATCCCTGCAGGTGCAGGGATGTCGGCCCACCGGCACAGCGGTTCCGACGTCATCCTCACGCCGATCGCGGGCCTGGTGCGCATCAGCAAGGGCGAGGAGAGCATTGAGGTTCACGTCGGGGACTCGGCGCTCGTCGGCAAGGATGAAGAGGTGGCTCTGACGAACCCGGGCAGCTCCACTGCCGAGGTCATCGTGGCTGCTGGCCCGGCGAACTTCGTGGCGAGCATCCGTCGTTGGCCCGAGCCGGCCGCGAGTTGAGCGCGCCACCGTCTGGCCGGGCGGGGGCCGACCGCCCATGATCGGCCAGGCTCTGTTGGTCGCTGTGCTGGTTCTCGCCACCAGCGTGTGGGTCGGTGGCTACGTCGCGATCGTGGTTGTGGCTCGCACCGCGGCCGCCACGCTGGAGCCTGCCGTCAGGGTGCAGTTCTTCCGATCCCTCGGACGTCGATACCTGTGGGTCGGTGGTCCCGCGCTGCTGGTCGCCCTGATGACGGGGACGGTTCTGCTGCGAGATCACGTCTGGAACAGCCTCCTCACCGCGACCACCGTGGCGGCCTTCGCGCTCTCGGCGCTCCTCGCGGTGGCGGTCGGTCAGGCCCGCCGGATGACCAGGCTGCGCCGACGGTCGGTCGCTGACCCCGCGAACACGCGCCTGACCCAACAGGTCACGCGGGCTGCACGCGCTGCTGCCGCCCATCGGGCGCTCCTGGGCCTGCTCACGCTGGCCCTGGTGGTTCTCGGCGCCTTCCTGGCCACGGGCTGAGGGTCGAGACCAGCCGCCCTACGAACGGGACCTCGCGTGAGCGAGGGTGCCGCCAACCCCGAGACGGACTCAGTTCGAAGCGGCCGGGACGGCGGCGAACAGCAGCGCCACCGGAGCGGTCACGAGCAGGCCGGCGGCCGTGTACATCAGCCCGGACGCGATCGCGTTCGGCAGGCTGAACACCCGCCCGCCCTCGAGCAGCTCTATCCGTTGCCTCGCGTCTGACACGGAGGCGGTCCCGATTCCGGACATGCCGAGCGCGCCCTCGGGGCGGGGAGCTCCTACCATTGCGACGATGGCTCGGCCCGTGGCGATGACGCCGACCGAGCGCACCGCGGCCCGGTCGGCCAGCACCTCGATGAGCAGGGTGACCGCGCGCAGGGCCTGGGCGGAGCGCACGAACCGGGGCACCGCCTCGTGCATCACGGTGAAGAACTCCAGCACCAGGTCGTGGCGGGCGATCAGGTGCGCGCGCTCATGGGCGAGCACCGCCCTCAGCTCTATGGCGCTCAGTGAGTCGAGGGTGCCGCGAGTCACCACGACCCGGCGGGCCAGACCCGGCACGCAGTAGGCGGTCGGGGTTCTGTGCTCGAGCACCCGCATCCGGTGGTTGTCGGGCGTGTCGTGCCCTCCGTCGACCGCGAGCAGGTCGATGAGGTCGCGGTGCCGACGGCGGGCAGCGCGCAGCCGTCGGCCCACGCGGTCCCCGGCGAAGAGCAGCCGGGCGGCAACCACGCCGGTCACGGTGGCAGCGATCGGCGCCGGCCACAGCACCACGTCGCCAGGGGTCAGGATTGAGCGTGTCCCGGCCACCGACCCGGCCGTCGCCTCGACGAGGCTCAGGAGGGCGGCGGGCGCGGCCAGCAGGGCCGCGAGCACCGCAGCGACAGCCGAAGCCTGCCAGAGCACCAACGACGCCCGGGGCGCTCGGCGCAGACTGGTCAGGCGCGCCAGCCCGCGTGGTACCGGCCAGGCGAGCACGATGGCCAGCAGGGCCAGCGCGGCGACGGCGAGGTTCAGCGCACTACGCCGGTCGGCCGGCTCGAGAGGAACCGCCGCTGCTGACCTCGGCCGGTCCCTGTCGGAGCTCGAGCTCGGCAAGGGCCGCGCGTAGCTCGTCGACCTCTTCTGGTGAGCTGCTCCCGAGGAAGTGCAGCAGGGCGCCGCGCCGCTCGCCACCGGCGAGCTCACCGAGGGTGTGGTGCATGGTCTCCGCGGTCAGCGCCTCACGAGACGACGTGGCGGTGTACCGCCAGGCCCGGCCGTCACGCTGGCGTGAGACCAGTCCCTTCTTGGTCATCCGGTCGAGAACGGTCATCAGGGTCGTGTAGGCCAGACCGCGGTCGATGCCCACTGCGTCGTGCACCTCACGCACGGTGACGCCCGCGTTGGTGTGCTCCACCGCCCAGAGGTGCTCGATGACCGCGCGCTCCAGGTCGCCGAGAATGTTGCGTGACTTCTGCATGATTCAAATACTGTACTCGGCAGGGGCCGTTGGGGTCGGGTCTGCCAGCTCGAGCACCCGATCGAACAGGTCCAGGCCGTCGTCGCGGTGCGTGACCATGACGATGGTCCGAGAGGGTTCGAGGGTGCCTTCGGCCAGCAGGTCCGCCACCACGGCACGCGCGGTGGGCGGGTCGAGATGGGCGACCGGCTCATCGAGCAGCACGACCGGTCGGCGACTCAGCAGGGCGCGGGCGATCCCGAGCCGGGCCCGTTCGCCCCCGGAGACGCCGCGACCGCCGGTGCCGAGGGCGGTGTCGAGGCCGCCTGGCAGAGCCTCGACGAAGGGGGCCAGCCCCACCCGCGTCAGGCCGGCGAGGATGTCGTCGTCGGTGGCGTCGGGCGCAGCCAGCGTGAGGTTGTTGCGCAACGTGGTGGCGAAGATGTGCGGCTCGTCGTCGACGACGGCGATGCGGTCGCGAACGCCGCTGAGGGACAGCCCGCTCACGTCGACGCCGTTCCAGGTGCAGGCTCCGCCCGTCGCGTCGAGGTTGCGCGCCAGCACGGCCAGCAGCGTCGACTTGCCGGCGCCGTTGGGCCCGGTGATCGCCACGCGGCTCCCGGCCGGTAGGTCCAGGTCGATCGGCCCCAGGTGGGAGCGCTGACCGTTCCACGAGGCGGTGACGCCGTGCAGTGCGATGTCGGGTGCTGCACTGGGGTCGGCGAGCGCTGTGACCTCATTCGAGCCGGCCGAACCCGGCGAGCGCGTCGGCCCGGATGCCGCCGAGGGCACGGTCGCCTCCTCAGCGACGCCGACCTGGCGCGCGTTTCCGGCATCCGTCTTCGTGGGGGAGGGCTGCGCGCGAACGGCGGGTTCAAGTCCCAACAAGGCTCGAGTTCGGGCCGCCGCGGCGGTGGCCCGGGTGCGGGCGCGCATGGCGTCGACCAAGGGGGCGATCGCCTCCGACGCTGCGACGGGCGTCAGAGTCAGCAGGGCCTTGACGGGGCCTCCGGCGTCGAGGTCGTGAACCAGGAAGGCAATGGTGACCACGGCGGTACCGACGGCGAGGAGGAAGCCGGCCGCCGCGCTGGCCCGCCCCAGACTGACCCGACGCGTGGCCCGCGCCAACCCGGCGTGGGCGTCGTCGAGCCAGCGGAGGGCCGTCGCCCAGCCGCCGACGGCCTGCAGCTGGTCGGCCTGGCTCGTCGCGAGAGCGGCCACCCGGGCCACCTCGTCACGGGCCACGAGCAGCTCATCGAGCGACCGTGTCTCGAGCCGGGCCGCGACGACACAGATGACGGCGACGACCACGGCGAGGGCCGCCAGTACCGCGCCGACCGTCGGCTCGAGTGCCGTGCTCAGCCCTACGACCAGCGTCCCGGCCAGCGCGGTGGAGATGACCGGGACCGTGACGCGCACGGTTGCCTCGACCTCGTCGGTGAGGTCGTCGACCACGCCGGTCAGCACCTCGGAGCGCCGCCGAGTGCCGAGCCGGGCGGGCGTCAGCGGGATGAGGGCGCGGTAGGCCTCGGTGCGGCGTTGGGCCAGCAGGGCGAGGGCGGCGTCGTGGCTCACGAGCCGCTCCCAGTACCGAAAGACCGGCCGCGCGATGCCGAACGCTCGCACCATGACGATGGCTGTGAGCAGGGTGAGGATGACGGGTCGTTCGGCCGCCCGCACGATGAGCCACCCCGACGTGGCGGTGAGCGCGATGCCGGATGCCGTGGCCACCCCGCCGAGCAGGCCGCCTCGAAGCACGCTCGCGGTGGACTGATCCGAACTGGCTGTCATGGTCATGTTCGTCCCGCCCCCACGGGATCGTCTGCTGCTGCCGGGGTGGTTCCGGGACGGGTCAGGCGCAGGTGCTGTTGAGCATGGGCCAGCAGCTCGTCGCGGTGGGTCACCGCAATGACGATGCGGCGATCGGCGAGGCCGGCGATCAGCTCGGCCATCTCGGAGGCGGACCGGGGGTCGAGGTGAGCCGTCGGTTCGTCGAGCAGCAGCACCGGCTCGGGTGCGAGCCAGGCTCGGGCCAGCGCCAGCCGCTGCCGTTGGCCGGCCGACAGGCCGAACCCGTCGTCACCCAGCCTCGCACCGAGCCCACGGGGCAGGGCCGCGACCACTCCCTCGACCCCGACCTCGCGCAAGGCCTCCCAGAGCGTGGCGTCGTCGGCGTCGTGCCCGATGGTCAGCGCCTCCCGGATGCTGCCCGCGGCGAGAAAGGGCCGCTGGGTGACGTAGTGCGATGCGAGCGACTCGACCGTGCCGGTGCAGGGCCGGCGCAGCCCCGCCACGAGGTCGAGCACGGTCGACTTGCCGACTCCCGATGGGCCGGTGACCACGGTCAGGCCCGGGCCGGCCTCGAGGTCGAGGTGGTCCACGACGTCAGGGAGCGGAGCGGCATACCGGTAGCTGACCCCGCTCAGCCGCACCGCCGGCCCGCCTGCCGAACCGAACGCGTCGTTCGGTCTCGAACGCACTGCTGCACCACCGCTTTCGGAGCCGAACGACGCGTTCGATGCAGCGGGGGAGGGGGCGAGGTGGGTGAGGATGTCATCGAGCGCAGCGGCCCCGTCGGCGGCGGCGTGGAACTCGGCGCCGACACGGCGGATCGGCCAGAAGGCCTCGGGCGCCAGCAGGATCGCTACGAGGGCCGGCCCGAGGTCGAGCGAACCGGTCGAGAGGCGCAGGCCGACCGTCACGGCCACGATGGCGACCGAGATCGTCGCGAGCAGCTCGAGCGCAGCCGAACTGAGGAAGGCCAGCCGCAGCGTTCTCATGGTGGCGCGTCGGTGCCGCTCGCTCACCTCGCGAACCGTCGCCACCTGTCGTTCGGCGCGCCCGTAGCTCACGAGGGTCGGCAGCCCTTGCACGACGTCAAGGAAGTGCCCGCCGAGCGAGGCCAGCGCCGCCCAGCGCCTCGACGTCTCGTCGGCGGTGGCGCGGCCGATGAGCGCGGCGAACAGGGGGAGCAGCGGCACGGTGAGTACGACCACGACGGCGCTCGGCCAGTCGACCACCACGAGCGTCGCGATCGCGAGCACCGGCACGACGGATGCCGTCACGAGCGTCGGCAGGAAACGTGCGGCATACGGCTCCACGGTCGTCGCCCCTGTTGTCGCCAGCGAGACGGCTGCAGCAGGCTCGGGCCGGGAGTCGGCATCCAGGGTCGACCAGCGCCGCAGCAGGGCAGACCGCAGGGCGGTCGAGACCGCAACCCCGGCCCACGCTGCCACTCGTTCGGTGAGGCCCGCCAGCACGGCTCGAACGGCGAAGAGGGCGGCGAGCCAGCCCGCGGGCGGGCCGAGCGAGTCTCCCTCGACGACGGCCACGACGAGTGCGGTCAGGGCGAAGGCGGTGCCGATCGTCGCGACCCCCGACAGCACGCCGACGACGCCGAGCGCGGCCACCGGCCGTCGCGCCGCGGGCACGACGCGCAGCAGCCGAGGGTCGAAGGGCCGCACGTCAGCTCCGAAGGGCGGTGTCAGCTTCGGTGGCCTGCTTGAGGCTCACGTCGGCCGGAATGTGCGTGGTGGACAGTCGCTTGCGGAACACCCAGTAGGTCCACGCCTGGTAGAGGATCACGATCGGGGTGAAGACGAGGGCGACGATCGTCATCACCTTGAGGGTGTAGTCGGTGCTCGACGCGTTGGTGACGGTGAGGTTGAAGGCGGCGTCGGTCGTCGAGGGCATCACGTTCGGGAAGAGCATCAGGAAGTAGCTGGCCACCGCCATCCCGATCGTGATGGCGGTGCCGAGAAAGGCCCATCCCTCACGTCCGCGGGCATTCGCGGCCAGTCCAGCCAGCAGCGCGACCGCCGCTACCACCGTGGTGACCCACGAGACCGTCTTGCCGTGCTCGAGGCCGAGCAGCCCCAGCAGCACCACCGCGAGGACGGCCGCCACGACGCCCACCCGCCCCGCCAGGGCGCGGGCCTCGCGTCGGATCGGACCGTCGGTCTTCAGCGCCACGAAGATCGCCCCGTGCGTGAGGAACAGGGCGACGAAGACGACCCCACCGAGCAGCCCGACCGGGTTGAGCAGGGTGAACAGGTTGCCGGTGTACTCCATGTCGGCGTCGATCGGCACGCCCCGCACCACGTTCGTCAGGGCCACTCCCCACAGCAGGGCCGGCACGAGCGAACCCCAGAAGATGGCGAGATCCCACCGCGCCTTCCACGTCTGCTCGGGCCGTTTGTGGCGGTACTCGAAACCGAGGTTGCGCAGGATCAACGCCAGGAGGATGAGCAGCAGTGGCAGGTAGAAGCCACTGAACATCGTGGCGTACCAGTTCGGGAAGGCGGCGAAGGTGGCACCGCCCGCCGTCAGCACCCAGACCTCGTTGCCGTCCCAGACCGGGCCGATCGTGTTGAGCAGCAACCGGCGGCGCTTGTCGGCGTCGGCGGCATCCGAGGCGTAGCGCTTGCCGCCGAGCACCGGGAACAGCATGCCGACCCCGAAGTCGAAGCCCTCGAGCACGAAGTAGCCGGTCCAGAGGACGCCGATGACGATGAACCAGAAGGTGGTGAGTTCCATTGCCGTTGCTGTCCTTCTCGTCAGTAGGCGAAGGCGAGGGGGGCGTCCTCGTCCTGATCGCTGGGGTCGGGCGGGGTTTCGAAGGGCTCGGCGCCCTTGCGCACGTAGGCGAGGAACAACTTGATCTCGACCACCGCGAGCGCGCCGTAGAGCAGCGTGAACGCCGTCATCGACGTGATCACCTCACCCACCGAGACTGACGGAGACACCCCGGATGCCGTGGTCATCAGGCCGAACACGGCCCAGGGCTGGCGGCCCACCTCGGTGAAGATCCAGCCGAAGGAGTTGCCGAACACCGGCAGCAGAGGCGCTGCGATCGCGGCGTAGAGCACCCACTTCGACGTGGGAACCCGACCTCGGCGGGTGGTCCACAGCACGAGAGCGGCAATCCCGATAGCGGCGAAGGCGGTGCCGATCATGAGACGGAAGGTCCAGTAGGTGGTCGGGATGTTGGGGACGTAGTCGGTGGTGGCATCGACAAGCGTCGGGTCGCCGCTGGCGCCGTACGTCGCCGCATACTGCGCCTTGAGGTCGTTGATGCCCTTCACCTCACCGTCCCACGTGCCGGTGGCGAGGAAGCTGAGCAGCCCCGGGACCTCGATGAGGGCGTTGGCGTCCTGCCCGTCGAGGGAGCCGACGGTGAGCACCGAGAACGGGGCTCCCGCGCCCTGAGGCGAGGTCTCGTAGAGGGCCTCGGCGGCCGCCATCTTCATCGGCTGCACCTCGGTCATGATCTTGCCCTGGAGGTCACCGGTGGCCGCGACGCCGATTCCGGCGATGAGGGTCAGCATGGCTCCGATGCGGGCGGCCCGGCGGTAGAGCGGAACGTCGGCGCGCGCGGTGGTGGCCTGACGCGCCTGCGCGGTCATGGTCAGCACGCCCTTGGCGCCGCCGGCAGTAGCGCTGACATCGCCGGAGCCGAGATCGTCGATGCGGTTGAGCAGCGCGCTGGCGCGCAGCGACTCACGGCGCATCAGGTGCAGGGACACGCCCATCAGCACCCCGCCGCCGACCATGTAGGCCGAGAACGCGACGTGCGGAAAGGTCACGAGCTGCACCTTGTTGGTCAGCACGGCGAAGAAGTCGGTCAGCTCGGCGCGGCCGCTGTCGGGGTTGAAGCGGAATCCGACCGGGTGCTGCATGAACGAGTTCGCAGACAGAATGAAGTACGCCGACAACAGCGTGCCGACGTGCACGATCCACATCGTCGACGCGTGCAGCTTCTCGGGGAGGCGGCCCCAGCCGAAGATCCACAGGCCGAGGAAGACCGACTCGAGGAAGAACGCCAGCAGGGCCTCGATGGCGAGCGGCGCTCCGAAGATGTCGCCGACGAAGCGCGAGTAGGCCGACCAGTTCATCCCGAACTGGAACTCCTGCACGATGCCGGTGACGAGCCCGAGCGCGAAGTTGATCGTGAAGAGCTTGCCGAAGAACTTGGCCAGGCGCATCCAGTCTGGGTTGCGGGTGCGTACCCACTGGGTGTGGAACACGGCGACCACGAACGACAGGCCGATCGTGATCGGCACGAACAGGAAGTGGTAGACCGTGACGATGGCGAACTGCCATCTCGCGAGATCGGTGGCATCCACGGGCTCTCCCCGACAGGTTGGAAAACTACATGACGTCGTAATACTACGGCCTGTCGTAGTTCCGCTGTACGCCAGGTGGCGAGATCTTGCTCGGGAGGCCGCTCGCCGCTATTGTCGCAATGCGTTAAGTCATTGAGACAAGAGGAGGTGCCAGGTGGACTCGCGGGTCATGGTGTGGTTCCTTGGGCCGGTTGGGTTGATCCTCGCCGTCACGGCGCTCGCTCGCTGGTGGGCGGCGCCGACTCTTGATCGCCGAGCCGCCCGTTTGCGGCGCACGGCGGTTCTGGCCACCGTGGTCAGCTATCTCGTTGCCGACCGGGTACTGACGGGCTCCATCGTCGGCGATCAGCTTCATCCCGCCGTTCCCGCCGTTGCTGCGACCGTCGGGGTGGGTATCTGCGGAATCGCGGAAAGGTGGGCTCCGACGCCGGCGGGCGAGCAACGCGCGGCATCCTTGACCATTCGTCGAGGTACCGAGCCGGGTCGGCTCATGCCGCCCTACGTCGTCGGGCTTGCCCTCAGCGTCGGTGCCCTCGGTCTCGGGTATGCAACCTCAGGGGCCGACGGCGTGTCGGGTTCGAGACACTGGGCTCAGACAGCGGTCACCACCGCTCCGTATCCCGGCCGGTCCTACACCTGGCCCACGCTGGCCGCACTGGCGTTGCTGGCTGCCACGACGTGGTGGGCCTTGCGACGCGTCGAGGCACGGCCGGCTCAGATCGACGACCCACGGCTGGACCGTGCACTGCGCCTCGGATCGCGCATCCGGGTGCTGCGGTGGGCTGGGGCCGGTTCGCTGCTCACCGCGGGCGGCCTGTGCCTCACCATCGGGCCGAAGCTGAACGAGCTGACCCAGCAGCTGCGTCAGTCCGCCTACCTCGCGGGCGGTTCGCCGGCGCCCAACGCCCCGTGGGACTGGACCCAGAACGTCGGCTTCGCGATGACGGTGCTCGGTCTTGGTGCTCTGGTGACTGCCCTCTGCGTCGTGATCTCGATTCCGCCAGCGGTGCCTCGGTCTCAACCGTTTGCTGTGCCTACCCGCTCATGACTGCCGCGTCGTCGGCGGGTCGAGAGCGGTGGCATTGACTGTCAGGAGGAACCTGTGACGCACGACTTGCGGATCGTTGTCGACCTGCAGGCAGCAGAGCCGCCGTTCGAGCAGGTCAGAGCCCAGATCGGCGGACTCATCGGGTCGGGCAGTCTGCTTCCGGGAGACCGCCTCCCCACGGTGCGGGCGCTGGCCGCCGACCTCGGCCTCGCCGTCAACACCGTGGCCCGCGCCTACAAGGAGCTCGAGGCCGCCGGGTTGGTGCAGACCCGGCGCCGGGCCGGCACCACCGTCGCTTCCGGACACCACCAGGCCGACGTGGCCGTCTCCAGCTTCGCCACGAAGTTCGCCGTGCTTGCCCGTGAGGCCGGGATGGACGACGCTGCCGCGATCGACCTGGTTCGCAACGCCCTGCGGTCGATCGCTCGCCAGGCCTGAGGGCTGCGCGGTCACTGGAGCTGGCCGGTTCCCCACGCCGGACGGCCGGGGTTGGGCGGCGGGGATCGGACCGTGGCGGGGTTCGCGCGGGACTGGGCGGGGTTGGGCGGCGGGGATCGGACCGTGGCGGGGTTCGCGCGGCACTAGTCTCGACTGCATGGCCCTGACTCGTGGCTGGCAGACCGACCTGGCTGTGCTGCAGCACACCGGATCCCTCGTGGACGACCGTTTCGACCACGTCATCATCCACAGCCCCGAGAACCCGACCTTCCATTGGGGCAACTTCGTGCTCGTCACCGACCGGGATGCCGCTGACGACGCCGCCCGCTGGGTGCGGGTGTTCCGCACCGAGTTCCCCACCGCCGAGCATGTCTCGATCGGCCTCCCCCGAATGCCCGCCGAGGCCAGCTGGGACGGAACCGGACTGGTGATCAACACCGACGAGGTGCTGTTCACCGAGACCCTTCCCGAGCAGCGGCCGCTGGCCCAGGGCTACACGGCGCGCCCGTTCGAGTCCGACGCCGACTGGCAGGCCCAGATCGCGCTCGACGCCGCCGACAACGCCCGCACCGGCGCCCAGGAGCCCGTCGGCTACGAGAGGTTCATGCGCGACCAGAACCGGGGCCGCCGACGCATGGTGCGGGCCGGCGTTGCCCGCTGGTTCGGCGCGTTCGACGCGGACGGCACGCTCACGGCATCCCTCGGCATCGTGCTGTGCGACGACCTGGCCCGCTTCCAGGCCGTCGGGACCGACGCGGAGCACCGTCGTCGCGGTCTTGCCGGCCACCTGGTCGGGCTCGCGGCGAGGTGGGCGGGTGAACGTGGTGCCACAGCGTGGGTCATCGTGACCGAGTCGACCAACCCCGCCGGGCAGCTGTACCGCAGTGTCGGCTTCGTGCCCGATGCCCTACAGGTGGCCGCCAGCCACCGGTGACGGCCGCCATCTGCGCCCGCCCTCTACCCGCAACACACCGAGAAATCGTCAACTCTGCCAGGTGTAGCTGCAGGTACTTGACTGCTTCTCGGTGTGTTGCCGGAGGGGCGCGTCGGGTCAGGGCTTGGGGCGCTCGTCGACGATGCGGCGGGCCTTGCCGATGGAGCGCTCGATGGCTCCGGGGTCGCGCACCTCCACCCGGCACGAGCTGCCGATGTGGGTCTTGATGGAGTGCTCGAGCTCGCGGGCGATGGCGTCGGCCTCGGCGGCATCCAGTCGCTCGTGCGGCTCGACCAACACCGTCAGCTGGGTCATTCGACCGGGCTGGGTGAGCACGCACTGGAAGTAGGGCGACAGGCGCGGCTCGGCCAGCACGAACTCCTCGATCTGGGTCGGGAACACGTTGACACCGCGCACGATCATCATGTCGTCGGTGCGGCCGGTGATCTTCTCCATCCGTCGCATCGACGGCACGGCGGTGCCGGGCAGTAGCCGGGTCAGGTCGCGGGTGCGGTAGCGAATCACGGGCATCGCCTCCTTGGTGAGCGAGGTGAGCACCAGCTCGCCCATCTCACCGTCGGGCAGCACCTCCTCGGTGACCGGGTCGATGATCTCGGGGTAGAAGTGGTCTTCCCAGAGGTGCAGGCCGTCCTTGGTCGTGGCGGCCTCCTGCGCGACCCCCGGCCCCATCACCTCCGAGAGACCGTAGATGTCGACGGCGTCCATGCCGGTGCGGCGCTCGATCTCCTGGCGCATCGCCTCGGTCCAGGGCTCGGCGCCGAAGATGCCGACCTGCAGGCTGGTGGCGGCTGGGTCGATGCCGGCTGCCTCCATCTGATCGAGCAGGCTGAGGAAGTAGCTCGGGGTCACCATGATCACGCGGGGCGCAAAGTCAGTGATCAGCTGCACCTGCCGCTCGGTCATGCCGCCGCTCGCCGGCACCGCTGTCGCCCCGAGCCGCTCGACGCCGTAGTGCGCACCGAGCCCGCCGGTGAACAGGCCATAGCCGTAGGCGACGTGCACGATGTCGCCCGGAGCCCCGCCGGCGAGGCGGATCGAGCGGGCCATCAGGTCTGCCCACGTGTCGATGTCGGATGCCGTGTAGCCGACCACGGTCGGCCGCCCGGTCGTGCCCGAGCTGGCGTGCACCCGCACCACCTGCTCACGGGGCACGGCGAACATGCCGAACGGGTAGTTGGCCCGCAGATCGGCCTTGGTGGTGAACGGCATCCGGCGGAGGTCGTCGAGGGACTCGACCTGGTCAGGGTGGAACCCGATGGCGTCAAAGGCGGCTCGGTAGTGCGGGACCTGCTCGTACACCCGACGTGCGGTGCTGCGCAGTCGCTCGAGCTGCAGCTCACGCAGACGGCCCACCTCGATCGTGGGGATCTCGTGGTCAGGCAGGGCTGAAGCAGGCGTAGGAGGCTCCGTCGTCATGCCGACCATTCTGCCCGCCACCCGGGGCCCGGTGGCCACTCGAGCTGTTTCCTCGTGGCCACCGGGCCCCGGGCCTTGGTGGGCGGGGGGATCCCGGCGCGCAGATCAGGCGGGCGCCGAGCCAGCCGGGTCGACCGCCTCGGTTCCCGACGGCTGCTCCTGCTGCTCATCCGAGCGCATGCGGCGCAGGAACGACCGGGTGCGCTCCTCCTGGGGGTTGCCGATGACATCCTTCGGCTTACCCTGCTCGACGACGACCCCGCCGTCCATGAACACGACGTGGTCGGCCACCTCGCGGGCGAAGCTCATCTCGTGCGTGACCACGATCATGGTCATGCCTGCCTTGGCCAGGTCGCGCATGACCCGCAGCACCTCGCCGACGAGCTCGGGGTCGAGCGCCGAGGTGGGCTCGTCGAAGAGCATCAGCTTCGGGTCCATCGCCAAGGCTCGGGCGATGGCGACCCGCTGCTGCTGACCGCCCGACAGTTGCGCCGGGTAGGACGTCGGCTTGTCGCCGAGACCCACCTGCTCGAGCAGCTCGACGCCGCGGGCGCGGGCCTGCTTCTTCTTCACGCCCTTGACCTGGACCGGCGCCTCGGCGACGTTCTCGAGGGCGGTCATGTGGGGGAAGAGGTTGAAGCGCTGGAAGACCATGCCGATCTCGCGACGCTGGGTGGCCACCTCCTTGTCAGAGAGCTGGTGCAGCTGACCGTCGTGGTCGCGGTAGCCCATCAGGTCGCCGTCAACCCAGATACGGCCGCCGTCGATCGTCTCGAGCTGGTTGATGCAGCGCAGGAAGGTCGTCTTGCCCGAGCCCGAAGGCCCGAGCAGGCAGACGACCTCGCCGCGGTGCACGTCGAGGTCGATGCCCTTGAGCACCTCGACGCCGTGGAAGCTCTTCACCACGTTGACCGCCCGCACCAGAGGCGCGTCGCCTCCGGTGCGTGAACGGCCACTCGAGTCGGTGGATGCCGCTGTGCTCGTGTCACTCATCAGGCGCCTCCTGCCCCGGCCGGCCGTGCGAACCTCTTGTTGGGTGCGCCCGTGCCGAACCCGCGACCGAAGCGCCGTTCGAGGAAGTACTGTCCGACCATGAGTACCGATCCGACGATGAGGTACCAGGCCGATACCGCAACGAAGGCCGGCATGATGAGCAGGGTGCGGTTGCCGATGGCGCTCGTCTGGTAGAAGAGCTCGGTGATGACCGGGATCGCCGACAGCAGCGAGGTGTCCTTGACCATCGCGATGGTCTCGTTGCCGGTGGGCGGCACGATGACGCGCATGGCCTGCGGCAGCACGATACGGCGCATGGCCTTGCCCCGGCTCATGCCGAGGGCGGCGGCCGCCTCGTTCTGGCCCGTGTCGACCGAGAGGATGCCGGCCCGGGCGATCTCGGCCATGTAGGCCGCCTCCGACAGCCCAAGCCCGATGATGCCGGCCAGCAACGTGCTGGAGAACTGGTTGACGTTCAGCGTGAAGAAGGTGAAGTCGTTCGACAGGCCGAGCCACGAGGCGAACTGCTGCCCGAACGGGAAGCCGAAGTCGATCTTGTTGTAGAGGTAGCCGACGCCGCTGCCGATCATCGCGAGGAGAACGAGACGCGGGATGCCGCGGAAGAACCACGTGTAGACGAACGACACGAAGCGCAGTACCGGGTTCTCGGAGAGACGCAGCACGGCGATGAGTACCCCGCCGAAGATGCCGATGGCCATGGCGCCCACCGTGCCGACGATCGTGCCCTTCCACAGGCCCTCGAGCACGGGCGTCTGGTTCATGATCTTCAACGCGTCACTGAAGCCCCACCGTTCGTTGGTCACGAACGAGCTGATGACCATCGCGATGAGCACCAGGATGACCACCAGGGCGACCCACCGCCCGGGGTGCCCGACCGGGCGGGCGTCGATCAGGCCCGGCCGGTCGGCCGTCGGGGCCGACGTGGCCGTTGTCGTCTCAGTCATCGGCGGGTCACGGGTTGACGGCGAAGTCGCTGATGGCGCCCGCCTCCACGGACCACTTCTTCAGAGCCGCGTCGTAGCTGCCGTCGGCCTTGGTCGCCTTGAGGGCGTCGGCGAGCAGGTCGGCCAAGGCGGTGTCCTTCTTCGGCACGACGTAGCCATAAGGCGCCGAGTCGTAGATATCACCGAGGGGGTCGAGCTTGCCGGTCTGCTTCACGGCGTAGAGGCCGACCGGTGAGTCGGCCAGCATCGCCACGGTCTTGCCGCTGACGAGGTCGGCCGTGACCTGGTCCTGACCCTTCTGCACGATCGGGTTGATGGCCTGCTTGCCGGCGCTCGTGCACTTCTTGCTGCGAGCCGCCAGGTCATCGACCTGAACCGTGCCCTTCTGCACGCCGATGCTCTTGCCACAGACGTCGTCGATGGAGACCTTGTCGGGGTTGCCCTTGGCCACGACCCACTGGGTGCCGGCCTTGTAGTAGCTCACCATGTTGACCTCCTTCTTGCGGTCGGGGTTGATGGTGAAGCTCGAGACGCCGACGTCGTACTTGCCGCCGTTGACCCCGAGGATGATGGTGCCGAAGTCGGCCGGCTGGTAGGTCGTCTTCAGCCCGAGCTTGGCGGCCACGGCGTTGAAGACGTCGACGTCGAACCCTTCGACGGTCTTGCCGTCGGAGCCGAGGATCTCGCTCGGGGCGTACGTCGGGTCGGTGCCGACGTTGATGACGCCCTTGGCTTTGAGGGCGGCTGGCACCTTGGCGGCCAGGGCTGCGTCGACGCCGCTGCCCGCGGCTGCCGTGCCTCCGGCCGGTGTGTTCCCGGCGCCGGGTGAGGTGGACATCGAGTCGGAGCCGCACGCCGAGAGCGTGAGACCGAGGGCGACGGCGCTGGTGACGGCGATGAGGGACATGCGACGCATGGGGGGTGGTCCTTCCGAGCAGTGTTCGTTTCAGGCAGGGCCGGCGCCACGATGGGCCGACTGGTTTGTGATCCTGCCACCCTTTCCCCGCCGCACACCCGGTTGGGGCCAAACCGTTAGGCATCCGTGCACTGTCGAGCTGGCCCCGGACAGCGAGAAGCCGGCCCAACGGCATCCCGCTGGGCCGGCCACGCGTGCGTGCTGTGCTCTCCTGGTCACAGGATCCAGAAGCGCTGCACCGTGCCGGGGGCGTTGACCTGGCCCGTCTCCATGTCAATATCACCAAGGGTGCCGGCGTAGAGCCAGCCGCCGCGCACCTCGAGGGAGATGGCCTTCGCGAGCTTTGCGAACGTCTTCTTCGTACCGTTCCAGCTGACCTTGGTCACCTTGCCCGCGAAGAGCTCGGCGACGTAGACACCGTCAGGCCCGATCGCGACGTTGGTGGCCCCGAGGAAGCCGGTCGCGAGCCGCCAGGCCTTGCCGCTGTGGGCGTTGACCTTGTAGACCGAGCCACGAGCGCCGAGACTCGCGTCTTCGGGACCACCCGGAAGCGTCGAGACGATCAGGTTGCCCTGGTAGTCGATCTCGACATCGGTCGGCACCGGCTCGAACGCGTAGGTGACCCCTACGACACAGTCAGGGGCGCCCAGGCCCGCGGCCATCGCCTTGGTGACCTTGACCGCCTGACGCGGAATCACGGCGAGGGTCGAGACCCTGCCCTTGGCGTCGACCTTCAGCAGGTCGTTTCCGGCGGCGTCGGCGACGATCCAGCTCTCACCCCACGCGGCGACGGCGTACGGGTGGGAGTCGACCATGCCCTGGTAGCGGGCGGGGCTGCCGGTCAGCTGAGCGAGCGCCGCGTCGGCGCACGCGTTGCTGCCGGCGATGGCCCCGTAGGTGACCTGCCCGTCGGGGTTGCGGTTGCGTTCGTACCTGGCGAGGTCGGCCACGACGTCCTTCTTGCCCTGCGTGCGGATCGTCAGGGACGACTGCGGGATCTCTCCGGGGCCGGTCGGATGGGTCGTGCTCGTCCAGGCGATGCTCTTGCCGTTCCGGCTGACGTCGACCCCGGCTACATCACTGCCTGTCCCCTGGGCGACGAGGCTCAGCTTGCCGTTGTTCTGCAGCAGGCTGAGGTTGTTCTTGAAGCCGTCGGCGATGTAGACACCCTTGCTGTTCACCGCGAGCTGGAACGGGGCCAGCACCTCGTTGGTGAGGGTGTGGCCACGCCAGTGCTGGCTGGAGTGGACCTGCGAGGCCGACGCGCTCGACGCCGACACAAGTCCGAGAGTGGTGAGCGCGGCCGCCGTAACGACGGCCGTGAGCATGCGAGACTTCCCCATCTTCTGTGATCCTCACATCCAGAGGGGAGGCACAGCGCCCCTGCGAGGCCCCATTGCCTCTCGCCGCCGTGTGACGACGATCCGTTCAGGGTAGGGATCCCGGCCGGCTCCCGCAGCCCATTTGCCGAACTAGCTTCTCTCGCGTGCCGGTTCGTCTTCCGGAATGGTCTCTTTGGGTGGCTTGTGAGGGCTGCGGCGGCCTGGGCGACCCCGATGGTACGAGCCGGTGACGCAATCGGCTAGTATCGAAGTAGCGGCCCGCCCAGTTCTGCCTCGGGCCGCTCTTCCAGGCCAGGCGACTGCCGGCCCAGTCGATTCGCTCTTGCGCCGCGACCACGTCCATTGACGAACGGGTTGCGCCGGGCAGAACGACCTTCATCAACTTTCGGAGTACCCACCTGTGTCCATCGACACGTCCTTCGCCGCCCTCGGCGTGCCCACCCCTCTCGTCACGGTTCTCGACGGCCTCGGCATCACGACGCCGACCCCGATCCAGGCCGCGACCCTTCCCGACTCCCTCGCCGGCCGCGACGTGCTCGGCCGCGGCCGCACCGGCTCGGGCAAGACCTATGCCTTCCTCCTGCCGCTGTTGACCCGGCTGTCGCAGTCGGGTGGCAAGCGTCAGGCCCGCCGTCCCCGCGCCCTGATCCTCGCCCCCACCCGCGAGCTCGTGACGCAGATCGACACCGCCATGGCCCCGCTCGCCAAGGCGTTCGGCCTGAACTCGCTGACCATCTTCGGTGGCGTCGGCCAGAACCCGCAGGTGAACGGACTGCGGGCCGGTGTCGACGTCATCGTCGCCTGCCCCGGCCGGCTCGAGGACCTCATGCAGCAGGGTCACGTGATGCTCGACGCCATCGAGGTCACCATCCTCGACGAGGCCGACCACATGGCCGACCTCGGCTTCCTGCCGGGCGTCAAGCGCATCATGGACAAGACCCCGCGTGACGGCCAGCGGATGCTGTTCTCCGCCACTCTCGACGGCGCCATCAACGTTCTCGTGAAGCGCTACCTCACGAATCCCAAGACGCACGAAGCTGATTCCGCTCAGTCGCCGATCTCGACCATGAGCCACCACGTGCTCCACGTCAGCACTGACGCGCACCTGCCCGTCATCCTCGACCTCACCGCGGCGCCGGGTCGCAAGATCGTCTTCACCCGTACCAAGCATCGCGCCAAGAAGCTGACCAAGCAGCTCAACGCGTCGGGAGTTCCGGCCGTCGAGCTGCACGGCAACCTCAGCCAGGGTGCGCGCACGCGGAACATGGACGACTTCCAGAACGGCCGGGCGCAGACCCTCGTCGCCACCGACATCGCCGCCCGCGGCATCCACGTCGACGACGTTGCGCTGGTCATTCACGCCGACCCGCCCGTCGAGCACAAGGCCTACCTGCACCGCTCAGGCCGCACGGCCCGCGCCGGCAACGACGGCATCGTCGTCACGATGATGCTCGACGAGCAGGTTCGCGACGTGCGTGACCTCACGCGCAAGGCCGGCATCAAGCCGACCACGACCCGCGTGCAGCTCGGTCACCCGCTGCTGACCTCGCTTGCTCCCGGTGAGCGGTCGTACGACGGCGGGCTCGTGCGCGAGGAGGCGCCGGCGTCAACCGGCTCGGGCTCCGGACGCGGCCAGCGCAGCGGTGGTAACGCCGGTGCCGGCTCGGCTCGCGGGCGTGGCCGTGGTGCGGGTGCCGGCGCGGCGCGTCAGGGCTCCCCGTCCCAGGGGGGCGGCGCCCGAGGCAGCCGCTCCGGCGGACGTGGCCGGTCAGGCCAGGGCTCGGAGGGTCAAGGCGCCGCAGCCCGCAACGGTAGCGCGGGCCGCCGCGGCGGTTCGTCGACGATCTACTCGACCAGCTCGGGCGGCAGCGCGGCATCCTTCTCGGCCGGAACCCGTAGCGGAAGCCGCCGCGCCACCCGCTGACACCTTCTTCACCGTCGAAAGGGCAGTTCGTGCTCAGTTCCATCGGTCACTGACCTTCGGAGAGAGCACGAGCTGCCCTTTCGACGTCATGGCTGGGTCAGGAGCGTTTGGGGCTACGGCTGCGACCGCGGAACTCGGCCACGATCTGCCCGTCCGACTCGCGTTTGACCGTGACGTCGGTCAGACCACTGCGCCCGTACGAGCCTCGGGTTCTTGCCTCGGCGAACAGCACATCACCCAGGCGCGCGGGGGCGGTGAAGGCGATGTCGGCGCCGGCGGCCACGGTGAGCCGCCCTCGCGAGTTGCAGGCCAGGGCGAAACACGAGTCGGCGAGGGTGAAGATGAACCCGCCGTGACACATCGCGTGCCCGTTGACCATGTCGTCGCGGATCGCCATGCGCACCACCGCGTGGTCCCGCTCGAGCACGGTCGTCTCCATGCCGAGACTGCGGGACGCGGCGTCGTCGGCCCACATCTGTCGGGCGAACTCCACCCCGTCGTCGATGTCGGTCTGCGCGCCGGCTTCGGAGATCTCGTTCATGCCAGGCTCCCGTCGGTCAGCCCGGGGCTGGGTCGGTAGCGCCCCCCCGGAAAGGCTGTGTCGAGGGTCGCGATCTGGTCGGCCACGACGGTGAAGCCGATCTCGCGCCCCCAGGCGATCGGCCCCTTCGGATACCGGACCCCGAGCACCATGGCCGTATCGACGTCGTCGGGGCTCGCCTCGCCGCGGTGCACGAGGTCGACGGCCTCGTTGACGAGCATCGCGATGGTGCGCGCGAGAGGGTCGGTGTCGATCGGCCCGCCGACGAGGCGGTCGGCGAGATCAACGTTCGGGTCGGGGTGCTGGGCCGTGCCGTCAGCGGCATACGCGTAGACGCCGCGGCCCGACTTGCGCCCAAGTCGGCCCTCGGCGACCAGCTGTTGCTGGAACGTCGTTGGGGCATAACGCTCGTCGTGGTCGGTCTGCTCCCAGACCGACGTGCCGACCGCGAGGTTGACGTCCTGCCCGATGAAGTCGGTCAGCTCGAACGGGCCCATCGGAAAGCCACCTCGGTCGCGCAGGATGGCGTCAATGGTGGCCGGGTCGGCCACGCCCGTCTCGACCAGTCGCTGGGCCTCACCGTAGAACGGGCGGGCGACCCGGTTGACGATGAACCCGGGTGTCGAGGCGCATCGGACGGGGGTCTTGCCCCAGGTCTGCACGAGAGCGGCCGCATGGTCGACGTAGGCCCGTGACGTCTGCCCGGTGTGCACCACCTCGACGAGGCGCATCAGAGGCGGCGGGTTGAAGAAGTGCAGCCCGAGCACCCGTTCGGGCTCGGTCACGACGTCAGCGATGGCGCCGATGTCGATGCTCGAGGTGTTGGTGGCCAGCAACGTGGTCGCCGGCTGGTGCTCGGCGAGCTGCGCGAACACCTCCCGCTTGAGCTCGAGGTTCTCGGGCACTGCCTCGATGACGAGCGAGCACTCCGGCAGCCCCGCGATGGTCTCGACGGCGCCGATTCGCGCGAGGATGTCAGCTCGCTCGGCATCGGTGGCCCGACCCTTGCGGACCAGCCGCGCCAGGACGTCTGCCAGGCGCGCAAGGGCTGCCTCGACCACGGCTTCGTCGCTGTCGACGAGGGTGACCGGGTGGCCGGCCGTCGCCGCGACCTGGGCGATCCCGATCCCCATCGCCCCACTGCCGATCACGCCGACCCGCCCCAGCGCGGAGACGACCTCGTCGGAGTCGGTCGGCGACGTCGTCCCGGTCGTCCCTGTCGTTCCTGTCGTGTCGGTCGTCCCTGTCGTGTCGGTGGGCTCGGCCCGGTCGGTGGCGTCGGTGTCCATGCCGCCCATCCTGCCCCCGCGGCGAACGCCGGGTCGACAATCAGGGCCGGCCCAGGGCACCGGTCCAGTAGCGACCTGACCGGCGAGAGCAGCGGGTGCGCCTTATCGCACGCGGCCCGACCACCCCGTAGCCCCCTGTCGATGCCCCGCACGAGCTCACGGCCCTCGGGTGGCCGATCGCGCACCGTTTCGTGCCGCCTGTCGACCCCGTCTAGCATCGGTGGGGTGACTGCACCGGCGCCTGACCATCACCTGCCCGAGCACCCTCTCCTCGCCGCCCACCGCGGCCCGCTCGACGAGGCCCGTGCGGCGCTCGCGTCCCGGTCGTGGTTCTCGCGCTACCCCGAGTCGCCGAGCCCGCGGGTATACGGCGAGTCGGCCGCCGCCGACGGGCTGTCGGCCCACGACGCGCACCTGAACCAGACCTTCGCCGCCCTGGCGAGCCAGCCGACCGACGGTTCGTTCGTCGGTAGTGAGGTCTCGCCCTACGGGCCCGTGCTCGGGGTGAGCTACCCGGTGCTCGACCTCGATGCCGGTCTCGCGGCGGCCCGCGTCGCCATGCCCGCCTGGCGCGATGCGGGGGCCGAAGTGCGGGCGGCGGTGTGTGTCGAGATCGTCGACCGCATCAACCGGCGCAGCTTCGAGATGGCCAACGCGGTCATGCACACCTCCGGACAGCCCTTCGTCATGGCGTTTCAGGCCGGTGGCCCGCATGCGCAGGATCGTGCGATCGAGGCGATCGTCGCGGGCCTCGTCGAGCAGGAGCGGGTTCCGGCATCCGTCATCTGGGAGAAGCCGGCGCGCGACCAGCCGATCCGCATGCAGAAGGACTACCGCATCGTGCCGCGCGGTGTCGCCCTGGTCATCGGGTGCAACACCTTTCCGACCTGGAACGCCTACCCCGGCCTGTTCGCCTCGCTCGTCACGGGCAACGCGGTGGTCGTCAAGCCCCACCCGCGCGCCGTGCTGCCGCTCGCGATCACGGTCGAGGTGGCTCGCGAGGTGCTGACGGAGGCCGGCTTCGAGCCGGCGCTGGTGCAGCTGGCCGCCGAGTCGGACGGCCAGGGTCTGGCCAAGACGCTCGCCGAGCGCGACGAGATCGCGATCATCGACTACACCGGTGGGCCGGGGTTCGGCGGGTGGCTCGAGCAGTCAGCGGCGGCCAACGGCACGCTCGTCTACACCGAGAAGGCCGGCCTCAACACCGTGGTGATCGACTCGACCGACGACCTGCGCGGCATGCTCGGCAACCTCGCCTTCTCGCTGACGCTCTACTCCGGCCAGATGTGCACGGCCCCGCAGAACCTCTACGTGCCGGCGGGCGGGATCGACACCGACGAGGGCCACGTCAGCTTCGATGATTTCGGTGACCGGCTGGCCGCCGCCGTCGCGCGTCTCACCGGCGACGACGCCAAGGCGGTCGAGCTGCTCGGGGCCACCGTGAATGACCAGGTGCGCGCCAACGCCGACTCCCTCGCCGCTCTGGCCGCCGACGCCGATGGCCGGGTCGTGCTCGAATCGCGCCGGGTCGCCCACCCGACCTGGCCGGATGCCGTCGTGCGGGCGCCCGGTCTGGTGGCGCTCGACGCGGCTCGCGAAGACCTCTACACGCAGGAGTGCTTCGGACCGGTCGGCTTTCTCATCCGCACGAGCGGAACCGACCAGTCGCTCGCCCAGCTCGCCGACACCGTTCACGAGCACGGGGCCATGACGGCCGCGGTCTACTCCACGAGCGACTCGGTGCTTACGGCCGCACGCGACGCTGCCGCCGAGGGTGGGGTCGCCCTGTCCGAGAACCTCACCGGCCCGGTCTTCGTCAACCAGACGGCGGCCTTCTCCGACCTGCACGGCACCGGCGCGAATCCTGCCGCCAACGCCGCCTTCACAGACGCCGCCTTCGTGGCCAGTCGGTTCCGCGTGATCACCTCTCGACGACACCTCTGATGGTCACCCAGGCCGATCGGGTCGGCCAGCACGTCGAGGCCGACCGGGCGGCGCTGCAGTCGGGCGCCATCCGCACGCTCGTGCTGTCACAGGTGCTGAGCGGCCTGGGCATGGCCAGCGGAATCGCGGTCGGGGCGTTGCTCGCCCAGCAGCTATCAGGCTCAGACGCGCTCGCCGGGCTCGGTACCACTTTTCAGGTGCTCGGTGGCGCGCTCATCGCCATCCCCGTCGCGCGCGTCATGGCGGCGCGAGGTCGCCGGCCGGGCCTGCAGCTCGGCTACCTGCTCGCCTTCGTCGGAGCGGCGATCGTCGTGTCGGCCGCGCTCGCCGATTCGTTCCCGCTGATGCTCGTTGGCATGCTCCTCTTCGGCGGCGGCACGAGCGCCAACGGTCAGGCCCGGTATGCGGCCGCCGACCTGGCGCTGCCGGCGCGTCGTGGTCGAGACCTCTCGATCGTCGTGTGGGCCACAACGATCGGGTCGGTCATCGGCCCTAACCTGGTCGGCCCGGGCAAGGCTCTCGCACAGGCCGTCGGGCTGCCCGACCTGGCCGGGTCGTTCGTCTTCTCCCTGGCCGGCTTCCTGTTGGCCTGGCTGGTGATCAACCGGCTGCTCCGGCCTGACCCCTTGCTCACCTCGCGCGCGCTCGAACGCGCCGGCCGCGCGGCGGCGACTGAACGGTATCCCGACCCATCAGGTGATGTGCCCGGCAGCGCAGAGCTCGAGCCGGCCGACCCGCTGGGCCCAGTTGAGCCCGACTCGATGGCTCACGTGGCTGTTGTCGACGACCACGACCACGACCACGACCACGACCACGACCATGACCACGACGACGTCGACGACCACGACGGGTCGCTGTCGCGGGGGCTGCGCGTCGTGCGCGCCAACCCGATGGCTCGCCTCGGCATGATGACGGTGGCACTCGGGCACCTGGTGATGGTCAGCGTCATGGTGATGACCCCGCTGCACATGAGCCACGGCAACGCTGAGCTCGAGGTGATCGGGTTCGTGATCTCGATGCACATCGTCGGCATGTACGCGTTCTCGCCTCTGGTCGGAGCGGCCGTCGACCGGTGGGGAGGGCGCCCCGTCGCTACCACAGGTGGGGTCATTCTGACGGTTGCCGGCCTGCTCGCCTCGCGCGCCCACACCGGCTGGTCGGGGCTGCTGCTCGTTGCCCTCGTGCTGCTCGGGCTGGGCTGGTCGTGCACCCTCGTGTCGGGCTCGACACTGCTGACGGCATCCGTCACTGCCTCGGAACGGCCTGCGGTGCAGGGTCTCTCGGAGGTGGTGATGGGACTCGCCGGCGCCGGCGGGGGAGCGCTCGCCGGAGTGGTCGTGGGCGGCTTCGGCTACCCGATCCTAGCGTTGGCCGCAGCCGTCGTCGGCGTCGGCGTGATCGTGCTCGCAACCTCCACCCACCGCATCCGGTCAGGTCTCCCGACGACGTCGTGAGTGCGGCGTGAGTGCGCCTCTGACCCGAAGTGGTCAGAGGAAGAGGAAGAGCACGAACCCGATGAGCGGCAGGGTGCCCTGCGTGAGCGCGGCCCGCAGATAGCGACGCCCGGTGGTGATGAGTACGGAGGCCGCGAGCCACATGGAGGCCGTGGAGAAGAGCACGAGGGTCTTGCCGGGGCTCTCGTGACCGGTGAACCAGAGCGCCAGCCCGAGCGCCGCGCCGATGCTGAGGAACAGGTTGTAGAAGCCCTGGTTGTAGGCCATCGGACGGGTGATCTCGGCCGAGGCCTGGTCGGCGACCCCGAACCGCCTCCATGTGTCGGGACGGGTCCACCACCGGCTCTCCATGAGGAAGATGTAGACGTGGAGAAGGGCAGCCAGCCCGACGAACACGCTCGCGACGACGCTCATGCCTGGAGCCTAGGGCTGGCAGCCGCCTCGGTAGGTTGCTTCGCCACTGGCGGTGGTCAGGTGGAGAACCTCATTCGCCGACGGGTCCACCGCACAGCTCGGCGACCACGTCGAGGTGACCCAGATGCCTGGCGTACTCCTGCACGAGGTGCAGCAGCACTCGCTCGAGGGTGGCAGGCGGCTCACCGTTCCACCGCTCGCCGGGCTGACCGACCTCGTCGAGCCCGTGCGCGGCCACGACCGCGTCGCTACGCCGAACCTGAGCGCGGAAGGCGGCCAGTAGGTCGGTGAGTGTCTCGTCGTCGGCGGCGTACCAGCGGCCGTCACGCTGGTCGGCCCACGGGTTGGCGACTGGTCGCCCCTCGAAACCCCATTCGAGCCAGCGGTGCTCGACGTGCGTCAGATGCTTGAGCAGCTGCACAGGGGTCCAGCCCGAAGGCAACAGGCTGCTCCGTCGATGACTTTCGGGGATGCCTTCGAGCTTGGCGGCGACCCGGTCGCGAAAGTAGTCGAGGTAGAGGCCGAGCACGTCGGCCCGGGACGAGGCCGCACGGGTCGGTTCGGGAAACGGGGCGTCCACCCGGCCGAGTATGCACCCGCGGCCGGAGTGGAGGCCCCACGAGGATCGCTCGGCCCGCAAGCACCGCCTAGAATCACCTATAGAACGTTCACTCTATAGGTCAGATCAGGTCGTGAGATCATGCATCGCAGTCCCTACACTCCCGGTGCGGGACACGTGCCTCCCGTGCTTGCCGGCCGCGACGGACTGCTGCGTGACTGGCAGATGGTGCTGAACGACGTCGTCACCGAGGGCCGGGTCCGCGCTGAGGACATGATCCTGGCTGGGCCACGCGGTGTCGGCAAGACGGTCACGATGAGTGCGTTCGCAGCGTTGGCCAGGAAGCAGCGCTTCGAGGTGGTCAACCTTCAGGCCGTCTCGGGTCAAGGGGGTTTGGTGCACGGGCTGCTGCAACGGGCCCGAACCAGGCTCGAGGAAGAGGCTGGCCCGTGGCAACGGGCTCGGAAGGCTTTCGAGCGCGTCGGTGGCGTCAGCCTCAGCGTGGCCGGTTTCGGTGGGGGGATCTCTGCCCGCGAGCGGGAGCAGCCCGCTCCCGGGGAGGATGCCGGAACGTTGGCCGCGGCACTGGCCACCCTCGCGAACGAGGTCCAGAGGGACGCTCCGAGTGGGGGGCTGCTGGTGACCGTGGACGAGCTTCAGGTTGCTTCCGGGCCCGACCTTGCCTTGCTGGCCGCCGCGTTGCACCGTCTCAACGTCGATCATCCCGCCTGCGGGGTGTTGTTCGCGGGAACCGGGCTGCCGTTCACCAGCGAGGCTCTGCGCAAGGCCGGCGTCACCCACCCCGACCGGCTCTTCGTGCTCGAACCCATTCCGCTCACCCTCGAGCTCGACGACGCCCGGTACGCGGTGGTCGAGCCCGCCCGCCAGATGGGTGTGGTGTGGGAACCCGACGCGGCATCGGCCGTCGTCGAGGTCAGCAACGGCTACCCGGCTCACCTGCAGCTGTTCGCTCACGCTGCCTGGACGCAGGCCGCCGGGCCGGCCCGCATCACCAGGGCGGACGTCGACGCCGCGATCCCTGAAGTGGCCGACCAGCTCGAGCGCCGCACCCTGGGGCCCCGCTGGGACCGGATCACCGACCGGCAGATGGAGTTCCTCGCCGCGCTGGCTCTTCACGGCGGCCGAACCTCCACCTCGCGGATGGCCACGACATTGGGACGCACTCAGCACGAGCTGTCGTGGCTGCGTGAGGAGCTCATCCAGGAGGGAGACGTCTATGCGCCCAGACGGGGCCAGCTGGCGATGGGGGTACCGATGTTCAACCGGTACGTACTCAGTCACTACGAACGGAGCAGGCCCGACGCCTCGATCGACCTGCTGAGTCTTGACCAGCTGCGCGCCAACGCCGGTCTCGACGACACCGCGGTCACGTCAGAGACCACCCACCCGAAACGCCTGCCACGAGGCCGCGCGCCACATTGAGCGCCACTACTCACAGCCGACCAGCCCCCCCGACCTTCCGGGCCCTGAGGCCGGCCACGACGCCGCCTCGCGGCTGGCAAGGCGCCTCGCCGGATCAGGCGGTGACGCGCAGGGTCGAGGTGTGGTCAGGGCGCACGATGACCTCGATGCGGTCAGCGACCCGGGACTTCAGCTCGGTGACGTGGCTGACGATGCCGACGGTGCGGCCACCCGCGCGCAGCCCTTCGAGGGTGTGCATGACGTCGTCGAGCACGTCGGGGTCAAGGGTGCCGAAACCCTCGTCGACGAAGAGGGTGCCGAGGTCGACGCCACCCGACTCGGCGCGCACCACCTCGGCCAGCGCCAGTGCCAGTGCCAACGAGACGTAGAAGGTCTCGCCGCCCGACAGCGTGCCGACGTCGCGCACCTGGTTGGTCTGCATGTCGTTGACCCGCACCCCGAGTCCCGACTTGAGGTTGCCCTTGCGGGCGTCGGAGTGCTCGAGGGTGTAGCGCCCACCGGAGAACCGGGCCAGTTCGGTGTTCGCCGCCGACAACACCTCGGCGAAGCGCCGGATGAGCACGTAGTTGGCCAGGTCGAGGCGTAGCTGGTTCTCGCCGCCGCCGGCCACGAGCTGCCCGACCCGAACGGCGTCGGCGGTCGAGGCGATGACCTCGGCGTTGCGCAGCAGCGCCTCGGAGACCTCGACGACGCGCTTCCTGGCCCTGCTCAGCTGGTCGCGCAGGCTCCCGTGCTCGTTGCTCGCGGCCTCCATGTCCTTCTTGCTGGCCTTCTCGAGCGACTCGAGCTGCTCGATGTCATCGAACAGGGCGTCGAGCTGCACGTCGGCGAGCTCAGGCCCGGAGAGTCCGGCCTTCACGTGGGTGCACGCGGTCTCGAACTGCTCGATCTCGTGCTGCTGGGCCTGGATCCACTCCTGGCTGCGGTCGGCCGCCAGCCACTCGACGACGCTGTCGAAACCGGCCGCCGCGAGGTCGGAGTCGCGGGCCGTCTCGTCTTCGGCCACGGCAGCGCGAGCGGTGTCGCGGCCTCCGAGCGCGTCGATGAGGTGGTCGATGCGAGATGCCGCCCCGTTGAGGGTCGAGCGCCGGCTGACCACGCTCGGGTGGCCGTCACGGGCGGCGTCGACCTCGGCGCGTTCACGTTCGAGGCGCGCCGCGAGGTCGGCGACCGACTGGTCGAGACGGGCCACGATGGGGGCCAGCTCGGAACGCGCTGCTGTCAGCGACGCCGCACGCTCGCGCAGCTCGGCGAGCCGGGCCGCACCCACGGCGACGTCGGTCTCTGCTCGCACCGACTCGGCCAGGCACTCCGCCGCCGCGTCGGCCGCCGCGGTGGCCTTCTCGACATCGAGCCCGCCCGCCAGGGCCGCCAGCTCACGTACCTCGGCCCTGGCCATGGCCAGCTCGTCGACCCGCGCGGAGGCTAGCTCACGCAGCCTCGCGACCCGGGTCTCCTCGGCGATGACCTGAGCGGGGGTGACCGCATCGTCGGTCGGGCGGGCCGGCTCGGGGTGCTCGACGGCGCCACACACCGGGCAGGCCTCTCCCGAAACGAGAGTCAGGCCGAGCTCACCGGCGATGTCGTCGATGCGCCGCTGCCGCAGATGGGCCACTGATGATTCCCCCCGCCGCACCGAGTCGAGCGCGGCGGCGGCCACCACCTCACGTTCGGCCACGCGCTCGACCGCCCCCGCCTGCGCGGTCGCCGACCGAAGCCGTTCGGCAGCCCGCTCCGCCTCGGCGACCCGGCCGGCGAGGAGGGCAAGCAGCCGGCGGGCCACGGTGAGGGCGCCGTCGTGCGCTTCGATGGCATCGGGCAGGGCCTTCAGCAGGGCCGTGGTGGCCGTCAGCTCGGTCTGCGCCCGCTGCAGCTCGGCCCGCAGGTCACCTGCCTCGCCCTCGCGGGCAGCGAGCCCCGCCTCCAGCGCGATCGCTCCGGTGAGCGAGCCGACCACCTCGCGCGCCGAGGTCGCCGCCTCGCGCAACAGCGAGATGCTGCGGTCGCGCAGGTGCGGATCGACCTGCGACCGGGCCACCGACAGCGCCGACTCGGCCCGTTTGAGGGCGGCTTCCGAGATGGCCAGGGTACGCACCGCGCCGACGACCGGTTTCGCCTGCCTGGCCCGCGTGACGGTGGCGGCCAGCTCGCGCATCTGCACCGCGCGCCGACCGAGGTCTTCATCAAGCTGCTGCAGCTGCCGGAGCCGATCACGACGTTCGATGCGCAGCCGGGTTCGCCGCACCTCGTCGGCCATCTGCCCGTGCGCCTCGATGGCCTCGCGGCTCACCTTGGCGGAGTGCCGCTTGCGGGTGGCGAGCTCGTCGACCACCTCGGCCAGCTCGGCCGCCAGCGACTCTGGGCTGGTGCGGCTGATCGCGACGAGGCGCTCGCGGGCCTCCTCGTCGAGTCCCACCGACACGGCGAAGGCGTGCACCGCGAGCCGGATCTCGTCGATGGCGCCCTGGCGTCTGGTCTGGGCCGCCTTGCCGGCCTCGACGATCTCGTCCTGCACCCGACGGAAGAACGCCGTGCCGAACACCTTCTCGAGCAGCTTGCCCTTGTCTTCGGGCTTGGCCCGCAGGAAGGTCGCGAACTCGCCCTGCGGCAGGATGACGGTCTGCACGAACTGGTCTCGGGTGAGCCCGACGGCTCGGCTGATCTCGTCGTCGCAGTCGCCGATGTTGGTCGACAGCAGCTCGCCGCCGACCACGTCGTCGGCAGTGGTGACCCGCCAGAGCTTGACGGTCGGTTGCGCCACCGTGGTGCCCGACCCGCGTGACTTCGGCCGCTCGAAACGGGGCGAGCGCTGTACGCGGTAGAGGCCCGACTGGGTTTCGAAGACGAGGGTGACGAGCGGCACCGTGCGGGGGTCGGCGTGGTGGGAGTGGATGCGCTCGACGTCGGCCGAGGCCTGGGCGACCTTGCCGTAGAGGGCAAAGGTGATGGCGTCGATGATGGTCGACTTGCCCGATCCGGTCGGCCCCTCGAGCAGGAAGAGCCCGGCGCGGCCCAAGCTCGCGAAGTCGACCCGTTCGGTGCCCGCGTAGGGCCCGATCGCCGTCATCTCGAGGTGGTGCAGCTGCACGTCAGGCCACCTCCTGCGCCTCGGCCGCCCGCATCGCCGACACGGCCGCCTCGTACCCGGCGGTGAACGCGTCGATCTCGCCGCGGCTCGCCTCGGTCTTCGTGACGTGGGCGATGAAGTCGGAACCCAGCTCGCGGGGGTCTCGCTCGCTGACGGCCGTAGTGCCGCTGCGGCCGCGGTCGACCGCACCCTCCGGCTCGTGGAAGACCTGCAGGGCGTGGGGGAAGCGCGTCTTGAGACGGTCCATCAACGAGTCAGGGCGAACCCGGTCGGTCACCGTGACCCGAACCCAGCTCTGCTCGTGAACGGAGAGGGCGGCATCCGCGAGCAGCTCGTCGAGCCGACCGCTCAGGGTCGCCATGGCGCGCGGCTGCTCGATCTCGACGGGGCACACCAGAACCGGGCCGGATGCGGGCACGTCGACGAGCAGCACGACCTTCTCTTGAAGTTGTTCGGAGAAGGAGTAGCGCAGCGGCGAACCGGAATAGCGCACGACCGAGCCGTCAGCCGCCACGGGTGTCTGCGGGCCGTGGAGGTGCCCGAGCGCCGCGTAGTCGATGCCGCGGAACACGGTACCGGACACCCGGTCGACGCCGCCGACCATGATCGAGCGCTCGGAGTCGCTCGGCTCGGCGCCGGCGACGAAGGCGTGGGCCATCACGACGCTGCGCCTTCCGTCGCGGCGAGCGAGGTCGTCGCGGATGCGGTCACACGCGGCCGCCATCACCGCCTGGTGCGACCGCGGCAACAGCTCGCCTGCCCCGCCCGGCGCCAGCGCAACTCGCGCGTGGTCGGGGTCGAGGTAGGGGATGCCGTAGATCGCAACCTGCACGCCGTCGGAACCCTCGAGCAGCACCGGCAGGTCGAGCACGGCCGGGTCGGTGATCATCCGGATACGGTCACGGAAGAGCCCCGCGCCGTAGCCGAGCCGGATCGCCGAGTCGTGGTTGCCGGAGGTCACGACGACGGTGGTGCTCTGGGCCAGGCGGCTCAGGGTCCACTCGAAGAGCTGGACCGACTCGACGGGTGGCACCCCGCGGTCGTAGACGTCGCCGGCCACGAGCACAGCGTCGATCGGCACGCCACCGGGCGGGTTCTCGACGAGGCCGGCGATGCGGTCGAGCACAGCAGACTGCGCCTCGTGCAGGTTCACGCCGTGGAGCGTGCGCCCGAGGTGCCAGTCTGAGGTGTGGAGCAACCGCATGACACGACGGTAGGCCGACCTGCCGACAGTGCGCACCAGACACACCGGCATCCGCGTCGGTGTGAGCGACCGTCGTCGTCGGCCAGAGCAGCCCTGGCCCGTCCGCACGAACTGCTGCAGGCGGCATCCAGCCGATGGTCCTGCTGGCTGTCGTCGTGAGTGCCAGGTGCGTTTGGTCGCCCGAGCCACGCGAGCCAATCCACGCAACGTTCGCCACGGCGGCCTCCTCAACATCTGCAAGCACCACTTCGGCCCGCCGCGTACCCGCGGAGGATCGCACGCCATCTTCAGAACCCCGAGGCCCGGCGACCCACGGGCCAATGTCCAGAACGACAACGGCAGGGCCACGGCCTACCGAGGCCCACCAAGTCCGGCGATTCTGGCGAGTCTGGTCGCCATCGACAAGAAGGAGTCAACGGGTTGAGCCTCACGATCCCTGACGTCACGCACTACGCCTACCGTGTCACGTGGTCATCTGAGGCCGCGGAGTTCGTTGGCACCTGCGTCGAGTTCACGTCCCCGTCCTGGCTGGCCGACACCCAGGACGAAGCCCTCCACGGCCGATTTCTGCGCTGGGCGGGTTTGCACTGCCGGCCGGGCAGCGAAAATCAGAAGTGCGATCGCAGGGGCCGACGTAGTGTTCTCGCTGTGCCCAAGACGCCTACCGTGTCGCTGCGACCGCGCACCGAAGACGACCTTGACCTGCTGTTCGAGATCGCCGCTGACCTCGACACCTGGGAAGAGCGGAACCCGCAGGCGCCGCGACCGTTGACCAGGGGCCAGTTCGACTCTCGACTCGGGCGCTCGGCCGATGACAGCGGCCCCGAGGCCGCTGTGTCCCTCGTGATCGACGTCGATGGCACTGCTGCTGGCGCCGTGACGCTGTTCGACTTCGACCTGCTCGCTCGTCACGCCGAGGCGGGGATCAATCTGAAACGGAACGCCCGAGGTCGCGGCATCGGGACAGCCGCGGTTGTCCAGCTCGTCGAGTTCGGGTTTGTGCGTCACAACCTGCGCCGGATCCACCTGCAGGCAATCGCATCGAACGTCGCCGCGATCCGTGCGTACGAGAAGGCGGGCTTCGTGATCGAGGGACGGCAGCGCCAGCACGCCTGGGTCCGAGGAAGGTACGAGGACATCGTGCTCATGGGGATCCTCCGATCGGATCAGACGTCCTCGGACTGACCCGCTTGCTCCAGGCGACTCCCCGTCTTGGCGCTGACGTGGTTCTGGGGGCCCCGCGCAAAGCTGTGAAGATGAGCGACCGCCACGGTGGCTGGGACCTCAGCTCGGATGAGGCCGCCGACCGTGGGAACCAAGCCGGGGCTCTGGTGCCTCGCTCTGCCACGCCAGGCACTCCGGTCGTCGTGATCCGCATCATGGGCGCCAAGATCACGATGATGCATCGGTCGAGGGACGTGACCAGCTGGGACAGCTCGACCCTCCAGACCTGGTTCGTCTCGGTGGCGCGATCCTGGCGTTCCTGGGTCTCGCCGGCCGACCTGTGCACCGACCGGCGTGAGACGCCTTGAGGTCAGTCGTCGGTCTTGAGGAAGCCCAGCAGCATCGAGACGAACGTGATGATCAGAGCACCGAACACGGCATCCCAGAAGAAGTTCTGAACGTGGAAGGCGAGGTTGAACTGGTCGGCCAGCCACGACGTGAGCTGAAGCATCAGGGCGTTGACGATGAACACGAAAAGGCCCAGCGTCAAGATGATGAGCGGCAGCGTCACCAGCTTGGTGATCGGTCGCACCAGCGAGTTCACCAGCCCGAAGATGACGGCGACCAGGGCCACCGTTCCGATCACCTTGCCGGCCCCGCCCTGACCGAAGGTGATGCCGGGCACGGCCCAGGCCGCCACCCAGAGCGCGAGGCCGTTGACGACGGTCTTGATGGCGAAGTTGACCAGCATGGCGTCAGTCTTCCACGGGTAGCCCGGGATGCTCGTCACCTGGAATCCGGGGCTGGAACATCGCGTTGAGACGCAACAGGTCGGGGTCGACCATCTTCAGCGAGCCGACCGCGTCGGCGACGGCGACGCGTTCGATTCGACCGCTCTGGAGCGCGACCATCTGGCCCCAGTCGCTGTCGAGCGCGGCTTCGACGGCCGCCACCCCGAACCGCGTGCCGAGCACGCGGTCGAAGGCGACGGGGGAGCCGCCGCGCTGGATGTGGCCGAGCGCGGTCATGCGGCTCTCGATGCCGGTGCGCCCCTGGATCTCGCGGGCGAGGATCGAGCCGATGCCGCCGAGGATCTGGTGGCCGTAGATGTCGACGTCGGGCTCGGGGATCTCGAACCCGCCGGGTTGGGGCACGGCCCCCTCGGCGACGACGATGATGGTGGCGAACCGGCCCTTGCGGTGCCGGCCCACGATGCGCGCGCACAGCTCGTCGATGTCGAAGGGCTCCTCGGGCGTCAGGGTGATCGCCGCTCCCCCGGCGAGGCCCGACCAGATCGCGATGTGCCCGACGTGTCGGCCCATCACCTCCACCACGAGCACACGGTGGTGCGACTCGGCGGTGGTGTGCAGGCGGTCGATGGCGTCGGTGCAGATCTGTACGGCCGTCTGGAACCCGAAGGTCATCTCGGTGAGGCTGACGTCGTTGTCGATCGTCTTGGGCACGCCGATGACCGGGAAGCCGTTCTCGTGGAGGCGGCTCACCACATGCATCGAGCCTTCGCCGCCGACCGCGATGATCGCGTCGAGCCCGTGCCGGTCGTAGGCCTTGCGGATCCGTTTGAGGCCGTCCTCGTGGGCGAAGGGCTGGTCGCGGCTGGTTCCGAGGATCGTGCCGCCGAGGGGCAGGATGCCGCGGCAGCGGTCGACGTCGAGGATCTCGTAGTCGTCCTGCATCACCCCGGCCCACGCGTTGCGGAAGCCGATGACCGTGCTGTCGTAGGTGACCTCGGAGGCACGAACCGCGCCACGGAGGACGGCGTTGAGCCCGGGGCAGTCACCGCCCCCGGTGAGGATGCCGATGCGCATTGCGACGATCTTTCAGTGAGTTGGTGAGCTGACGGTGTCGAGACGGCCATGGCGCGACGATGTGAGCCTAGCCACTCGCCCGGATGCCGTCAGGTTCTCGCCAGCGAGGCGCCCGGTTCGTGAGACGGCTGGCTGCCGGGACGGAGGTCGTCATGCGAACTAGTTGACTTGTCTGACTAGTGTGGTAGACAATCTAGTGGTGAGCACCGAGACCTGGCCCAGCGAGTGGCTGCGCGGCGTGCTCGAGGTCTGCGTGCTGCGCATCCTGCTCGACGGCCCCAGCTACGGCTACGCCTTGACCCAGTCGCTCGCTGGGGCCGGGCTCGGCGAGGTGAAGGGCGGCACGCTCTACCCCCTGCTGGGCCGACTCGAGCAGTCGGGTCGGGTCGAGGTCGAGTGGCGGCCCGGTGACGCCGGGCCAGGGCGGAAGTTCTTCGCCCTCACCCCACAGGGCCGCGAGCACGCCCGGTCGCTCGCCGAGCACTGGGCCCTCTTCAGCACCGTCACCCGTACGCTGACCGACGGCGCGCTCAACGTTGGGAGCAACTGAGATGAACAACACGACGAACGCTGGGCGCCGACGGCCCGCCGGCCGGCGCGAAAGTCAGAAAAGCACGGACCTTCGCGTGATGGCTCCACACGTCGACCAGGCCTGGGCCGAGACCTTCGTCATCGAGCAGCGGCTGCTCGGCGCGACCGGCGAGCAGATCGGGGACGCCCTGGTCACCGTCGAGTCCCACGTTTCCGAATCCGGCGAGACGGCCGAAGTGGCCTTCGGCGACGCTCGCGCCTACGCCCGACAGGTCGCGGAGGTGCACGGCGACGACACCGTCGCGATCGACCCCCGAACGGTCGCGGGGTCACTGCTGGGCCTCCTCGCGGTCCTGCTCGTGCCCCGCGCGCTCGGGGACTGGCTCGATGGGCGGGCGGTGTCGGTCTCGGTCGGCGACCTCGTCACGGTAGGCCTGCTCGCCGCTCTCTGCCTCGTGCTGTTCACTGCCTCGGGTCTGGTGATCAGGTTTCTTGTCGACCACCGGTGGGCGGCCCTGCTCATCGCCCCGGTGCTCATCGCAGTCTTCGTCGGGGCCCTCCTGTGGCTGCCTGCGGTCGTGACGACGCTGTCGGTCGGGGGCGTGGCAGCGGTGGGCCTGGCGGCACTGCTGGCCGAGGTCGTGGTCATGTGGCGCCAGCCGGAGGACGAGCTGGTGAACCCGGCCGACCCCTCCGGTGTGAGGTCCCCGGCATCCCACTCGCCCCTGCTCGCCCTCATCCTCGGGCCCGGGCTGGTGGGCCTGATGTGCTTGAGCACCTGGGCCCTGCGGCTCGCCGCCTGACGACGCCGCGATGGCGCGAGCGCCGGGCCCGCTTCCCCTTCGGGCACCCGGGCCGTAAGTTCGGTCTTCTTGACGACCACGAGAACGAGCGGAGAGGGGGAGGGGTGCCTGGCCTCGGGCCGCGCCACCCCTGATGAGATGAGTGAGCCCACGGACAACCCGGTACGCCTACGCCACGTGCTGTCTCAGCTGCCCGACTACGTGCCGGGCAAGCCCGCTGCGGCCCCGTCGGGAGTGACGGCCTACAAGCTGAGCTCGAACGAGAACCCCTTCGGACCGTTGCCGTCGGTGCTCAGCGCCATCGAGCAGGGGGCGACCACCGTCAACCGGTACCCCGACATGGCGGTCACAGCTCTCACCGAGCGCCTCTCGCTGGCGATCGACGTGCCGGCCGAGTGCCTGGCCTTCGGGACCGGCTCGGTCGCCGTGCTGGCCCAGATCGTCGCGGCAGCCTGCGACGAGGGCGACGAGGTGGTGTTCGCCTGGCGCTCGTTCGAGGCCTACCCGATCGTCACCCAGCTCGCCGGCGCCAAGCCGGTCATGGTCGGGCTCGACGAGCAGCAGCGGCACCGTCTCGATGCCATGGCCGCCGCGGTGAACGACCGCACCCGGGTCGTGCTCGTGTGCACGCCCAACAACCCGACCGGTCCGTGCGTGCACACCTCCGAGCTGACCCGCTTTCTCGACCGGGTACCCGACGACGTCATCGTCGTCGTCGACGAGGCCTACGTCGAGTTCGTGCGTGACCCGGATGCCGTCAAGGGCCTCGAGCTGTGGCGCGAGCGACCCAACGTCGTCGTGCTGCGCACCTTCTCCAAGGCCTACGGGCTGGCCGGCCTGCGGGTGGGCTACGCAGTGGCCCACCCACCGGTGGCCGCCGCGTTGCGGAAGACGGCCACCCCGTTCGGGGTGAGCTCGATCGCCCAGGTGGCCGCCATCGCCTCCCTCGATGCCTTCGTCGAGCTGAACGAGCGGGTGGAGTCGCTGGTGGCCGAACGTGACCGGGTGACTCAGGCACTTGCCGACCAGGGCTGGAAGCTGCCGGCATCCGACGCGAACTTCGTCTTCTTCCCGCTCGGTTCCGACTCGGCCGACTTCGCTCGGGCGTGCGAGGAGGCCGGCATCATGGTGCGTCGCTACGGCGACGACGGGGTGCGCGTCACCATCGGGGAGACCGAGGGCAACTCCAGGCTGCTCGAGGTCGCCGAGTCCTTCGGCGCCCGCTGACCCGACGATGACCGGGTCACGCTCACTCAGGTCGACGCTGGGCTCGTCGGTGCGTGTTCTCGGCCGCCCGTTCCCGGTGGCGCAGCTGACGGTCGTGGCGGCTGCCGCCCTCGGCCTGGCCTTGGCGCTTCCCTCGATCGGCTCGGCGACGGCGCGGCTGGTGATCTCCGACCCCGGGCGCGGGGCGGTGATCACCGCACAGTCGACGTGGAGCTGGGGGCAGACCCTCGTCACCAACGGCGGGTCGTTCGAACGAACCTTCCCCAACACGCCGGGACTCGTGCTCTTCGTGTCGAGCCTCGCGATCGCTCTGCCGGCCGTGCTCTGGTGGGTCTGGAAACCTGGCCGCGCAGGTGCGGTGCTCGGGGTTCTGGGGCTGGCGGTCGCCACGGTGCGTGTGTTGACGGCGGTGACCGAGCGCCTGGGCAACACGCAGGTCGAGGGCTACGACAACACCGGGCTCGACGTGCGCTCCTACCTGCAACCGGCGGCGGTGACGGAGACGATGGCAGCAGCGGTGCTGGCCCTCGCGCTGGTGGGAATGGTGGCCCTTGCCCTGCGCTCGCCAGCATCGACGCCCCAGCCCAGCGGCATCCGGCCTGCTCACGACGGCACGACCCCCGGAACGGGTCGTGCGCCGCTGGCCGGCCCCGCCACCGGGTTCAGCGACGATGCACCCCGGCCCGAGGAACGGCCCGAGGAACGGCCCGACCGACGGTTCGAGCCGCCGACGTGAGGCCCACCCTCGTTCCGGGGCGGTGGCCCGGCGCCGTGCTGGCCGCCGTGGGCCTGCTCCTCGGCCTGCCAGCCATCTTCTGGCCCGTGCTCGTCATCGCCTACAGGGTGCCCGACGATGTCTCGCTCGACACCTCCAACTCCCTGCCCCCGTTCGCGCAGGGCATCTGGGGTTGGGGAAAGTACGCACAGCTCGGCAACGTGGGGCCCGACATGATGTTCGAGGTGTCGAACACCATCGGGCTGGTCATCTTCGCCGGGTCGCTGACCCTCGGGGCTGGAGCGGTCGCCGCCTGGGCACTCGTTGCGGGGGAGGGCGGTCGCTCTCTCGGCATTGCCGGCATCGCCGGCGCGGCTGCCGTGCAGCTGGCCTCGTCGGCTCAGTGGGTGGGCCAACGGCAGAGCGGGTCCTTCGGGGACGGCGGCGCGTCAGACCTCACCGAGCAACAGGCCGCGGGCTGGCTGCAGCTGGGCTCGGCCGCCACGCTGGTGGCGGCCCTCGGCGTCATGTTGTGGAGACCCGTGTGGGCGTTGGTGCTCCCGGTGTGGCAGACCTACGGTGTGGGCCGGCGAACCGAGGCGACCGAGGTGTCAGCCGGCGACCCGCGGCCTGTGCCGCTGGGAACCGCGGTCATGCGTGAGCCCGACGACTCGGGACGGGTGCGGCCCCCCGACGACCGGCCCTCCGTCGGCTTCTCCGACGATGAACGCGGCGCGGGGCGCCGCTCGCGAGAGCTTGACTGAAGCGGGGCGCCCGAAGCGAACGACGAGGCTGAGCGGGTACTCGGTCACCCGGATCTGCAGGCGGCCGTGATCGGCCGATGTCGGTACGGCGACCTACGGTCAGACGATGCTGACCTGTGTCGCTGTCTCGGGGTATCGATCGCTGCGTGAGGTCGTCGTTCCGTTGCATGGCCTCGATGTCGTTCGAGGCGCGAACGGCAGCGGCAAGTCGAGCCTCTACCGGTCGCTGCGGCTGATGGCCGGCTGCGGCCGCGGCGACGTCATCGCCACCCTCGCCCGCGAGGGTGGGCTGCAGTCGGCGCTCTGGGCCGGCCCCGCCACTCTCGGCGGCGCCCGGCGCGAGGGGCACGACGTGCAGGGCACCGTGCGCAAGGGCCCGATCAGCCTCAGGTTGGGGTTCGCCTCCGACGACTTCGGCTACCTCATCGACCTCGGGCTGCCCCAACAGGCAGGCGAGTCCGTGTCTGCCTTTCTGCGCGACCCGGAGATCAAGCGGGAGGTCGTCTGGTCGGGACCGGTCATGCGGCCCGGCTCGGTGCTGGTGCGGCGCCGCTGGTCCGTGGTCGAGACGCGTTCGAGCAGCGACGACGGCGGGGCAGGCGGCCCCGACGCCGGTAGCTTCGACGACTGGGAGTCCGACCCGCTGCCGGAACCCGGGTCGTCGGCGCGAGATCGGCGGCGCCCGTCGCGAGGCTGGAGCGAGCTCACCCGCTCCCTGGCGCCATGGCAGAGCATGCTCACCGAGCTCGCCGACCCCCAACGGGCACCCGAGCTGCTCGCCGTTCGCCGGATGATCGCGCGGTGGCGCTTCTACGACGGCTTCCGGGTCGACGCCGACGCGCCTGCCCGCCGCCTGCAGGTGGGTACCCGCACGCCCGCCCTTGCCGACGATGCCTCCGACCTCGCGGCCGCCCTTCAGACGATCCGTGAGAACGGGCGCTCAGGCCTGGATGCCGCCGTGGCCGACGCGTTTCAGGGCGCGATCCTCGACATCGCCGTCACCGACGGGCGCTTCGACGTGCGCCTGCACCAGCCGGGCATGCTGAGACCGCTGTCGAGCGCCGAGCTCTCAGACGGCACCCTGCGCTACCTGATCTGGGTGGCCGCCCTCCTGACCGTCGACCCGCCTCCCCTGATGGTGCTCAACGAGCCCGAGACGTCGTTGCACCCTGACCTCATAGCGCCCCTTTCCCGACTGATCCGGGCGGCGGCCGAACGCAGCCAGGTCATGGTCGTGTCACACTCGGCGTCCCTCATCGCGGCGCTCGGCATCGACGATGCAAGCGACGACGACGACGAAGGCCGGGTCGGGCTGGGCAGCCCCGCGCGCGCCGTCACCCTCGAGAAGGACCTCGGCGAGACCTTCGTTCCCGGCCAGGGCCTGCTCACCACGCCCGGGTGGAACTGGGGCTCCCGACGCTGAGGGGCGCCGCCCGGTACGGAACTGGCCACTCGACTGTGGTGGGAGCCAGCCCAAAGTCGAGTGGCCAGTTTCGTACAGGCCCAGGTCGAGTGGCCAGTTTCGTACAGGACGGGCCCATTGGCGTCCGGGGCAGTCGGTG
>JBDTVJ010000013.1:0-40067 GCA_040007275.1 Terracoccus sp.
CGCTGAAGGAAGCCGCCAACGCCTCGACCGTCGCCCTGCTCGAGCCGATCGACACTGTCGCGGTCACGACCGCCGACGAGTACCTCGGTGCCGTCATGAGCGATCTTCGCGGGCGACGTGGCCACGTCGTCGGCACCGAACCGGGTGAGGATGCCGGCTGGACCGTGGTGCACGCCGAGGTGCCGCAGACCGAGCTCTCGCGCTACCCCATCGACCTGCGGTCGGTGTCGCACGGCACCGGCTCGTTCAGCCGTCTACATCTGCGCCACGAACTGCTCCCCGCCGACCAGGCCAAGGCGTTCCTTCCGGGCTGAGCGGACGGGTCGGTGGGCCGACTCCACTCTGTACGGGCCGTGCGGCAGGGCGGTCAGGGCGAGCGAGGGCGTTGTCAGTAGCCGAGCGGTGGGCAGTACCGGAGCGAGGACGCGATGGCCGCCGTGTAGGCCAGGTAGCCAGACAGGGTCGGGTGGAAAGCGGCCGGGTCGAACGGCCCCAGAATCCACGCGCTGGGGGCGTTCACACCATGCCCCCGGAAGCGGTTCGTGACGTCGACGAAGGTGAAACCCTGCTTCTTGGCGGCCTGGGCGATGACCCGGTTGAGCACGTTCGCGCCGTCGTTGAGGGCCCGCTGCTCGGAAACCGAGGCGCCGAGATACGTGCCGTAGAACGGGGAGAACAGGCGCGGGTAGCCCGTGACGACGACCCGGGCGTTCGGGGCGTGCTGCGCCACCTGGGTGTAGACGGACGCGAGCAGACCCGGCAGCTTCGTCGTGATGCTGCTCCGGGTCGCGGCCACTGCGGCCGCGCACTGCGCGTCGGTTCCACCCAGGCAGGCGACCACGGTCGATGACCAGCCGATGTCGTTGCCACCGATCGTGAGGGTCACCAGGTCGGTGTCGGCGTCGAGCGCGTCCAGCTGGCCACCCGCCACCAGCGAGGTGGTCGTGGCCCCGGCACAGGCGACGAAGTCGTCGAGGTGGATCCGCCTTCGCCCGTTCAGCTGCTCGGCGTAGGCCGACTCCGAGCGGCCGCACGAGCCGTCGTAAGGGGGCACCCCGTAGCCGGAGGCGTAGGAGTCGCCCAGCGCGTCGTAGACCACGCCTCCGTGCGCCGCCGCCGGCGCTGCCGACGCAGACGTGGCCCCGGTGGCCCCGGAGGCGAGCAGGGCCAGGGCGGCAAACGCGGACCCGGCGGCGCGCAGAAGATTTCTCATTCCTGGAAATCTACTCAGCAGAGGAACCGCTGACCAGAGCCGGCGATGTCGTCTATGGACGCATGTCGTCGGGTCACGAAGACCTGCACCAGCCCGCCGGGGCAACAGAGCCTTCTCGGCGGTACTGGGCTCGGTCAGAGGCGCACGATCATCTTCCCGGTGTTGGCACCGCGCAGCACACCGAGGAAGCCGTCGACCGCGTGGTCGATGCCGTCGACGAAGGTCTCGCGAGACTTCAGGGAACCGTCGGCCAGCCACCCGGCCGCCTGAGTGGCGTACGCACCGGCGAGGTCGTAGTGATCGCCCACGAGGAACCCGTGGATGAGTCCTCGGGTCTGGATCAGCCGGGAGAGGTTGCGCGGGCCGGGGGCCGGCTCGGTGTCGTTGTAGACGGAGATGGCTCCGCAGATGGCGATCCGGCCGCCGAGGTTGAGCGAGCCGACGGCCGCCTCGAGGTGCTCTCCGCCGACGTTGTCGAAGTAGACGTCGATGCCGTCGGGAGCGGCCTCGCGCAGCAGGTGGGAGACCTTGCCGTCGCGGTAGTTGAAAGCCGCGTCGAAGCCGAGGTCGGTCAGCAGGTGCTCGACCTTCTCGGCCGAGCCGGCGCTGCCGATGACCCGGCCGGCCCCCAGGGCCCGGGCGATCTGGCCGACGGCACTGCCGACCGCGCCCGCCGCGCCGGAGACGAACACCGTGTCACCCGGCTTGAAGGCCGCGATGCGGGTCAGCCCCGCGTAGGCGGTCAACCCCGTCATCCCGAGCACCCCGAGGTAGGAGGAGGCCGGAGCCAGCGACGTGTCGACGACGCGTGCCGTCGACGCGTCGATCACGGCCTCCTCACGCCAGCCGAGCCCGTGCAGCACGTGGTCGCCCACACTGAAACCCTGTGCTCGCGACTCGACCACCTCTCCGACGGCTCCGCCGTTCATGGCTTCGCCGAGGGCGTAGGGCGCGGCGTACGACTTCGCGTCGCTCATGCGGCCACGCATGTAGGGGTCGACCGACATGACGAGGTTGCGCACGCGGATCTGGCCGTCGGCCAGATCGGTCGGAGCGCTCTCGACGAGCTCGAAGTCGTCGGGGGTCGGCCAGCCGACGGGCCGGCTCTTCAGCTGGACCTCACGGGGCGATTTCATGGGTTACCTTTCGTTGCGCTGGGTTCGGTGGTCGAAGCGGTGATCAGGCGATCGACAGCTCGACCGGGATGTTGCCGCGGGTGGCGTTGGAGTAGGGGCACACCAGGTGCGCGGCCTCGACGAGCGTGCGGCCCTGCTCCTGGTCGAACCCGTCGGGCAGCTCGACCTCGAGCACGACCGAGAGGCTGAAACCGCCCTGCTCGGTGGTGTGCAGGCTCACGTCGGCGGTGACAGACGCGTCGAAGTCCTTGACCCCGCTGCGTCGGGCCACGACGCCCAAGGCACTCGCGAAGCACGCGGCGTATCCCGCGGCGAAGAGCTGCTCAGGGTTGGTGCCCTGGCCCGAGCCACCGAGCTCGGTCGGCGGGGCGAGGGTGACGTCGAGCTTCCCGTCGGTGCTGACGGCCCGGCCCTCACGCCCGGAGGCGGTGGCCGACGCGACGTAGGCGGCGGTGGTGGATTCGGCGGTGGTGCTCATCGAACGCTCCTGGTCTGCTGCGAAGGGGGACTCGGAGGACAACCACGCGCGTACCGATTCGATGCCCGAGGCCGGCATCCCGTTCGTACGCGGGAGCCGGTCAGGAGGGCAGGAGGATGGAGACGGCGTGGATGAGCACGCCGATCAGGCCCCCGACGAGGGTGCCGTTGATGCGGATGAACTGCAGGTCGCGACCCACCTGCAGCTCGACCCGCTCGGCGGTCTCCTTGCCGTCCCACCGGTCGACGGTCTGGCTGATCACGGCCGTCAGCTCGGTGCCGTAACGCGCCACGGCGTACACCGCCGCGTCGCAGATGCGCTGGTCGATGCGGTCGCGCAGCTCGCGGTCGGCCAGCAGGCGCTCGGCAAGCGCGAGGACCTCCTCGACGGCTCGGGCGCGCAGCGGCCCGTCGACATCGCGCAGCGACGCCACCATCACGCCGCGCGCGGAGGTCCAGAGCGACATCGCCGTGACCGACACCTGCGGGTGCGACAGCAGCCGCTCCTTGAGTCGCTCGGCCTTCTCCTGGGTCGCGGGGTCGTGCTGGAGGTTCTCGGCGAGGTCGCGCAGCAGGGTGTCGAGAGCATCGCGCACCTCGTGCTGCGGGTCGCGCCGGATGTCGGCCAGCCACTTGAGGGCCTCGGTGTGCACCTTGCGGGCCACGAGGTCGTTGACGGCCGCCGGCACCCAGGTGGGTGCACGCCGGGTGATCAGCGACTCGAAGACGTCGGCATTGTCGACCAGCCAGAGCCGGACCTCGTCGAGGGCGAGATCGACCAGGCCCACGTGGGCGTTGTCCTTGACCACCTGGTCGAGCAGCCCACCAGCGAGCGAGCTCACGGGTTCCTTCATCAGCCGCGGCAGCACCGCCTGCTCGATGACGGCCTGCACGTCGGCATCCGGGATGCGTTCGAGCGCGTGGGCCGACACGGTGGCCACCTCGTCGACCAGACGCTTCGCATTGGCGTCGACCAGTACCCAGTCGGCGACCCGACGCGTGGGCTCGGCGTCGATGACCCGCTCGCGGATGATGTCCTCGCGCATGAAGTTCTCGCCCACGAACTCCTCGAGGCTGCGGCCGAGCATCTCCTTCTTGCGCGGGATGAGCGCCGTGTGCGGGATGGGCAGGCCGAGCGGATGCCGAAAGATCGCGGTGACGGCGAACCAGTCGGCGCAGGCGCCCACCATCGACGCCTCGGCCCCGGCGTTGACGAAGCCGAGCAGCCCGGTGTTCTGTCCGCGGGTCACCAGGTACACGACCGCGGCGACCACGAGCAGGCCGGTCGCCAGCATCCGCATCCGGCGCAGGTCGGCACGCCGCTGGGCGTCGACGGCCGGGTCGACGACGAAGCCGAGCGCTCCACTCACAGGCTCACCTCCACTGGTGCTTCACTCGAGATCCCGCTTCGCGGTCAGAGGGTCTCGAGCGCAAAGGACAGGGCGTCGATCCTCGCACGGGTCTCCCCGTCGGTCGCGATGCGCTCCCCGATGCGGGTGGCGAGCGCGCTCACGCCGTCGCCGTCGAGCCCGGCCGGAAGCCGCAGCACGACGCGTAGCACCCCGGCCCCGGCCGGCTCACCGGGCTCGAGACGGTGGTCGGCCACCGCGCGCTCCGGCCGCACGGCGGTCGCCACCGCCGAGACGACGTGCGCGTCCTGATGGCTCGGCACCCACGTCCGCTCCTGGGCCAGCGCCCACAGCATGCTCGGCCGCAGCACGGTGGCGTGCTCGGAGCCCACGTCGACGAGCAGCACTGAGCACCCCTCGCTGATCGCGGCCTGGGCGGCAGCGGCAGCACGCACCGGCACGGGCCGGGCATTGGCGTCCCACGCGGCCAGCGAGGCCAGCGAGGTGAACACGGGCAGCGCCCGCGAACCGTCGGGGGCGGTCAGGGTGACGGTGGCCATGTCGGTACGGGTCTCGACCAGGTGGTGGCCGCTGTCGTCGACCTCAGCGGCAACGGCGACGACGGGCACCAGCCACCGCACCCGCGCGACGTGCCCCATCACGGCCTGTTCCGCCTCGGGTGAGGGCAGCTCACCGGCCACGCGCAGCGCACCCAGCAGAACGGCATCCGCCCTACCGGTGTCGCCGGTGAAACCGTGGCTGGGGATCGACTTTCCCGCCCACGGCTGGCCGGCTGAGTCAGCGGGCAGATCGGGCGGCACGGGCGGCCCCGTCCGTTCTGCGGAGGATTCCGGACGCGGGCCAGGATGGTCGACGTGCGGGCGGTCGTGACTCACAGCGGCGGGCGGCCCGCCACGTCGAGCGCCTCGGAGAGCCGGAACGCTCCCTGGTAGAGCGCGGACCCGACGATCGCGCCCTCGACGCCGATCTCGACGAGCTCGCGGATGGCCGTGAGGTCGCGCAGGGTTGAGATCCCACCGGACGCGATCACGGGGCGGTCGGTGCGCTCGCAGACCGAGCGCAGCAGGTCGAGGTTCGGCCCCTGCATCATGCCGTCGGTCTTGACATCGGTGACCACGTAGCGGGCGCAACCCTCGCGGTCGAGCTGCTCGAGCGTCGGCCAGAGCTGCCCACCCTCGCTGGTCCAGCCGCGAGCCGCCAGGGTCGTGCCGCGCACGTCGAGCCCGATCGCGACCCGGTCGCCGTGCTCGGCGATGATCGACGCCGTCCACTCGGGGTTCTCGAGCGCTGCCGTGCCGATGGTCACCCGGCGGCACCCGGTGGCGAGGGCCACCTCGAGCGACTCGGTGTCACGGATGCCCCCCGAGAGCTCGACCGAGATGTCGAGCGTTCCGACGATGGAGTCGATGACCTCTCGGTTGCTACCGCCGCCGAAGGCGGCATCGAGGTCGACAAGGTGCACCCATTCGGCGCCCTGCCCCTGCCAGGCCATCGCGGCCGCCAGCGGGTCGCCGTAGGAACGGGCGGTGCCCGCGACGCCCTGCACCAGCTGCACCGCCTGGCCGCCGGCGATGTCGACGGCGGGGAGCAGCTCGAGTCGGGGAAGGCTCATCGACGATGGTCTCCTGCTGGGTGCGAGAGGGGTGGTGTTTCGGGAGCCTCCTAGTATGCCGTGCGCCTTCTCCACGTGCGCGACCGCGACCCCCGCGGCCCCGGCCGTCCTCGAGACCAGAACCGGACCCGTCTCTGACACGACCCGAACACAACGGCGGCACAGTGGGGGGCATGACCTCGACCAGCTGGGCGCAGAGCGCCCACCTCGTGCGATCAGCGGGGTTCGGTGGCTCCGGCGCCATGGTCGACGCGGTGGACAAGCAGGGCGCCGCCGCCTGGGTGCAGCAGTCACTGCACGCGGATACGAGCCACGCTCCCTCGGTGACGGCGACTCCCGCACCGACCTTCGAGACACTCGCGCCCCTGGGCAAGGGGGCCTCCCGTGAAGACCGCCAGAAGCGCCGTCAGGCAGACCGGCAGCAGGTGAACGAGCTGCTCGCCTGGTGGATCCGCCGGATGGCCAGCGCGGCGAACCCGATGGTCGAGAAGCTCACCTTCGGGTGGCACAACCACTTCGCGACCTCCGCGAGCAAGGTGCGGTCGGCGTCGATGCTGCTCGGCCAGAACGAGACGCTGCGCGCGTTGGGCCGGGGGTCCTTCCTCGACCTGGCCGAAGCCATGGCGACGGACCCGGCGATGCTCGTGTGGCTCGACGGGCAGAAGAACACCGCCACGGCTCCGAACGAGAACCTGGCCCGTGAGTTCATGGAGCTGTTCGCTCTGGGCCACGGAGGCGGTTACACGGAGACGGACGTCAAAGAGGGCGCGCGGGCCCTGACCGGCTGGACCGTGTCACGCGATGGCACGGCGAGGTTCGTGGCCGGGCGCCACGACTCGCAGGCCAAGACCCTGCTCGGCACCACGGCCGATCTCGATGCGACCGGTTTCGTGCGGGTCGTGCTCGGTCACGACGCCTCGGCCCCGTTCGTGGTGGGTCGCTGGTGGCGCCTGCTGGCCGGCCCCGGCGGGCCACCGTCTGCCGCTCTGGCCCGGATCGTGGCGGCCTACGGGCCCGGTCGTGACCTACGGGCCATGTTCGGCGCTCTCTTCACCGACCCGGCCTTCGTCACGGCGGCCGGCAGCGTGGTGGTGTCACCCGTCGAGTGGGTGGTGGGCAGCATGCGGGCCCTCTCGCTCACGGCCGATGACGCCACCGTGCGCCAGGCCGCCGCGATGATGCGTTCACTCGGTCAGGTGCCCCTTCACCCGCCCAACGTCAGCGGGTGGCCGTCGGGCCAGGCCTGGCTCTCGACGGCCGCCGCGACGACTCGGGTTCGCGCCGCCACCACCCTCGTCAAGGCAGCCGACCTGCACGCAGTCGAGGACCAGCCGGCATCCGCGCGGGTCGAGGCGGTCGCGCACCTGCTCGGCATCTCCACCCTCTCCGGTCGCACCGCTGCCGAGCTGAAGAAGCACGTGGGCCTTCCCCCGCGGCTCGTGGCCACCGCCCTCGTCTGCCCGGAAAACCTGGTGATCTGATGTCCCTTCCTCCGATCGACCCCAAGCAGCCGATGGACGGGCTCACCCGTCGCTCCCTGCTGCGCGCGTCGGGAGTGGCCGGAGCGGCCGCCCTGCTGGCCGGCGCCGCCGGTGTCACCTGGCACCACGTGATGGAGCGCGGGCGAGAGACGCCCCTCGCGTCGAACAGCCCGATACTCGTGCTGCTGTCGATGTACGGCGGCAACGATGGGCTCAGCACCGTTGTGCCTTATGCCGATCCGGCCTACCACGACGCCCGGCCCGAGCTCGCGTACGACCCGGCCGACGTGCTGCGTCTCGACGACCAGCTCGGCCTCAACCCCGGAATGACGGGCCTGGCGAAGCTCTGGTCTGACCGCAAGCTCGCCATCGTGCGGGGCGTCGGCTATCCCAGGCCCGACCGCAGCCACTTCCGGTCGATGGACATCTGGCAGACGGGCTCGCCCGAGGCACCGGTACCGACCGGCTGGCTCGGGCGCTGGCTCGACACCGCCGGCGACGACCCCCTGCTCGCCCTCAACATCGGGGAGGTGCTGCCCCCGCTCGCCGTCGGCACCAAGGCGACCGCGGCCGCCCTCGCGGTCGGCGGCCACGCGAACAAGACGAGCCTCGCCGACGCCGCCCTGACGGCCTTTGCGGTGCCGGATGCCGCTGACGGCCCGGCTGCCCGGATGGTGGTCGCCTCGTACGCCGCTCGCCGGCGGTGCGAGCAGACGTTCGGGTCGCTGACCTCCAGCGACGGTGCCGATGCGCCGGGCGACTCCGGTGGGAACGGCAACCGGGCGACCCTGGCCGCCCAGCTGGGGTTGGTGGCGCGGTGCATCACCGCGAACGTGCCGACCCGCGTCTACACCGTCTCGGCCTCCGGGTTCGACCTGCACGCCAACGAGAAGGACGCGCAGACCGCCCACCTCACCGAGATCGACAAGGCCGTCACCGTCTTCCGGTCAGCCCTGGCCGGCACCGCCCGCGAGCGGGACGTCGTGCTGATGGCCTACTCGGAGTTCGGGCGGCGAGTTCGCGCGAACGCCTCCGAGGGCACCGACCACGGAACGGCCGGACCGGTGCTGCTCATCGGTGACTCGGTCAGGGCCGGCTTCCACGGCGACGAGCCGTCGCTGACCGACCTCGACGACGGCGACCTCAAGACCACGACCGACTTCCGCGCCGTCTACGGCGAGGTGCTCGACCGACTGCTGGGAGCCGACCCGGCGCGCGTGCTCGAGAAGGTGCCGCCCCCAGTGGGCCTCTTCGCCTGAGACCCGTCAACTCGACGGACTCGACGGACTCGACGCACCCGGCGACCGCCGCGACCACGGAGCCAGGTTCGCCCCAGACAACCGGCCAGACTGAACTCAGGCCTGTTCGGTCAGCGGTGGGGCGGCGGCTGTCGCCCCGTCCCCCCCGTCCCCTGCGTCCGAGGCTGCGGAAGCCTCGGCCGCGATGGTGCGGCGGTTCTTCCACAGGAGGTAGCCGAGGCCGACCAGCAGCACCGCGACGATCAAGGCGATCCGCACCGGCCACGACAGGTCGAGCAGGGTCGCGACGACCAACGCTCCGAGCGCACCGCCGATCGTCGTCGACAGAGCCGGCTTGGGTCGCCGGGCGGTCGTGCGGCGTCGAGGCGTAGCCTTCTGGGCCGTGGTCCTCTTGGCCGTAGCCTTCTTGACAGCGGGCTTCGCGGCGGCAGTCTTCTTCGCTGGTGTCCTGCGGGTCGCCATCACGGCCTCCGTCGGGGTGCGGTCGGGTCGGTGCGGTCAGGAGCAGTCAAGCATGGTCTGGGCTGGGCTGAAGACGACGATGTCACAGGGTGGTGAGCCAGTTCTCGAGCAGGTGCAGGCCGGCATCCCCCGACTTCTCGGGGTGGAACTGGGTGGCAGTCAGCGGGCCGTTCTCGACAGCAGCCACGAAGGGGTCGCTATGCCGGGCCCAGGTGACAACGGGGGCGACGACCGCGAACGAGCCCGTGGGTTCGAGCGTCCACCGCTGGGCGGCGTACGAGTGCACGAAGTAGAAACGCTCGGCCTCGACACCCGAGAACAGCCGGCTCCCCTCCCCCGGCTCGACGGTCGACCAACCCATGTGGGGCACAACGTCGGCGCAGAGCCGTTCGACAGTGCCCGGCCACTCCCCCAACCCCTCGAGAGGGAGGTCGGACGGTTCGCGGGAACCCTCGAAGAGCACCTGCATGCCGACGCAGACTCCGAGCACCGGTCGGGCCCCACTCAGGCGTCGCCCGATGATGCGCGGGCCGTGCGCCGCGCGTAGACCGGCCATGCAGGCGTGGAAGTTGCCGACCCCCGGCACGAAGAGGCCGTCGCACTCCAGGGCCGTGACCGGGTCGGCGGTCAGCGTCACGCTGGCGCCGACCCGTTCGAGAGCGCGCACGGCCGAGCGCACGTTGCCGCTCCCGTAGTCGAACACGACGACGTCGGCTCCCATGGGTCAGAGCGCACCCTTCGCGCTCGGGATGCCGACCACCCGGTCGTCACGAGCGATCGCGGCCCGCAGGGCCCGGGCGACCGCCTTGAACTGGGCTTCGACGATGTGGTGCGGGTCGCGACCGGCGAGCACCCGCACGTGCAGGCAGAGACCGGCGTTGACGGCGAACGACTCGAACACGTGACGGGTCATCGAGCCGGTGAAGTGCCCGCCGATGAGCACGTACTGCTGCCCCTCCGGCTCTCCTTCGTGCACGACGTAGGCCCGGCCCGCGACGTCGACCACCGCGGTCGCCAGCGCCTCGTCGAGCGGCACGGTGGCGTCGCCGAAGCGTGAGATGCCGCTCTTGTCGCCAAGCGCCTGACGCAGGGCCTGACCGAGCACGATGGCCGTGTCTTCGACCGTGTGGTGCACGTCGACCTCGATGTCCCCGACCGCTTTGACAGTCAGGTCGATGAGCGAGTGCTTGGCGAGCGACCTCAGCATGTGGTCGTAGAAGGGCACCCCGGTCGACACGTCGGCGACGCCGGTCCCGTCGAGGTCGAGCCACAGCTCAACCGACGACTCCGACGTTGCCCGGCTAACCTTGGCGGTGCGATGCGGTCGTGACTGCGCGTTCGAGGCTCCCTGCGCTACAAGGGCATTCGCGTGAATCGATGGTGACATGCTCATGGTTGAGCCTCTTCTGACGTGGCGGTCTCGGTGCTGGTCTGCCGACCGGCCACCGGTCGGACGTGGGTGGGGGCCAGACGTGTCATGGCGTCCAGGAACGCCGTGGTCTCGTCGGGGTTGCCGGCCGTGACGCGCAGGTGGTGTTCGATACCGACATCGCGCACGAGCACGCCCTGCTCGAGCAGGGCCTGCCAGGTGCGGGCCGCGTCGACGAGGCCACCGAAGAGCACGAAGTTGCTGTCGCTCGGCACGGGGCTGGCCCCCAGCTGGGCCAGTCGGGCGACGATGCGGTCGCGCTGGCCCTTGATCGCCTCGACCGTGCCGAGCATGACGTCGGCGTGCTCGAGCGCGACTCGGGCGATCGTCTGCGTGGGGCTGCTGAGGTGGTAGGGCAGCCGCACGAGCCGCAACGCGTCGACCAGCTCGGACGCGGCGAGGAGGTAACCGAGGCGACCACCCGCGAAGGCGAACGCCTTGCTCATCGTGCGGGTGACGACCAGCCGCGGGTGGTCGGCCAGCAGCGTCAACGCACTCGGCGTGCCCGGCCGGGAGAACTCGGCGTAGGCCTCGTCGACGACGACCACGGCGTTCGGGGCGGCGCGTAGCACCGCGCCGATGACCTCGAACGGCAGGGCGGTTCCGGTCGGGTTGTTCGGCGAGCAGAGGAAGACGATCGACGGATCGTGTAGCGCTGCCTGCTCGGCCGCCGACTCGGCGGTGAGGCCGAAGGTGTCGCGGTCGCGCAGGCCGTGCACCCAGGTGGTGCCGTGAGTCTCGGCGATGATCGAGTGCATCGAGTAGCTGGGGGTGAAGCCGAGCGCCGTGCGACCGTGACCACCGAACGCCTGCACGATGTGCGCCAGCACCTCGTTCGAGCCGTTGCCCGCCCACAGCTGGTCGGCTCCGAAGGCGACGCCCGACTGGCGCTCGACGTAGTCACCGAGGGCCTTGCGCAACGCCGTGAAGTCACGGTCGGGGTAGCGGTTCAGCCCCCCGATCTCGGCCTCGAGCGCCGCCATCACGGCACGGACCACTTTCGGCGGAACCGGGTAGGAGCTCTCGTTCGTGTTGAGCCGCACGGCGACGTCGAGCTGCGGTGCCCCGTAGGCACTGCGCCCCCGCAGGTCGGATCGCAGCAGGCGTTCGACCTCCTGCGCTGTCGAGGGTGCGGGTGCCGGACGCCCATCCCGTGCCTGCGCCGGGTCGTTCGCAGATGCGCCTGTCACCGCGGCACCTCGTCACCGAACCGGGCGGTGACCGCCTCGCCGTGGCCGGGGAGGTCCTCGGACTGGGCAAGAGTGACGACGTGACGGGCGATGTCGCGCAGGGCTGCCTCGTCGTAGTCGACGACGTGGATACCGCGCAGGAACGACTGCACCGACAGACCGCTCGAGTGACAGGCGCAGCCTGCGGTCGGCAGCACGTGGTTCGACCCCGCGGCGTAGTCGCCGAGGCTGACCGGTGAGTGGGCGCCGACGAACACGGCGCCCGCGTTGCGCACACGGGCGGCCACGGTAGCGGCATCCCGGGTCTGGATCTCGAGGTGCTCGGCGGCATAGGCATTCACCACCGCGAGACCGGCGTCGAGGTCGTCGACGAGCACCAGCCGCGACTGCGTGCCCGTCAGGGCCACCGCCACCCGCTCGGAGTGCTTGGTGGCGGGCACGCGACGGGCGAGCGCGGCCACCGTGTCGTCGGCGAGCTGCTCACTGTCGGTGACGAGCACGGCGGCGGCGAGCGGGTCGTGCTCGGCCTGGCTGAGCAGGTCGGCCGCGACGTGGTCGGGGTCGGCGCTGTCGTCGGCGAGGATCGCGATCTCGGTGGGCCCGGCCTCGGCGTCGATGCCGATGACCCCCTTGAGCAGACGCTTGGCGGCGACGACCCAGATGTTTCCCGGTCCGGTCACGAGTGAGACGGGCTCGCAGGTGAGGGTGCGGGTCACGCCGTCGTCGACGACCTGCTCGTCGAAGCCGTAGGCGAACATGGCGACGGCCTGGGCCCCGCCCACTGCGTAGACCTCCTCGACCCCGAGCAGGGCGCAGGTGGCGAGGATGGTCGGGTTGGGGTAGCCGGCGAAGACGCCGGTGTTCTCTCGCTGGGGCGGCGAGGTGACGGCGAGCGAGGTCACTCCGGCGATCTGCGCCGGAACGACGTTCATGATGACGCTGCTCGGGTAGACGGCGATGCCACCGGGAACGTAGAGGCCGACGCGGTCGACGGGCACCCAGCGCTCGGTGACCGTGCCACCGGGCACGACCTGGGTCGTGGTGTCGGTGCGGCGCTGGTCGCCGTGCACGAGACGGGCCCGGCGAATCGACTCCTCCAGGGCCGCCAGCAGGTCGGGGTCGAGCTGGTCGAGCGCCGCCTGCAGCACCGGGGCCGGCACGCGCAGCTGGGTCGGGCGAACGCCGTCGAACCGCTCGCCGAGCTCGAACAGCGCCTGCGCGCCACGATGACGCACGTCCTCGCAGATCGGCCGGACCTGTTCGAGGGCAGCGGTGACGTCGAACTCGGCACGGGGCAGGGCACTGCGCAGGAAGCGCACGTCGAGCGTGCGCCCGCGCAGGTCGAGGCGAGACATCATGGGCCAAGTCTAGAAGCAGCCGCCCGGCCGGGTTGCCACGTCTCGGTCGCCAAGGCTGCGCGCCTGCCGTCGTGCCGGCCTACGTCGTCGGCGTGAGCTTCAGCGCCGCCATCGCACTGGCCGTCGCATCAGCGGCGCCGGAGAGCGTTCAGAGCCTCCACGAGGTTCTTCGAGTCCGACGTGCCGGCGCTGCTCTCGTGGCGCTTCGAGGCGCAGGATGCCGCGACCATCCGGTGTCCGGTGTTCTGCTTCGGGGGCAGTGACAGCGGTCCGTGGTTCGCGGCAGCCCGCGCCCATGTTCTCCGGTTGCTACCGCAGGCCGAGGGCGCAGTCGTGCACGGAGGTGGCCATGCGGTCGCGTCCACCCATACCTCCGACATGGCCGAGGTCCTGGTCGACTTCCTTGGCCGGAACCCGCTTCGCTGATCGCGCGACTCTGATGGGGCTCGTCCCAGCCGGGGCAGCGCCGGGTCGGCGCATCCCCGGCCAGTTGTAGGTCGCGGTCCTTCGACGAGGCGCGCTCCTGAGTGTCGCCCGGCGGACGAGCCACCTCTGCTGCCGCGCTCAGGGTTTCAGGGCCCCGCGCACGGCCTCCACGGTGCGACGGACGTCGTCTTCGGTGGTGGCGGCGTTCGAGACCGACACGCGGATGACGTCTCGGTCTCGCCAATGCGATGGCGACATCCAGACCTCACCCGAGGCGGTCAGTCTCGCGCAGACCTGCTCGGCGCGGCCGGTGCCGACGTCGAGGCAGACCTGGGTGTACACGACGTCGTTGAGCACCTCGACACCAGGCACGTCGGCCAAGCCTGCGGCGATGGCTCGGGCGCGGGCCGTCAGACGCTCCACCTGGTCGACCACACCCTCGCGGCCCAACGACCGCAACGCGGCCCATACGGGAACGCCTCGGGCCCGGCGGGAGAGCTCTGGCACCTTCTCGTGAGGGTTTCCCGGACCCGGGGCTTCAGGCAGGTAGCTCGCGTGCAGTCCCATCGCCGCCCGGGAAGCCCGCGGGTCGCGAACGATCACGATCCCGCAGTCGTAGGTGACGTTGAGCGTCTTGTGCGCGTCGGTGGCCCAGGAGTCGGCTGCTGACACACCCCGCGTGAGGTTGGCCAGTCGAGGCGCAGCGGCCGCCCAGAGGCCGAAGGCGCCGTCTACATGCACCCAGGCGCTGCGCTCGTGAGCGAGGGCGATGAGCTCAGGAAACGGGTCGAAGGCTCCCGAGTGCAGGTTGCCCGCCTGGAGGCAGACGATCACCGGCTCAGCCGACGGAACGGCATCCAAGGCAGCGGCCAGGTCGTCGATGCGCAGCCGGCCCTGGGCGTCGGCGTTCACGGCCGTAGGAATGCCGAGGCCCAGGTAGCGCAGGGCCAGGTCGATCGTGTCGTGTCGCTGCGCTCCGGCCAGCACGTGCACCCGGGGCGACCGGCTCAACCCGTCGTGCTGCACGTTCCAACCCACCCGGTCCAGCACATCGAACCGCGCCGCCGCGAGGCCGGAGAAGTTCGCCATGGTGGCGCCGGTGACGAAGCCGACGTCGGAGCCGCCCGGCAGGCCGAGCAGGTCGAGCACCCAGGCTCCAGCCACCTCCTCGAGTGCCGCGACGGCAGGAGTCGCCTCTCGAAGGCCGGCGTTCTGGTCCCAGGCGCTCACGAGCCAGTCGGCACCGAGGGCCGCCGTCAGGGTGCCTCCCATGACCCAGCCGAAGAACCGCCCCGACTGGATGTTCATCAACCCGGGCTCGGCGCCGCGGGCGAGCTCGTCGATGACCGCGACCGGGTCGCAGCCTCGCTCCGGTAGCGGGACGCCGAAGACGGCCAGCAGGTCGGCTACCGCGGCTCGCGGTCCCACGGGCCGCTCCGGTGCACCGGCCCGCCAGTCTCGCGCGTGCACCAGCGCCCGACCCAGCACGTCGTCGCTGGTCACAGCATCCATCGGAGACCTCGCTGAGGTTGGTGACCGACGGGTCGGACGGTTGCCCGTCCCGTAGCGCGAGTCACAGACCCGACCCGTGACAGGCTCGATGCTCGTGCAAGTCTCGGTGACCGATCTCACGATGCATCAGGCGGAATGTTCTGGTTGACGTGGAGAAGGTTGTCGGGGTCGTAGCGGTGCTTGATCGCCGCCAGCCTCGGGTAGTTCGTGCCGTAGGCGTCACGGACCCGGTCGGCGCCTTCGTTCATCAGGAAGTTCACGTATGTGCCGGAGGCCGCGGTGGGGTGTAGTTCCTTCCAGTACTCCTTCGCCCACGCCGAGATCGTTTCCGCGTTGCCGGGGTCGGGGTCGACGCCGACGATGACGGCCGCCCACCCGCCCTCCCGGTGGGCGAAGGCGGTGGCGTTCGCGGAGACCCGAGCGGCGGCGCCCCCCACCGGGTACATGTGCATCGTCGAGTGCCCGGTGGGCAGGAGCGCGCCGTACTTCTCGTGCACCTCGATCGCCGCGTCACTGATCTCGGTGCAGAAGTCAGATCGCCAGTACCACTGCAGCCCAGCCGGGTAGAGCCCGTCGAAGGCCTGCTGCAACGCGTTGAAGGGCATCTCGTGCAGGCCGACCAGCAAGGGCGAGCCGAACTCTCGAACGGGGGCGGTGACCTGCTCGGCCTTCTCGAGCGGGCCGGTGTAGCACCAGACGATCCCGCACACCTTTCGTCCCCACAGCTCTTCGGGGAAGGGTGCCACGGGTGGCACGGTGAGCAGGGCGATCCAGCCGCTCAGCTCTTCGGGCAGGCTGGGCAGCAGCTCTCGGTACCACTGCATCACCGAGCGGGTGTCGGCCAGGTCGTAGAAGACCGGACCGCCGAAGATCGTGCCGTGGTCCCCGATCTGGTGGCACCGGAAGGTGAAGGAGGTGACCACCCCGAAGTTGCCGCCACCGCCGCGCAGCGCCCAGAAGAGGTCGGGGTGGCTGTCGGCGCCGGCTCGCACGAAGGACCCGTCGGCGAGCACGACATCGGCGCCCAGCAGGTTGTCGACCGTGAGCCCGAACCGGCGGGTGAGGTAGCCGATGCCGCCACCGAGGGCCAGGCCCCCGACGCCGGTGCTGGCCAGGAAGCCGGAGGGGGTGGCCATGCCGAAGGCGACGGTGGCATGGTCGACGTCGCCCCAAGTGCAGCCGCCGTCGACACGCACCGTTCCCGCGTCGGGGTCGACCGTGGTGCTTCGCATGGGGGCGAGGTCGAGCACCAGCGCGTCGTCCCAGACGCCGAGGCCGGCCGCGTTGTGCCCGCCGCCGCGTACCGCCACGTCGAGGCCGTGGTCGCGGGCGAAACGGACGCCGGCCACGACGTCGGCGACGTCGTGGCAACGCAGCACGGCGGCAGGGCGTTTGTCGATCATGGCGTTGTAGACCGCGCGAGCCTGCTCGAAGTCGTCGCTGTCGGGCAGGATCAGCGGCCCGCGCGTGAGGGCAGCGAGTTCGCCGTAGGGGGCGTTGGCTGCCCGCGTGCTGGTGCTGTCGTCGGTGATCGTGGTCGTCATGAGCGGTGTCCTTCGGTGATGAGGGTGAGGTGGTGGCGGCCACCGGCGCACGACAGCCGGATGTGCTCGACCGGGCCGTCGGTGGAGGGGAGGGTGAACCGGTCGGTGATCATGGCCGGCCGGTCGCACTCGGGGCAGGCCCGGATGCCGGGAGTAGTTGGGGCCGTTCTCGTGAGAGCCGGTGTGGCCCGCTGGACTCTTGACGGTGTCATCGTGGTTCCTCTGCTCGGTCTGACGTGACCCGGATGCGTCGTCGATGACGCTAGGCGGGTTGCCGTTCGGGAACCGTTCGGACGGAACAGGGTCGGTGCGAACGCTCCGACGTCATCCCGGTGCGAGCGCGTCGAGATCCGCGCGGCACCGGCTCAGAAGGGCCACGTTCGACTGTGACGCGGCCAGCGCGACGGCCTGCTCCAGTCGTAGGACGGCCCGAGGGGCAGGGTCGAAGGCAGCACGGGCGCGCAGCACTTCTGGCAGCCACCACCGGTCGTCGTGCTCGGTGGCCGACGCGATTGCTGCGTCAAGCGTCGCCCGGGCGGCCATGGCGTTCCCCTGACGACAGTGCAGGTCGGCGAGCAGGCTGAGCCAGTACGGCATCCGGGCCAGCGAGCCGTCCTGCTCCAGTGACTCGATTCCGAGCTTCGCGGTGCGCACCCCGCTAGACCCCTGTTGGGTCCAGCCGGTGAGAACCCTCGCCCAGTCACGGTAGTAGGCGAAACCGTAGCGATCGCACACCTCGGTCAGCTCGGCCAGCACCCCAGCCAGCCGAGCACGGTCACCGAGCAGCTGATGGGTGACCGCCGCGTACGACAGCGCCACCGCCAGCGAGTACGGATGGTCGAGCCTGCGGGCGCTGAGCACGGACTCGGCGCTGGCCGTGTCGGCGCCGGCTTCATCACCGAGCAGCCAGCGCCCGTGCGCCCACCAGCCCTTGGCGTGCACGTCTGTACGGGTGCCGATCGGCAACGAGTCGGACTCACCGGCCAGCTCACACGCCAGTCGGAAGTGCCCATCGGCCAGCTTGAGAAGGCCGAGTCCCAGCCCCGACCCTGCAACAGCCAGATGGGCCTGGGCAGTCAGGTCAGGGCACTGTTGCGACAGGTTGAGCGCCTGCGTTCCCCACCTGTGTGCTTCTGCGATGCGTCCCTGGACGTAGGTGGTGGTGAAGAGGGCGATCGCTGCCGTGCACCGAACCTCGACGAGCCCAAGGCTCTCTCCGACTGCTGCCGTGCGCCGCGCGTACCCCTCCAGCGTGGTCGAGGCGTAGCCGCGCCAGGCGTTGATCGGGGGGAGCAGCTCAAGCAGCACCCCCAGCTCTCGTTCGTCGCGCTGCTTGCCGGGAGGAAGCTCGGCGAGAAGTCTCAGGCATCGCTGCCAGAGACGGACACTTTCCGAATGAGCGAAGACGGAGGTGGCTTGCCGGGCGGCGCGCTCGTAGTACGGCAGGGCACGTTCCGGCCGGTTGCTACGGTCGTACTGCTCCGCGAGCTGGGCTGCCACCACGTCGATGCGGTCGGCGTAGAGCAGTTCCAGAGCCTGCGCCAGGCGGCGATGCAGCAGCCAGCGATGGGGCGGACTGACGGCACCGTAGGCCGCCTTGCGGAGCAGGTCGTGAGAGAGGTCGTACCCCCGTCCGTGTTCTTGAAGGATTCGCTGACGCCACAGCTCGTCGACCAAGCGGACCACCGTGCCCTCATCGAGGTCGGACGCCTCGATCAGCAGGTCGATCGTGAAGTCGCGGCCGACCGCCGAGGCCAGGCCGAGCAGCTCCTGGGCCGGCTCGGACAGTCGCGCCAGCCGGCTGGTCAGGACGCGGTGCAGGTCATTGCCCTCGATCGGTCCCGGTGAAGAGGCGGCCTCCCGCAAGGCCTCGACCAGGTAGAAGGGGTTGCCTGCCGTTGCCGACATCAAGAGGCTCAGCTCGTTGTCGGCCACAGGGCGCCCGACGACGCGCTGCGCCAGCCGGCCAGCGTCTGACGAGGACAGGTTGCCTATTCGTCTGACCTCGACCTGGCCGGCATCTCCCATCTTCTGCAGCACACCCGAGAGGTCGCTGCGGTCCAACTCTGCTTCGCGCGCCGTCGCGGCGACGAGCAGCGGGGCCGAGCCCGCATTGGACATCAGGAACGACAGCCACGACATCGTCGCCTTGTCGCACCACTGGAGATCGTCGACGATCAGCAGAAGCGGCCGATCAACGGTGAGGAAGGCTCGCGCCAGGCCCTCGAAGAAGCGCAACCGTTGCCAGGCATCCACCTTCGCGCGCACCCCGGTACCCGGCTCAGCCAGGCTCTCACCCTCAGGGACGAGCCGGTGTACCTCGGTGAGCCAGACCGGATCGAGTCGCCTGGTCGCAGCGCGCAGGTGCGGGTTGCGTAGCCAGTCCGCGACGGGCGCCAGCGGAACCCCACCGGTGGCCGCGAAGCAGCGCGTGGTCAGAACCAGAGCGTCCAGCTTGCCTACCGCCCCTGCGAACTCAGTCATCAGCCGGGTCTTCCCGACCCCGGCCTCACCCGTCACGACGAGGAAACCTGGACGCTTCTGAGCCGTCTCCCACGCGGACCGGAGCCACCCACGTTCGAAGTCCCGCCCGACCAGATCCGGCGACAACGACGGCGGCGAGAGGTCGACGGCCCTGATCGAGGCGTCGCCCCACTCCCGCCCCCGATCGGCCAGCGCGGCATCGAGTTCTGCGCGGGTCTCCGGCGATGGTCCGACGCCGAGCTCACGTTCCAGGAGCGAAGCGCACCGGTGATAGGTCCGCATGGCGCCTGACCGATCTCCCGCCGCGCGCTGAGCCTGCATCATGAGGCGATATCCCGGCTCCTCCAGCGGCTCCAACAGTACTCGTCGCCGCGCGAAGACGAGGGCAGTCTCCGTGTCGCCGTGGGTCAGCCAATATCTAGCCGCCCGATCGCACAGGTCCACACAGCTCCGTCTCAGGTCCTCCCGGACCGTGAGCGCCCAATCGTCGTAGCAGCCGGGCAGGAAGGGCCCCCGGAACAAGGTCAGCGCCCGTGCACCGTGGATGTCGACGGCCTGCGCCTGGTCGAGTTCGATGGCCGTGATCGCGTCGCGACAGGCAGCGACAAATTCGAGCACATCAACCACGACGTCTGGGTCGGCTCGCCAGCACAAGAAGGCACCGTCAACGTGGAGGCTGGCCCGGTCGCCCAGCAGAGCGCGCAGGTGATGCAGCTCGCGGCGAAGGTTCGTTCGAGCCTGGGCCCCCTCCGACTCCGGCCACAGCACCCCCGCCAGGTGGGCCCGGCTCTGCGGACTCCCGGCCTGCGACACCAGATAGGCCAGCAACGACACGGCGCGAGAAGACCCCTGCACCCGGGCCGTGTTCGCGCCCGAGATCTCGACCCCACCCAGCAGGTCGATCCGTATCGTTGCGACCATCATGGCACCCTCTAGAGACCATCCCTTGTCAGCCAAGGTACGTCGAAACCCCCTCCGGCCTCTACCCGGTTCTACTGCCTGGGTAGGCTGGTCCCAGCGTCGCGTGCGGCTGACAGACCGCGTCAGGCATAGGGACGCCGAATCAGAAGGAGCGTGGGTCATGGCCTCGTCGTCTCCCTTCGCCCGCTCGTGACCGAGAGCGAGAAGACCAGGCTGATCGCCTGGAACCACGAGCTTCGAACCGTTCACGAACGGCTTCGCGAGGCCCTGCACGTGACCCGGGCCGCGCTGCGCGAAGGCGATCCGCCGGAGTCGGCGTCACGTGAGCTGCTGCTGTTCTGCCATGGCATCTGTAGCGCCCTGACCTCCCATCACGTGGGCGAGGACCGAGAGCTCTTCCCCGCCATCGCGGCTGCGCACCCCGAGCTTCGCGAGACGCCTTGCACCCTGGAGCATGACCACTCGATGATCGCCCGCCTCGTCGGCGAGCTTCAGGCTGCCGGGGCCCGCGCCGCCCCTGCTGCAGAGCTGGAACACCCCCTCGACGGGATCGCCGCGATCATGGATTCGCACTTCCGCTACGAGGAGCGCCAGCTGCTCGCGGTGCCCGAAGGGCTTGCGCTGCAGGGTGACGCATACGACGTGCTGGGCCCGCTCTGATCCGGCATCCGGCATCTGGACTCGGTCAGCGGGTCTGGTCGATGAGCACCGCTGTCTCCCAGGCCCACTGCCGCCACGTGTCGTAGCGGCCCGACTGCCCGCCGTGGCCTCCGGCCATCTCGGTGCGAAACAGCACAGGAGCCGCATCTGAACGGCCTTCGGTCTCGTGACGTAGGGCCGCCACCCACTTCGCCGGCTCGGTCGCGTAGACGCGGGTGTCGTTGAGGCTCGTGGTGACCAACAGGCTCGGGTAGCGCTGGGCCGCGACGTTCTCGTAGGGCGAGTAGCCCTTCATCAAGGCGTAGACCGCCGGGTCGTCGAGCGGGTTGCCCCACTCCTCCCACTCGATCACCGTCAGCGGCATCGACGGGTCGAGGATCGTGGTCAACGGGTCGACGAACGGCACCGAGGCGTGCACGAAACGGAACCGGTCGGCCGCTCGGGTCGCTACGGCCCCCATGAGTAGCCCTCCGGCCGAGCCACCTTCAGCCGCAAGCCGGTTCGGGTCGACGATGCCAGCGTTGCGCAGGTGGTCGGCGCACGCTACGAAGTCGTCGAACGTGGCGGTCTTGCGGTCGAGCTTGCCGTCGTCGTACCACGAGCGACCCATCTCGGAGCCGCCGCGAACGTGCGCGATGGCGAACACCCAGCCCCGGTCGAGCAGTGAGAGGCGCAGCACCGAGAACCACGGGTCGCTCGGGATGCCGTAGGCCCCGTAGCCGTGGAGCAGGCCGGGCGCGGTGCCGTCGGCGACGACGTCGTGGCGGTGCACGATCGAGATGGGGATGCGGGTGCCGTCGGCCGCGACCGCCCACTCGCGACGCTGCCGGTACTGCCGCAGGTCGACGTCGCCGCGCACCTGCTGCTGCTTGAGCAGCGTGAAGGTTCGCGAGCGTACGTCGTAGTCCTCGACGACGCGGGGGGTGACGAGCGACTCGTGGACGATCTGCAGGCTGGGAGTGCTCGTCTCGGGATTGGCGGCCACGTGCACCGAGTGGATCGGCTCGTCGAGCGAGATGTCGTGGCTCTCCCCCAGCCCGTTCGGGGCCTTCGGGTCACGCCTGACGATACGGATGCCGGTGCCGCCCGATCGCCGCAGCGTCACGGCGATGAAGTCGTCGAACCCGTCGACACCGGTGACGTACTCGTCGTCGCTCGTCACCGACAGCGGCATCCAGTCGGCGTGCGTCGTGCTCGTGATCGGCGCGACGGCCAGCTCGAAGTTGACCCGGTCGGCGTTGTGCACCACGAAGAGCTGGTCACCGACAGGCTCGATGTCGTACTCCACGCCCTGTCGGCGAGCCGCGACGACCCGCGGCGTCGCGAGCGGGTCGGCGGCATCGATGAGCCGGTACTCCGAGGTCGTCTTGCTGCCGATGGCGATGACGACCTGACGGTCGTCGCGGGAGCTGCCGACGCCGACGAAGAAGCGCTCGTCGGGCTCGTCGTGCACGAGCACGTCGTCTCCGGCCGGGGTTCCGATCTCGTGCCGCCACACCTGGTACGGGCGCCAGGCGTCGTCGACGCGGGTGTAGAACAGGTGCCGACCGTCGAGAGAGAACGTCAACGAGCCACCGGTGCGCTGAACCACAGCGTCGAGCACCTCACCGGTCGCGATGCGCTTGACGTGCACGTCGTAGCGCTCGTCACCGGCGAGGTCGACAGCGTAGGCCAACACGTCACCGGCCGGCGACACCTCGCTCGCGCCAACGCCGAAGAACTCGTGGCCCACGGCTTCCGCATTCTGGTCGAGCAGCACCTCCTCCCCGGACGGGGCCTGGTCGCCGTCGAGGTGGGGGCGCTCCGGATGCTGTTCGGCGAGCACCCGGGCCTGGACGGCGTACTGCTGCCCCTCGATGGTGCGGGTGTAGTACCACCATCGGCCGTGGCGCACCGGCACCGACAGGTCGGTCTCCTGGATGCGCGAGCGGAACTCCTCGTAGATGGTGTCGGCCAGCGAGCTCAGGTGCGCGGTCTGCTCGATGGCCCAGGCGTTCTCGAGGGCGAGGTGTTCGACGAACTCGGTGGACTCTCGATCGGCCATCCAGGCGTACGGGTCGTCGAAGCGGTCGCCGTGATGCTCTCGGGCGCTCGGCGACCGTCGGGCAATGGGGGGTGTATCCATCCGTTCACTCTAGGTCGAGCGTCCGAGCCGCCCGCGACACCGTGGCGCAGTCGGTGTAGAACCGAGGTATGAGCCACAGCGCGCCCTACGGATCCTGGACCTCGCCCATCACGGCCGACGTGCTGACGACCTCGGGCCTGACCCTGTCCCAGGTCGTCGCCGACGGCGGCGACCTCTACTGGCTGGAAGGCCGGCCCACCGAGAGCGGTCGGGTCGTGCTCGTGCGGCTGCGTGACGGGGAGATGTGCGATGTGACGCCATCACCGGTCAACCTAAGAACGCGGGTGCACGAGTACGGCGGTGGGGCCTACGACGTAAAGGGCGAGGTCGTGGTGTACTCCGACTTCGCCGACGGTCGGCTGCGCATCATCGAGCACGGGGAGACCCGGGCCCTGACCCCGGAGGGGATGCCGTCAGCACTCAGGTTCGGAGATCTTCAGCTCGATCTGCCCCGCCGGCGGGTGCTATGCGTGCGCGAAGACCATCGCGGCGCTGACGGGGTGGTGAACGAGCTGGTTGCCGTCCCACTCGACGCTGGTCCGTCAGCGGGCGAGGTTCTGGTGACGGGCCACGACTTCGTGGCCGAACCCCGACTGTCGCCCGACGGAGAACAGCTGGCCTGGATCAGCTGGGAACACCCGAGCATGCCGTGGGACGGGGCCCTGCTCTGGGTGGGGAGCGCCACCGCGACGAACGCGCGGGTGGTCGACGGCGGCGACGGGGTGTCGGTGTGTGACATCGGCTGGTGTCGCGACGGGTCCCTGCTCTACATGTCCGACCGATCGGGCTACTGGAACCTGACTCGCGACGGGGCCACACTGCATCCGGTCACCGTCGACTGCTCCGACCCGGCGTGGATGCTGGGCGGAGGGTCGTGGCTCGAGCTGCCCGACGGCCGCATCCTCCTGCGTGAGTGGCGTGACTCATCGGCTCAGCTCATGCTGATCAGCCCCGGCGAGCCGGCTCGTGAGGTGCCGACCCCGCTCGTGAGCTCGGCGCGGCCGTCGTGGTGGAACGGACACGTGGTCATGGTGGCCGCCCGGGCGTCCGAGCCGGCTGCCGTGATCCAGCTCGACCCGGTCTCGGCTCGGTTCGAGGTGCTGCGAGCCAGCGCCGAGCTGCCGGTAGACCAGGCCTACCTTCCTGAGGCGGAGGCGGTGACCTGGCAGGACCGTCAGGGGCGTGCGGTGCACGGCTTCCTCTACCGGCCCCGCAACCCGCACTTCGACGCTCCGGAGGGTGAGCTGGCCCCGCTCGTCGTGCAGTCTCACGGCGGGCCGACCGGCCAGACGGTTCCGGCGCTCGACCTCGGCTACGCCTTTCTGACGAGCCGGGGCATCGCCGTGCTCGACGTCAACTATGGCGGGAGCGCGGGCTACGGTCGGGCCTACCGTGAACGACTCAAGGGGCAGTGGGGCATCGTCGACGTCGACGACTGCTGCGACGGTGCCATGGCCATGGCCGACCGGGGCTGGGCCGACCCGGCCCGGTTGGCGATCTCGGGCGGCAGCGCCGGCGGCTACACCACGTTGTCGGCGCTGGCCTTCCGCGACGTCTTCGCCGCCGGGGTGAGCCTCTTCGGCGTGGCCGACCTCGAGGCCCTGGCGCGCGACACGCACAAGTTCGAGTCGCGCTACCTCGACGGCTTGGTCGGGCCCTATCCCGCTGCCCGGGAGACCTATCGGGAGCGGTCGCCGATCAACCACCTCGACGCGCTGAACTGCGCCATCCTGCTGCTGCAGGGTGAGGACGACGAGGTGGTCCCCACCAACCAGGCCATCGCGATGGCCGACGCCGTGCGCCGCAAGGGCAAGCCGGTCGCCATTCGGCTGTTCGCGGGCGAGGGCCACGGGTTTCGCGCTGCCGAGAATCAGCGGGCCGCCTACGAGGCAGAGCTGTCGTTCTATGGTCAGGTGTTCGGGTTCGAGCCCGCCGACGACATCCCCCGACTCCCCATCGACAACCTCTGATGCCGACCGGCTCACGGGCGAACGACCAGCTCTCGTCAGAGCAGCAAGACCTCGTGGACCGCTGGCTGCCCGGCGCGGTCGTCGAACACAACCACAGCTGGGGGCTCGTGAAGACGCAGGTGCTCGAGGTGATGCACGCCGGACGCCGGTACATCGTCAAGGCGGCCGGGCCGGGCGACGGCCATCTCCCACGCGAGATCGAGGCGCACCAGAAGTGGCTGGCGCCCTGGACCTCGGTGGGCCGCGCCCCGCTGCTCTCGCACCACGACCTCGGGGCCAGGCTGGTCGTCACCCGCTTCCTGCCCGGCCGGCTCGTGCTCGGCTCTCCCGCTGCCGACGAACCCAATGTGTACCGACAGGCCGGTCACCTGCTGGCGATGCTGCACCGGCAGTCGGGTGTGGTCGACCGGGAGTTCGAGCTCGGTGCGAACGAGAAGTCACTGTGGTGGCTACGGCAGCCGCACCGGATCGACGACGAGACCGTCGAGCGCCTCAGGGCTGAGATCGCGTCCTGGCCGACTCCACCGGTTCGGCTCGTGCCGACCCATGGTGACTGGCAGCCACGGAACTGGCTCGTACACAAGGGCGAGGTCCGGGTCATCGACCTCGGTCGGGCAGCGCTACGACCGGCCATGAGCGACCTGACTCGCCTCGCCGCCCAGGACTTTCGTCGCGATTCCCGACTCGAGACCGCCTTTCTCACCGGGTACGGCAGCGACCCTCGCGGCGACGATCGGGGCAGCGCCAACGCCTGGTTTCGCACCCGGGTCCGCGAGGCGATCGGTACCGCGGCGTGGGCCCACCAGTTCGGCGAAGAGACGTTCGAGCAGCAGGGCCACCGGATGATCGCCGAGGCGTTGGGGGCACGCGCGTGACTCTCTTGAGATCCGTCGACGGATCACTCTGTGGTTGATGCTGCAGCCGACCCGCTGCCCGAATACCTCGCTCGAGGAGAAGCCGCCGAAGCCGAAGACGAGCTACGGGGTGCCCGACCTGTACTTCCACGACAACGGCGTGATCGAGAGCGCCCGCACCAAGGCGAGCCCGGCCCGCGGCGAGTACGAGATCACCGAGGGCAACCGACACGGATTGGCGCCTGGGAGGTCGCACGGCGCGTGGGCTTCTTGAGCGGCCACCAGCTTCGCGGGCGTGGCGGGGCGTTGTCTGAACCCAGTTTCTGCCACCATGACCTCGATCTCTTGGACGCCGAACAGACCCGAGCCGCAATGCGATGAACCACCGTTCCACCGGCGTCGCGGGGCCACCGCTGGCTACCTTCGTGCAGTTCACCCGCTCCCGGAAAGAACCCACGCTGAAATGACCTGGCACAGGCAGCCGCTGCGGGATCGCTCGACCTGGTTGGGTGCGCTGATCATGTTCGTCATCGGTACGGCCGCCGGTGCAGCGATCTTCTCCCGCCTTGCCCTCGAGGGCACGAACTCGGATCTGCCGAAGCACATCCAGCTGGTCATCGACAGCCGGACGGAACACACGCAACTCGGCTACTCCATCTACTACACGCTGCTGGAGGTGCTGTCCGCCGGTGGCGACGCCAATGCGCTGCAGGGGGCAGCGATAGCAGTGCTCGCCAGCGCCTACGGGCTGAGACTGGCGGCGACGTGGTTCGTGTTCTCACTGACGGGCGTCGGGACTGCGGTGCGCATCGTCGGGACCCTTGCCACCTCGATCGCTGCGCCCATCACCGTCGCTACGTGCGAGTACCTGTATCTGGGCAAGCTGACACCTGTAGTCTGGCACAACTCGACGACGATCCTCGCTGTCCCGTTCGCACTGCTGCTCTTCGTCTCCACCTGCTGGATGATGATGCGCGGGGGGCGCACGTGGGGGCCGCAGGTTGTCCAGGTCACGCTGGTGGTTCTCAGCGCCTGGACCAAGCCCAACTACCTGCTGGCGCTCATGCCCGTGCTCGCGCTGTGGTTCCTGATGGCGGTCGTCGCCACGCCGGCCAGCCGTCGCCTGACGGTGTTCAAAGACCTCTGGTGGCGAATAGCACCATCGGGGATCGCCGCTGCGCTGGTCCTGGCGGTTCAGTTCGTGCTGACCTACGGCGGGCCGGGCCTGCAGATCGACGGCCAACGGGTGACCAACATCGTCGCGCCCTTCGCCTTGTGGAAGGAATGGAGCGCACAGTTCGGCGTCGGGCCGCTGTGGTCGGTGTGCGTCTCCATTCTGACGCCTCTGGTGCTGACCGTCCTGGTGTGGCGGGTCAAACGCTACCGCCTCCCGCTCACGCTGGCGTGGGCGAGCGTCTTGGTCGGGCTGGCCACCTTCACGGTGCTCGCCGAGTCGCTCGAGGACGGGACGATCTTGTTCCACGGCAACTGGATCTGGGGCGCCCAGATCTCCATGGCTGTGCTCTTCGTAGTGAGCGTGGCGGCGTTCTCACGCGAGTTCCGGTCTATCGGGTGGCTCAAATGGGTCGGGGTGGCGCTCGTCGTCTACCAGGTGGCCATGGGCGCGGTGTGGCTGCAGATGCTGTACAGTGGACAGTCGCTGACGTTCGGCATGCCGTTCGGGTGCCAAGTGTGAGCACCTCGCGGCGCCTCTCGGCGCATGGCGGGCAACAGGGTCATGGGCGCGAACGGCTTCATACCCGTGAGCTCGAGCCCAAGATGGCCGTCCCCCTCGGCGAAGGTGGAGGCAGCGACGAGTATGCCGTCGCGGCTCCGCAGGATCTTGCGGGCCGCATCACTGCCTCCTGCAACGCCAGCGGACCTGCGCAACGGCGCTGGCGCGATTCGGGCCTGATCTAGCCGCTTGAACGCAACCGGGCGCTGATGCGATCAGTCAGCGACGAAGGCCGGCGAGCGGGGCCACGCGGCGAGAGTGCGGCGGGTCTCGAAGCGACGACGGGTGCCGTCGACCGGATCGTCGAACTCGAGCGAGGTCGCCAGCAGCTGCAGCGGGCGGCTGAAGTCGGCGGCGGCCCCGTCAACCTCCCGTGGATAGAGCAGGTCCCCTTCGATCGGGATGCCGAGGCCGTTCAGCTGGCAGCGCAGCTGGTGGGTGCGGCCGGTGCGCGGCGTCAGCCGGTACAGCCCCAGCTCTCCGCGTTGTTCGACGAGCTCGATGAGCGTCTCGGCGTTCGCCTCCCCGCCGACCTCACGCGCCTGATGCACCCCGTGCTCCTTGACCAGGCGGGTCCGCCGCACCAGGGGCAGCTCGAGGTCGGGTCGAACCGGCGCCACGGCCAGGTACTCCTTGTGCACCAGGCCTTCGGCGAACAGGGTCTGGTAAGCGCCCCGCCACCGCTGCTCGGTCGTGAAGAGCAGCACTCCGGCGGTGGGACGGTCGAGGCGGTGCGCCGGCGCCAGACCGGTCATGCCGGTCACGACCCGTGCCCGAGCCAGGGCACTGTTCACGACGTGGGCACCGCGCGGCATGGTCGCCATGAAGTGCGGCTTGTCGACAACGACAAGCCGTTCGTCACGGTGGCGCACGGACAGGTCGAAGGGCAGCGGTACCTCGACCGGGAGGTTGCGGTGCGCCCAGACCACAGACCGGGGCACGAAGGGGCCGTCGGTAGGCACGGGCTCGCCTGTGGCGTCGACGAACTCGCCAGCAGCCAGCATGGCGTCGACCTGCTCGGCGCTCAACCCGGTGGCCAGCCGCTCCACGAGATGGTCGCGCAGGGTGGCCCACGACCCGCTCTGCGGCATCCGGAAGCGTTGGGCGTCGACTCCGTGCCGCGGGGGCAGCGGCGAGGCCGGGATCCCCCCTCGCGCCACGTCAGCCCGCGCCGACCGCGAGGGCCTCGACGTCGCGCCCGAGGTAGCGGCCGTAGGCCGCCACCGCCCGTTCGACCTCACGCCATCGGCTCGCACTGAGAGCCGTGAACGGCTCGACCTCGACGACGACGCGCGACCGGGCCTCGCGGCGTCGCCAGACTCCGGCCACCTCGCCGTCGACCACCAGCGTGGGCGAGAAGACCATGTTGCGCCCGGGCACGACCTTGGCCACGTGCTCGGGGGGCAGCGTCAATTCTCGCGATGTGTAGCCGAGCAGGAACTCGTCCCACTGCGGCAGCAGGTGAACACCGGTGGGCCCCTGGTCGGGGCGCGCGTCGACGTGGGTGAGCCAGACCAGGCCGTCAAGCTCCTCCTGCACGAGGCGGGACTCGAGCAGGGTGAGGGCCTCCCGCGTGAACCCCAGTGGTTGCAGCAGCCAGCCCGCGACGTCCTTCTCCGTGACCGGCCCGTGGCCGCGGACGTAACGCTCGACGACGGTCGCCATCGCCACCTCGCGGGTGGGGGCCCGCGAGCGCGGCACCCAGTGGTCGATGAGCACGAAGCTCGGCTGGCGGCCGATGAGCGGACCCTGGCAGAGCATCCCGGTCATGCAGTGGTGGCCGACCAGGTGGTAGGCCCGCTGGTCGCTCGGGTCGATGCCGTGGGCGGCGAGCAGGGCGACGGCGTCAGGACGGCTCATCGGTGTCTCGAGGTGGGTCTCGAAGAGCTCACCGGCCAGCGCAATGTCGCGTTCGGTGAGGCCGAGCTGCCGGTAGCGTCCGGCTAGCGAACGGATGCGAGCCGTAGCGAGCAGCCGGCACATCCACCGGGCGTCAGCGGCAGCCACCCAGTGGATCGTCCCTCGCATCGGCCACGTCCGCACGATCTCGCGGTCGATCACGGCCTGCTCGATCTGATCCAGCGTCAGGCCCGACCGCACCCCGAGCGACCACACGCCCGACCCGTAGTCCTGGGCCTGCAGAGCCCCGAGCTCTCGCACCACCGACAGCGCGGATGCCGGCCCCGCCGGGGTGCCGAGGGAAGGCGTCAGCCCCAGCGCGGCCATCCGGGCCCGACGCAACCGTCTGCGGTCGGCCGCCTTCATCCCCAAACCCCTTCTGCGGCATCCGAACCGGTCATGCCCGTCATCACGCCCGTCTCAGCCCGTCTCAGCCCAGGTCAGCCGAGAACGGCGGGGCCGAACTGCGCCTTGAGGTCACCGAAGAGGGCCGACGTGGCCGTAACGCGATGGGTGTCGCCCAACGACATGAGCACCGACCGGCCCGGCTGCACGAGCTTCAGCTGCACCTCGGTGGCGCCGGGGTGCTCACGCAGGATGTCCTTGAGGCGCTCGGCCCGCGCCGTCGTGACCTGGGCCAGGGGCAGCGTCAGCACGACCGGGCCCCGGGGCCCCTCCCTGATGTCGGGAATCGTGAGCTCCTGAGCGAAGATCGAGATCGAGTCGTCGCGAGCACTCACCCGCCCCTTGACGGCACAGACGGTGTCTTGGGCCAGCATCGTCGAGTAGGTCATGTAGGCCGACGGGAAGAACAGGCACTCGATGGCGCCGTCGAGGTCCTCGACGGTGGCGATCGCCCACAGGTCGCCCTTCTTCGTGCGCTTCAGCTGCAGGCTGGTGATCAGCCCCGCCACGGTGACCGGAGTGCCGTCGGGCCTGCCCTCCTCACCCATCAGCGCCGCGATCGCGGTGTCGGCGTGCGCGGCCAAGATGTGCTCGATGCCGAAGAGCGGGTGGTCAGAGACGTAGAGCCCGAGCATCTCGCGCTCGAAGCTGAGCAGCGTCGCCTTGTCCCACTCCATGGTCGGCACCGACGGGAGACCATCAAAGGTGCCGGAGCCACCCGCCCCACCCGCGGCCCCGTCGTCGCTGTCGTCGCCCATCAGCGCCCCGAAGAGGCTGTCCTGGCCGATGGCCTCCTGCTTCTTCACCTCGATGAGGGCGTCGATGTAGCGCTCGTGCACCTCGACCTGCCCGCGCCGGCTCTCGCCGAGGGAGTCGAAAGCGCCGCCCTTGATGAGCGACTCGATGGTGCGCTTGTTGCACACGACGGCCGGCACCTTCGAGAGGAAGTCCTTGAAGGAGGCGAAGGCGCCCTTCTCCTCGCGGGAGCGCACGATCGCCTCGACGACCGGGAGCCCGACGTTGCGGATGGCGGCGAGACCGAACCGGATGTCGGTGCCGACCGCCGCGAAGTTCGCGATCGAGGAGTTGACGTCGGGCGGCAGCACCTTGATGCCCATGTGCCGGCACTCGTTGAGGTAGAGGGCCGACTTGTCCTTGTCGTCGCGCACGCTTGTCAGCAGCGCCGCCATGTACTCGGCCGGGTAGTTGGCCTTGAGGTAGCCGGTCCAATAGGAGACGAGCCCGTACGCGGCCGTGTGGGCCTTGTTGAAGGCGTAGTCGGAGAAGGGCACCAGCACGCCCCAGAGGGCCGCGATCGACGCCTCGTTGAAGCCCTGGTCCTTCATCCCGCCGGCGAAGGTGCCGTACTCGGCGTCGAGCACCTCTTTCTTCTTCTTGCCCATGGCCCGGCGGAGCAGGTCGGCCGTGCCCAGGGTGTAGCCGGCCAGCTTCTGCGCGATCTCCATGACCTGCTCCTGGTAGATCACCAGGCCGTAGGTCGTGCCGAGGATGGGCTCGAGCGCCGCGATCATCTCGGGCTGCAGCTTGCCCTTCAGCTGCGGGTCGAGCGGGATGAGCTCCTGCTTGCCGTTCTTGCGCAGCGCGAAGTTCGTGTGGGCGTTGACCCCCATCGGGCCCGGGCGGTAGAGCGCGAGGGCGGCCGAGATGTCCTCGAAGCTGTCGGGCTGCATGAGCCGCAGCAGCGCGCGCATGCCGCCCCCGTCGAGCTGGAAGACGCCGAGGGTGTCACCGCGGCCGAGCAGCTCGAAGGTGGCCGGGTCGGTCATGTCCTTGGAGAGGGCATCGAGATCGATGGTCTCGTCGCGGTTGAGGGTGATGTTCTCGATCGCGTCGTCGAGGATCGTCAGGTTGCGCAGGCCGAGGAAGTCCATCTTGACCAGCCCGAGCGCCTCGCAGCTGGGGTAGTCGAACTGGGTGATGATCTGGCCGTCCTGCAGGCGGCGCATGATCGGGATGACGTCGACGAGCGGCTCGCTGCTCATGATGACGCCGGCCGCGTGCACCCCCCACTGGCGCTTCAGCCCCTCGAGCCCGAGGGCAGTCGCCACGACCTCCTGGGCGGCCGGGTCGCCGTCGTGCACGGCCCGGAAGTCGGCGGCCTCGGCGTAGCGCTTCGCGGTCGGGTCGAAGACGTTGGCGAGCGGCATCCCCTTGCCCATGACGTCGGGGGGCATCGCCTTCGTGAGCTTCTCGCCCATCGCGAACGGGTGACCGAGCACCCGGCTGGCGTCCTTGAGAGCCTGCTTGGCCTTGATGGTGCCGTAGGTGACGATCTGCGCGACGCGCTCCTCGCCGTACTTCTGCGTGACGTAGCGGATCACCTCGCCGCGTCGGCGCTCGTCGAAGTCGACGTCGAAGTCGGGCAGTGAAGGGCGTTCGGGGTTGAGGAAGCGTTCGAAGATCAGGCCGTGGGGCACCGGGTCGAGGTCGGTGATGCCCATCGCATACGCACACATCGAGCCGGCGCCCGACCCACGCCCCGGCCCGACGCGGATGCCGTTCCGCTTGGCCCAGTTGATGAAGTCGGCCACGACGAGGAAGTAGCCGGCGTAGCCCTTGGAGACGATGACGTCCTGCTCGAACGCGGCCTGCTGGTGGGCGTAGCCGGGTACGCCGTTCGGGAAGCGGCGCCCCAGGCCGGTCTCGACCTCCTTGATGAACCACGAGGTCTCGCTCTCCCCCTCGGGGCAGGGGAAGCGCGGCATGTAGCGCCCCTCGTCCTCGGTGAAAGAGACTTCGCAGCGCTCGGCTATGAGCAGCGTGTTGTCGCACGCCTCGGGCAGCTCGCGCCACACGTGACGCATCTCGTCGGCCGACTTGAGGTAGAACTCGTCGGCGTCGAACTTGAACCGGCCCGGGTCCATCAGGGTCGAACCCGACTGCACGCAGAGCAGGGCGGCATGGGCCTTGGCGTCTTCGGCTCGGGTGTAGTGCAGGTCGTTGGTGGCGAGCAGCGGCAACTTCAGGTCGCGCGCCAGGCGAATGAGGTCTTTCTGCACCCGGCGCTCGATCTCGAGGCCGTGGTCCATCAACTCGCAGAAGACGTTCTCGGCCCCGAAGACGTCACGCAGGTCAGATGCCGTCTGGCGAGCCTCGTCGTACTGCCCGAAGCGCAGCCGCGTCTGGATCTCGCTGCTGGGGCAGCCCGTCGTGACGATCAGGCCCTTGCCGTAGGTGCTCATCAGCTCGCGGTCGATGCGCGGCCACTTCGTGTAGACCTGATCAAGAGAGGCGATCGAGCTCATCCGGAACAGGTTGTGCATGCCTTCGTTGTTCTGGGCGAGCATCGTCATGTGCGTGTAGGCACCGCCACCGGAGATGTCGTCGCGGCCGCCGTTGCCCCAGCTGACCTTGGTGCGGTCGCTGCGGTGGGTGCCCGGCGTGATGTACGCCTCGACGCCGATGATCGGCTTGACCCCCGTGCCCTGAGCCTTCTTCCAGAACTCGTAGGCACCGAAGACGTAGCCGTGGTCGGTGGTGGCCAGCGCCGGCATGCCCATCTTCGCGGCCTCGGTGAAGAGGTCGCCGATGCGAGCAGCACCGTCGAGCATCGAGTACTCCGTGTGCACGTGCAGGTGCACGAAGCTGCGTTGCTTGGACGGGGCGGGTTGGGTCGACATCGTGGACGAGTCTAAGCCTGCTCGCAGACACCCTTCGGCGTGTCGCCAAGGGGTGTCGTGACGGGCGAGCCCCAACCACCGGATGCCGCGCACGAAGAGGAACGCTGCGCGCCCGTCTGCACACCAACTCGACGCCGGGCGTCAACCTCGGACGGGCCGAGCAGCGCACGTCGACCCGCTCCACGCCCTCGTTCGACGTCACCCCAGACCATCGACCACTTCTCCTAGCGCCCGGATTGATGCAAGGTACCTTTGGGCGGATCTGCCGAGAGGCGAGCGCATGAGCCTCGCCACTCCGGTGGCGTAACGGGCTGGACCCCGGGCCTACCTGTGCTGGGTTCGGTCCGCTCCAGGGCGACATCGATCGCCAGGTCGACCTATCCGCGGACTTCTTCGGTAACCGCTCGGTGAAGCGCCCTGAGGCGTCGTTCGAGCGTTCCCCACGGCCGCACGCCTTCCTCGGTGCCGGGTGCCGGACCCAATCGACGCCGGCTCCGGAGACCCATCAGCCCAAAAAGCTGGGGCCAGGGCGACCAGGCGGGGAGTCTCCTCCACTCGCCCTCGAGGTACTCCCCTCACAGGTTGAGGAAAAGATCGAGATTTTCCTCACGGCGCACCCGGCGTGCTGGCCCCACGCGTCGAGCAGCACCCCCACCTGGCTCCTGGAGGTGTGGAGGGCCGCGCAGCGGACATGGCGCCCCGGGTGACTGGGGGATCTTCGGCGCGCGGGGTGATGCGTCAGACGCGCGGCCACTTCCAGGCGGTGCGGGCGATTGCGAGGAGGAGGACCGCCTCGACGGCACTTCCGATGAGGTAGTAGACCCACGTCTCGCCAATGCACGACACGAGGACGGCGGCCGCGTAGAAGAGGCTGACCGCGATGTTGGTGATCCGGTTGACGCGTGGGCTGAGGACGAGCGACAGCACCACCATCAGACTCGGCAGCAGGATGTAGATCAGCGCGGCTGTGAAGAACACCTGGTTGGCAGCCAGCCCGGTGCGGCCCACCTCGCCCTCGATCGCAGCGTTGAGCATGTCAGCGCGGAAGAATCCGAAGATGTCGACGTAGGCGAACACGAACAGCATGGTCGCCCACAGGGCCGACAGGACGATCTTTACGTCGACAGGGGTGTTCCGGTAGGACGCCTTGCCTTGGGTGGCCATCTGCGTCTTCTCATTGGTGAACACTTCACAGCTCCTTCTAAGTGTGGTGCGGAGTTGCCAGTGTGGTTCGGCACCAGTTCAGTGCGCACCGGTGCGATGGCCAGTCTTGCCCTGTCCAAAAGGACAGGCGGGGAACGGGGCTTTCGGCCGATCCGAGGCCAACTCTGCGTCCCTATGCTTGGGACGGTGAACAGGACGTACGACTGGCTCGAGACGAACCCTGGCGACGTCGAGAAGCCGCCGGCCCGCGTGGCCCGCGACTGGGCGCTGTTCGCGCTCATCTTGGGGATCGCAGTCGTCGAGGTCGCCTTCACCGACGAGCTGGCCTGGCGCTGGCTCAGCGTAGTCGTCGGCCTCATCTTGGCGTCCGCCACGTTGTGGAGAAGGACGCGGCCGCTACTATCCGTGGCGCTGGGGTTCGGCCCATTCATGGCGGTCGACCTCGCCACGACAGGTGCCGGCTCGGAGAGCTTCTCTCTGAACGCCGGACTCGCCGTACTGGTTCTCATGTACACGCTGTTCCGGTGGGGCACGGGTCGCCAGGCGGCAATCGGTTCCTTGATCGCGCTGGCGGGTTGGGCGGTAAGTGTCACCACCGGCCCGACGAGCGCTACGGCTCCCATCGCCGGACTCCTCGTGCTGCTGTTCCCGGCAGCCCTGGGCGCTTCAGTCCGGTACCGCCGCATCGTGCGAAACCAACAGTTCGAACGTGTCCGGCTGCACGAGCGCGACGGGCTCGCACGCGAGCTGCACGACACCGTTGCACACCACGTTTCTGCCATCGCGATCCAGGCACAGGCCGGCCAGGTTCTTGCCAGCGCCGGCGACGTCGCCGGGGCGGGGCAGAGTCTCTCGCTCATCGAGAAGCAAGCCACTCTCAGCCTGACCGAAATGCGCTCGGTGGTCGCCACGCTTCGCCGCACCGGCGAGGCTTCCGAGACGTCCGTCGCTCGCGGGATCGGCGACATCCAGGACCTCGCGACGCCCGATGGAGCGCCCGGTCCGCGGGTCGAGGTAGAGATGCGCGGCGAGTTGGACGACCTGCGCCCCGGCGTTCAGGGCGCGCTGTTCCGTGTTGCGCAAGAGGCGGTCACGAACGTACATCGTCACGCCACCCACGCGGGACGGGTCGCCGTTTCGGTCGTCGGTGAGCACGACACCGTCCACCTGGAGGTCACTGACGACGGCGACAGGGTTGCCTTGGTAGGCCGACCCTCCGGTTACGGTCTTGTGGGAATGCAGGAACGTGTCACTCTGCTCGGAGGAACCTTCGAGGCAGGTCCCCTGCCGCAGCGTGGCTGGACCGTCCAAGCCAGCATTCCCCGTACAGGGAGACCAGCGTGACCATCCGGGTACTCATCGCCGACGACCAAGACATCATCCGCAGCGGCCTCACCACGATCCTCAACGGACAACCCGACATCGAGGTCGTCGGACAGGCGGTCGACGGGCGCGAGGCGGTCGAACTCGCGCACCGTCTACGTCCGGACGTGTGCCTGTTTGACATCCGCATGCCGAACCTCGACGGCGTCGAAGCCACACGGCTGCTGGCCGGACCCGACGTCGAAGACCCGTTCGCAGTTGTGGTCATCACGACCTTCGACACCGACGCGTACGTCACCGGGGCTCTGCGAGCAGGTGCCAAAGGCTTCCTTCTCAAGGATGCCGGACCTGAGATGCTCGTCCAGGCCATCCACGCCGCGGCTGAAGGCGACGCGCTCATCGCACCGGCAATCACGACTCGCCTTCTCGCCAAGTTCGTCGAGACTGCGACGTCATCGACCCCGACGCAACCGCTGAGCCCCCTGACGGAGCGCGAAGAACAGGTCCTCGTCACCGTAGCCACTGGCAGGACCAACGCCGAGATCGCCAGAGAACTTCACATCAGCCTGAGCACCGTGAAGTTTCATCTGTCCAGCCTCACGACCAAGATTGGCGCACGAAACCGAGTGGAGATTGCCATCTGGGCATACGCAACCCGACGAGTGAGGCCATGACACGACGCGGGACGTGCCACCCCTCGAGGGGCCCGTACGGACTCCCGCCGGCGAAACCTCGCTCCACGTTTCCGACCGGCCCAGCAGCAGTCTCTACGATCTTGAGCCAGCGATATCCAAAGAATGCCGCTGGTTCCACTCCCCCGAGACGCCGCACACTGCGGTGACGGACAGTTCTGTGCACCGAGACCTTGGCCTGACGAGCCCTTGGGTTGATTCCAGATGTTGGGCTAGCAAGCCCTTGGCGACGTGACTTGCTCGGGTTCGTCTCCCGGTGGCCGCTGAGACGACGGGATACGTACTTCGCCGCGAAGACGCTGCCAGGTGCGTCGGACCGTCTTTGCGTCCGCGCACCCAGTAACGGGCGCGAGGAAGCGATCGATCTGTACTTTCACACGGCGTCGTGGAGCGGCGACCACGACAGCAACGCGAGGCACCAAGGCAGGGTCCGGCGCCCATGCTTTCGGCTAGGTCAAGACTGGCCATCAAACCGGTGTGCGCACGCCTCGCCGCGGCGAGGGTTGACCCATGATCACTGTTGAGTCACTGACCCGGAGGTACGCCGGCTTCACGGCCGTCGACAACGTCTCCTTCACCGCCCAGCCCGGCCGCGTGACCGGCTTCCTCGGCCCGAACGGCGCTGGCAAGTCCACCACGATGCGCGTCATGGTCGGCCTCACCGCCCCGACCTCCGGCAGCGCGACCATCAACGGAGTGCGGTTCGCCGACCTCCCCAACCCCGGTCTCGAGGTCGGCGTCCTCCTGGACGCATCGGCCCAGCACGCCGGCCGCACCGGGCGCGAGATCCTCACGATCGCCGCCGACACCATGGGCCTGCCGCGCCACCGCGTCGGTGAGACGCTCGAACTCGTCAGCCTGACACCGTCGGAGGCCAAGCGACGCGTGCGCAACTACTCCCTCGGCATGCGTCAGCGACTGGGCATCGGCACCGCCCTGCTTGGGGACCCCCGCGTGCTCATCCTCGACGAACCGGCGAACGGGCTCGACCCGGCCGGGATCCGGTGGATGCGCGACCTCCTGACGGGCTTCGCCGGCCGGGGCGGCACCATCCTGCTGTCCTCCCACCTCCTCCACGAGATGGAGGTCATCGCCGACGACCTGGTCGTGATCGGGAACGGCAAGATCGTCGCGTCCGGCAGCAAGCAAGAGCTGCTCGCCGCAGCCGGGACGCTCGCCCGGTCGACGTCGCCGCGCGAGCTCGCGCACGCCCTCGAGCAGGCCGCGATCCCCAGCACGCTCGCCGGGGACGGCTCGGTCCGTACGGACGCCGATCCCGCTCGTGTCGGGGCCGTGGCCCTGACAGCGGGCATTGCCCTCACTGAGCTCCGCTCCGCCGAGGGCGCCGGGCTCGAAGACATGTTCCTGTCGCTCACCACCGACACCCAACGCGACGGAGTTGCGGCATGACCGCCACGGTCACCTCCCCCGACACCATCGAGGCCGCGCCGGCCGGCCGGACCGTCCGTCCCATCCCGACGAGCCGGCTCGTCAAGATCGAGCTCCGCAAGATGTTCAACACCCGCTCGGGTTTCTGGATGCTCGTCAGCATCGGTGTCCTTTCCGTCATCGCGACCGGCGCCGTCATCATCTTCGCCCCCGACAATGCCGTCACCTACGAGAGCTTCGCCTCTGCGATCGGCTTCCCGATGTCGGTGATCTTGCCGATGATCGCGATCCTGGGCGTCACCAGCGAGTGGAGCCAGCGCAGCGGGCTAACGACGTTCACGCTCGTGCCGAGCCGCGGACGCGTGATCGGGGCCAAGGCGTTCGCGACCTCCGTGGTCGGCGTCGCCTCGATGGCCGTCGCCTTCGCCGTCGGAGCCCTCGGCAACCTCGTCGGTGCGGCGATCAACGGCACCGACGCGATCTGGGACGTCACGCTTGCGCACTCCGGCCAGATCCTGCTCGGCAACCTGGTCGGTATGGCGATCGGCTTCACCCTGGGCGTGATGCTCCGCAACTCCGCGGCGGCCATCGTCGGCTACTTCGTCGTCTCCCTTGTCCTGCCGGGCATCCTTGCCCTTCTCGCCCAGGTGAGCTCGTGGTTCCAGGACCTGCGGCCCTGGATCGACTGGAACTACACCCAGGTCGCGTTGTTCGAGAACGACACGGACACGGCGAGGGAATGGGCAATGCTCGCCTCCACCACCGCCCTCTGGATCGCGCTCCCGCTCGTCATCGGGCTGCTCTTCCTGCGCCGCTCCGAGGTCAAATAGTCGGACACGGGTGTGTCCGACAAACTGTGTCTCTGGCACGTGATCTTCAGGGGGTTTCGGCGGCCGGCATGTGGTCGGCGAAGGTGACGATCAGAAGGTCGCGACGATGTCGAGGGCCCGCTGGAGGTCGTCGGGGTACGGGCTCTCGAAGTGCACGTACTGGCCGGTGCCTGGGTGCTCGAAGCCGAGCCCGACGGCGTGCAGCCACTGCCGGTCGAGCTTCAACCTCGACGCGAGCGTGGGGTCGGCGCCGTACATCGTGTCGCCGCAGCACGGGTGGTGCAGGGCGGCGAAGTGCACGCGAATCTGGTGCGTGCGGCCAGTCTCGAGGTGGATGTTCAGCAGGCTGGCATGCCGGAAAGCCTCGATCACCTCGTAGTGCGTGACCGAGGGCTTGCCGCTCTTCATGACCGCGAACTTGTACTCGTGGCCAGGATGGCGCCCGATCGGGGCGTCGATGGTGCCGACGACGGGGTCAGGAAGTCCTTGCACGAGCGCGTGGTAGGTCTTGTCGACCGTACGGCTGCGGAAGGCCTGCTTCAGGCGCGAGTAGGCGACCTCGCTCTTGGCCACCACCATCAAGCCCGACGTGCCGACGTCGAGCCGGCTGACGATGCCCTGACGCTCAGGCGCCCCTGAGGTCGAGATGCGGTAGCCGGCAGCGGCCAGCCCGGAGACCACGTCGGGGCCGACCCAGCCGACACTGGGGTGGGCGGCCACCCCGACCGGCTTGTCGACCACCACGAGGTCGTCGTCATCGAACACGATTGTCATGCCGGGGACGGGGGAAGCGACGATCGCGAGGCTGGGACTCGGAGCGACGCTCGGCAACGACACCTCGAGCATCGAGCCGGCCAGCAGGCGTTCGGACTTGCCGACCGACGTGCCGTTCTGGATGACGTGGCCCTGCGCGGCCAGGTCAGCCGCCTTGGTGCGGGAGAGGCCAAAGAGACGGGCGACTCCCGCGTCGACCCGTTCGCCCTCGAGGCCGTCGGGCACCAGCACGGTTCGTACCTCAGACATCGCTTCTCTCGTTCTGCGGCTGGTCGCCGCTCGCGCTCTCGGTAGCGGCCTTCTCGGGGCGGTCGGCGCTCTCAGATCGGCCCCCGTCTCTAGGACCATCTCTATGACCATCCCTATGACCATCGACGCCGATCCCGAGCAGGGCTAGCAGCACGATGAGACAGGCTGCGCTGACGATCCAGATGTCGGCCACGTTGCCGATGAACCAGCGGTTGTAGTCGATGAAGTCGACGACGTGGCCAGACCCGCCGCCGGGCGGACGGACGAAGCGGTCGGTGAGGTTTCCGACCGCACTGCCGAGCAGGAGCCCGAGCGCGATCGCCCAGGCGCGAGAGCCCAGCCCCTTGGCGACGAAGACAATGGCCACCAGCACCCCGAGGGCGATAGCCGTCATGACCCAGGTGTTGGAGGCACCCAGGGACAGCGCCGCACCGGGGTTGCCGATCAGCTTGAACCGGATGAACTCGCCGATGAACGGCCGCG
>JBDTVJ010000014.1:0-38069 GCA_040007275.1 Terracoccus sp.
TGTTGCTGCAGGTGGCGTTCCAGTCGCGGGTCGCGCAGGAGCACGAGAGCGCACCCTTCGGCATCGACGAGGTGGCAGCCGGTCTCGTCGAGAAGCTGGTGCGCCGCCACCCCCACGTCTTCGCCGACGTCGAGGCAGCCGACGCTGCGGCGGTGGAGCGCAACTGGGACAGCATCAAGGCGCAGGAGAAACCACACCGCAACCACCCGCTCGACGGGGTGCCGCACTCGTTGCCAGCGCTGGCCCGTGCACAGAAGGTCGTCAGCCGGCTGGAGAAGGCCGGCCGCGCCGACCTCGTCGAGGCGGAGATCGAGCAGGGCGGTCCGGGCGCCGACCTGCTGGACGTCGTGCGCCGAGCCCGGTCGCAGGACATCGACGCCGAAGGCGCCCTGAGGGCGGTTCTGCGCCGCCTCGAAGACGCCGCAACCGCGCAAACCTGAACGTCGAGAGGGCAGTTCGTGTTCTGTCACGAAGGTCAGTGACCTCGGGGACGGAGCACGAACTGCCCTCTCAACGGTGACAGCGTCGCGTCAGTAGGCCCCGTTGGAGCCGAGGACGGCGTGCACGGTGCGCATCATGATGCTCAGGTCTTGCACCATCGACCAGTTGTCGACGTAGTAGAGGTCGAGGCGCACCGTGTCGTCCCACGACAGGTCGCTGCGGCCAGAGACCTGCCACAGGCCGGTCAGTCCGGGACGAACGTGCAGACGACGTTGCACGTCGGGGTTGTACCGGCGCACCTCGGCGGGCAGAGCGGGGCGGGGACCGACCAGGCTCATGTCACCGCGCAGCACGTTGACGAACTGCGGGACCTCGTCGATGGAGAACCGGCGGATGAGCTGGCCGACCTTCGTGACGCGCGGGTCGTGCAAGGCCTTGAACAGCACCCCCTCGGCGTTCTCGTTGAGGTGCGAGACGCTGGCGAGCTTGCTCTCGGCGTCAACCACCATGCTGCGAAACTTCAGGCACTCGAAGAACTGGCCGTCGCGCCCGACCCGGGTCTGACGAAAGAGCACGGGCCCGCCGTCGCCGAACTTGATGGCCAGTGCTACGGCGATCAGCACCGGCGCGGCGAACAGCAGGGCGAGTGAGGCACCGACGACGTCGAACAGGCGCTTGGAGGTGCGTGAGGCGCCGAGGCTCTGTGGCTGCTCGACGTGCACCAGGGGCAGTCCGCCCACGGGCCGCATCGCCATCCGACCCGAGGAGATGTCGCTGAGGCTGGGCACGACGGCCATCTGCACGTGCCGACCCTCGAGGTCCCAGGCGATGCGGCGGAAGTCGGTGGCCGACGGAAAGGCACCCTCGGTGAACACGACGAGGTCGGCCTTGAGCTCGAGCGCTGCGGCGGAGGTGGCCGTGGTGCTGCCCACGACCGTTACCCCTCCGTCGGTGACGGGGCGGTGAGCGTGGTCGGGCACCACGGCACCGACGATGTCGTAGCCGAGCCACGCTTCGCGATCGAGCACGGTCGCGACGTCGTCGACGTGCGAGGCCCCTCCCGAGAGCAGCACCCGGGTGGTGAGACGGCCGCGGCGGTGGGCCTGGTGCACCAGTCGACGTGCCCCGAAGCGCCAGAGCAGCAGGCTGGGCACCCCCACGGCGAACAGCAGCACGAAGAAACCGCGCGAAAGGTTGAAACGGGTGAGGTAGCTGGAGATCCCGATGATGCCGGCGGTCATGCCGGAGGCGAAGATCACCTTGGCGTACTCACTGGTACCGACCCCCAGGTGGGTGCGGGCATAGGCACCGTTGGCCACGAGGACGAGCATCCACAGCGCGATCATGTAACCCCCGACCGACTGCGCGACCATGCTGATGTCGGTGGCGGGCTGCAAAAATCTGAGCCCCTCGCGACCTGCGACGGCAATGAACGTCGCCGCAACGACGATCAGCAGGTCCCCACCTGCGATCCCGTACTGCACGGCCCGTAATGATCTCGAACGTCGGGTGAGCGGCTGGTTGACCGGCCGCACACCGATGTCGAGCAAGACTGATTCACGCATGGCTTGACCCATGGTTAAAACCCCACCCCCCGGCGAGCTGAATGATGTGCTTCTGTCACCCCCTGTGACGATCCTGAGTATGCCGGATGTCGGGGCCGTTGTGGCCAGAATGCATTTTCTCGTCAAACGACGGGAGAGTCAAAAGCGACTCGGCCCTCGCCGCCGGATTTCGAGGCCGGATGCCGGGTCGCTGCCTTGGCTGAAGCGCTGGGCGGGCTAGGCTCGCCCTGACCGACATAGGCACATAACCAGGAGAGCCCGTGGCCAGCATTGAAGAGATCGGCGCCCGCGAGATCCTCGACTCGAGGGGCAATCCCACCGTCGAGGTCGAACTGCGCCTCGACGACGGAACTTTCGCGCGGGCGGCGGTGCCTTCGGGTGCCTCGACGGGCGCCTTCGAGGCTTCCGAGCGCCGCGACGGCGACCAGGGTCGCTACCTCGGAAAGGGTGTGCAGCAGGCGGTCGATGCCGTCATCGAGGAGATCAACCCCCGGTTGGTCGGCTTCGACGCGAGCGAGCAGCGGCTGATCGACGCGGAGATGATCGCTCTCGACGGCACGGCGAACAAGCAGGCGCTCGGCGCCAACGCGATCCTCGGCGTTTCGCTGGCCGTCGCTCACGCCGCGGCCGAGTCGGCTGGCCTTCCGCTTTTTCGTTATATCGGGGGCCCGAACGCCCACGTCTTGCCGGTGCCGATGATGAACATCCTCAACGGGGGGTCGCACGCCGACTCCAACGTCGACATCCAGGAGTTCATGATCGCCCCGATCGGCGCTCCCACCTTCCGTGAGGGCCTGCGCTGGGGTGCCGAGGTCTACCACTGCCTCAAGAAGGTGCTGCACGACCGGGGTCTGGCCACGGGCCTCGGCGACGAGGGCGGGTTCGCCCCCGACCTCGACTCGAACCGGGCCGCCCTCGACCTCATTCTCGAGGCGATCACCGTGGCCGGCTACCGGCCCGGACGTGACATCGGCCTGGCTCTCGACGTGGCTGCTTCGGAGTTCTACGGCGAAGACGGCACCTACGCTTTCGAGGGCGGCAGCAAGAGCGCCGACGAGATGGTGGCCTACTACGCCGAGCTCGTCGAGGCCTATCCCCTGGTCTCCATCGAAGACCCTCTCAACGAGGACGACTGGGAGGGTTGGAAGTCGATGACCGACCTGCTGGGCGAGAAGGTGCAGATCGTGGGTGACGACCTGTTCGTGACCAACCCTGAGCGACTCGCCCGCGGCATCGCCGACAAGACTGCCAACGCCCTGCTTGTCAAGGTCAACCAGATCGGAACCCTCACCGAGACCCTCGACGCGGTGACGATGGCCCAGAGCAACGGCTACCGCTGCATGATGAGCCACCGATCCGGTGAGACCGAGGACGTCACCATCGCCGACCTCGCCGTCGCGACGAACTGCGGACAGATCAAGACCGGCGCCCCGGCGAGGTCTGAGCGGGTGGCGAAGTACAACCAGCTGTTGCGCATCGAGGAGGAGCTCGACGACGCGGCGGTCTACGCCGGGGTCGGAGCCTTCCCGCGGTTCGACGCCGCACGGTTTGCCCCGAAGGACTGACCGTCGTGGCCGACCGCACCCCGTCCCGCGAGGGCCGCTCGTCAACGAGCCGCCCCGCGGCGGGGCCGCGCCCGCCGGCGCGGAAGGCTGCGGGAGCAGGCTCCCGCAACGCTCCGCCCGGTGTGGCCGGCTCGGCGGGCGCGGCTCGCTCAGCGACGCAGCGGACGGCCTCCCGCAGCACGAACGGGGGAGCGCAGGGTCGAACCACCAGCACAACACCGGGCAAGACGGCGGGCTCGCGGACCGGTTCGCGTACCGGTCCGGCGAAAGTCGGCAAGGCGGGCCCCGGTAGAACCGGTCCCGGCAAGGCCAGGCCCGCCTTGGCGGCACGCCCGCGCGCGACGCAGCCGCTCCCACCGTCTCCGTCTACCGCGTGGGTGCGCGGCGCCATCGTGTTCGGCATCGTCGTCATGCTCGCCGTGACTCTTGTGCCGACGCTGCGCTCGGTGCTCTCACAGCGAGGAGACACTGCCGCACTGCAGGGGAGCATCGCCGCGCAGCGCGACACCGTGTCGAGTCTCGAACGCCAGGCGGCGCTCTGGAAGGACCCCGACTACATCGAGGTCCAGGCCCGCGAACGTCTGAAGTTCGTGCGCATCGGAGACCGCGCCTACACGGTCGTCGACCCCACTCGCGACGCGCTGAAGCAGGCCACGGCGCCGGCCGCGGTCGTCGCCGCCCCGCTGGCCAACGACGCCTCGCCCTGGTACGGCAAGCTGTGGCAGTCGGTCCAGATCGCCGACCGCCCCGCCGCCGGGCTTCCCCAGAAGAAGTGATGAGCAGCACCGGAAGGGGACAGGGCAGCGCCGACGCGCGACCAGGTGCCGTGGTGTCTCGCATCGACCTGGCTGCCGTCGAACTCCAGCTCGGGCGTCCACCTCGTGGTGTTGCCGCAGTGGCCCACCGCTGCCCGTGTGGGCAACCCGACGTGCTGCGTACCGAGCCTCGGCTGCCGGACGGGTCGCCGTTCCCCACCACGTACTACGCCACCTGTCCCCGCCTCACCGGTGCGATCAGTACCCTCGAGACGGCGGGCATGATGAAGTCGATGACGGCACGGTTGGGCGCAGATGCCGCCCTGGCCGCGGCCTTCCAGCGAGCCCACGAGCACTATCTCGCAAGGCGTTCCGAGCTGGGCGAGGTGCCGGAGATCGCAGGGGTCAGTGCCGGCGGCATGCCGACGCGCGTCAAGTGCCTCCACGTGCTCGTCGCGCACTCGCTCGCGGCAGGGCCTGGTGTCAACCCGCTCGGAGACGAGGCACTGGAGATGCTGGGGGAGTGGTGGACACCTACCTCGTGTGCCCTGCTGCACTCCGAGACCCAGACCCCATCTGTGACCCCACCTCAGACCCAGAACGACGGAGGCTCCGATGGCGACTGATCCCCACCCCCGCGGCGCTGGCGGCGGGACCAGCGACCCGGGAAGCACAGACGGCCCGGGCAGCACGGACAGCCCAGGCAGCAGAGACCGCACGGCTATCGTCCGCGTCGGGGCGGTCGACTGCGGTACCAACTCGATCCGTCTGCTCGTCGCCGACGTCGATCCGACCACTGGCGCGCTCACCGACCTACGCCGCCGGATGGAGATCGTGCGGCTGGGTTACGGCGTTGATCGCACCGGCGTGATGGACCCCGAGGCGATGGCGCGAACCCTGCGCGTTGCGGCCGAGTACGCCCGTGCGTGCCGTGAGCTCGGCGCCACGTCGGTGCGCTTCGTCGCCACGTCTGCATCTCGCGATGCTCGCAACGCTGCCGAGTTCATCTCCGGTGTGCAGGCCGCCTTCGACGAGCACTGGGGTGCTCGGGTGTCTCCTGAGGTTGTATCGGGCGACGAAGAAGCCGCTTTGTCGTTCGCGGGAGCCACCGGCGGCCTGGCCTCGAAGGGGATACCCGGCCCGTACCTGGTCGTCGACCTGGGCGGCGGCTCCACCGAGTTCGTTCGCGGCACCGACGCGGTCGAGCAAGCCCGTTCGGTCGACATCGGCTGTGTCCGTCTGACCGAGCGGCATCTGGCGAGCGACCCTCCCACGGCGAACGAGATCGCCGCAGCGACCCGTGATGTCGACGCAGCCATCGACCTGGCTGTCGAAGAGGTGCCGCTGCCCGGCATCCGGGCTCTCGTGGGTCTGGCCGGCAGCGTCACGACCATCACGGCGCATGTGCTGGGCCTGTCGGCCTATGACCCCGAAGCCATCCATCTCGCCCGCACGAGCGTGCCCGACATGTTGGCCGCCGCCGACGACCTGCTGCACCGCACCAGAGCAGAGCGCGCGTTGCTGCCGTACCTGCACCCGGGTCGGGTCGACGTCATCGGCGCCGGGGCGCTGGTGTGGGCCCGGATCGTCGAGCGGGTCGCGGAGGCGACCGGACTGACCGAGGTAGTCACCTCGGAGCACGACATCCTCGACGGCATCGCCCTGTCACAGGCCGGGCCAGACGCGTCGGTCGCCACCCGCTGACGGCGACCGTTCCCCCCCAGCGGCGCGTTCAGCCCAGAGCTGAGGATGTGGATCGCTGCCGGCTGACGGCTCTCAGGTCGCGGTTACGATCGAGCAGGTCGGTCGGGTCGCCGGGGTCGCTACCGCGCCGCTGGATCAGCATCCGCGCCAGCATCCAGACCGCCACGGTGACCCCGAGCGCCCAGGTGCCGTTGGCGAGCGTTGCGTCGACGACGCCGTAGGTGACCAGGAACAGGGTGACCCAGATCATCACCTCCGTTGACCGCCGCCCGAGCCTGGTGGCGGCGATCACGACGCCACCCCAAAGCAGGTACCACGGGTGCACGACCGGCCCCGCGGCGCACAGCACGAGCAGGGCCAGGCCCGCAGCGAGTACCGGTTTTCTGGGGGCGAGCCGCCAGGTGAGCCAGGCAATAGCCACGACCCCCACCACCAGACCGATGCTCTGAGCGATGGGCAGGGGTCTGGCCACCAGGGATGCCGGCAGGCCGGATAGTCGCATCAGCTCTTCGACGATGCTCCCGATGAGCGTTGACGGAGAGAGCAGGGAGCGCAGCGACACCGGTACCGACAGATTGGCGATCCAGCCCCAGCCGAGGCCGGTGGCCGCTGTGATCACGGCGAAGGTCGCCGCGCTGATCAGGCCGTAGAGGGCGCTCGCTCGCAGAAGGGACATCAGTTTTGACCGGTGCGGGGTGTTGTCACCCTGCATGGCCATGCCGATGACACCGATCAGGGCCAGTACCGCGGTCTGTTTGAAGCTGGCGGCGGTGGCGACGCTGATACTGGCGAGCACGAGCTGCCCTCGAGAGGCCAGAAGCAACGCCACGACGACGAAGGCGATCATCAGGGCGTCGCCGTGCGAACCACCGACGAGGTGCATCATGACGAGAGGGTTGAGCACGCCGAGCCACATCGCGCGGTCGCGGCTCACGCCGAGCCGCTCGGCGAGGCGTGGCACCGCCCAAGCCATCAAGCCCACGGCGATCAGGGCCGGGAGGCGCATCGCCACCGCGGCGACGTAGGCGTTGTCTCCCGTGATGGCGACGACGAAGTGCTGCAGCTGGAGCGCGAGTGGGCCGTAGGGCGCCGGCGTGAAGAGCCAGAGCGGGTCGACCTGGTCACGGAACGGACCGGGCACGTAGACCGGACCGACCTCGTAGGGGTTCATCCCCTGGACCATGATCTGGCCCTGCGCGGCGTAGCTGTAGGCGTCACGGCTGAACAGGGGCGGGGCCAGCAGCACCGGCAGGCTCCACAGCAACCAGGTGAGTCGGTGCAACGGGGCTGAGCCGGCTCGCGGCCGCAGTCTCAGCCAGGCGTCGACCAGCAGGGCCATGCCAGCCACCAGTAGCAAGGTGGCGGTGAAACGGCCGGCTCCGGCGCTCAGCCACTGCAGCTTGAGGCTGACGATCAGGGGTGCGTCTTTGGGCAGGAACGCCGGGGTGAGCGAACCGGCCGCCACCAGAGCCATGCCAAGGGTGCCGCGACGGGCAAAGGGGTTGGCCCAGGCCACGCGCACCTCAGCGGTCAGCAGAGCCAGGCGGGCGGCCGGGGTGAGCGGCCTTGCCGCCACTCCTCGACCGAGCACGTCGGCGAACTGCTGCTTCGGCACCCGGTGGGCTCCTTCGGTGTCAAGTAGGGCGCGCCTGAGCGGCGCAGCCTTGTCACAAGAGCGCTGCTGATAGGCCCTCGGCAAGTCGATTGCGCCTTCACTCTAGATGGAATCGCTCCAAATCACGATTCGCCTCGCCAGTGAACGCCCTACTTGTCGGTACGATCTGCACCGCCCGTCAGTCGTGCCCCCGGAGGGGGTCGAACCCTCACCTGTGGCGATTTTAAGTCGCCTGCCTCTGCCGATTGGGCTACGGGGGCCCTGGTTCACCAGGGCTTCAGTATGCCGGGGCGCGGGTCAGCCGCGTCACGATCGCGTTGCGGCCGCGCCACCATCCGAGTCGGGAACCATTTCAACCTGCCCGTTCGCTTACTCTGTGCACAGCGCCACGCCCGTGGCCACCAGTGTCGGGGAGGCACGCACACATGGCAGGTGGAAACCCGGTCTTCGACCGGCTCAACAAGCAGATCGAGAAGGACCGCTACGCCGGCTTCGGCTCGTCCAAGGCGAACCCGCGAGGAGGTGTGCAGCAGGGGATGCCGCAGGCGACCGCCGGCTACGCCGCCCAGGACGCCGCGACGTCCCAGAGCCTCAACGAGCTCTACGCCCGCGACTCCGCCGGCCCGACCGACACCGGCCGGGTCACCCTCGATGACGTCATCATCAAGAGCCTGGGGCTGTTTGCCCTGCTCGTCGCCACCGGAACCATCACCTGGCTGCTGGTCTCGGGTTCGCCCGGCCTGGCCCGGCCGATCTGGCTCGTCGGCATGTTCGCCGGGCTCGGTATCGGGCTAGCCATCGCCTTCATGAAGACCGTGTCGGTGCCGCTCATCGTGACCTACGCAGTGGTCGAGGGCGCCTTCCTCGGCGCGTTCAGCTACACGATCAACAACATCAAGGGCTACGACGGTGTCGTGCTCATGGCGGTGCTGGCCACCGTCTGCACCTTTGCGGCCATGTACATCGGGTACGCCGTCGGCTTCATCAAGGTCACCAACAAGACGCGCCGGATGTTCTTCCTCGCCATCGTCGGCTACGGCATCTTCAGCCTGCTCCAGGTGGTGCTGCAGCTGACCGGAGTCGTCGACGGCTGGGGCTTCGGCGGCAGCGGTCCGCTCGGCATCGGCCTGAGCGTGCTCGGGGTGGGCCTGGCGGCCTACTCGCTGGCCATCGACTTCGACTCGATCGACAACGCCGTGAAGGTGGGCGCACCGGCCAAGTACTCCTGGCTGCTCGCACACGGCCTGATCGTCTCGGTCGTCTGGCTCTACATCGAGTTCGTCCGGCTGTTCGCGCGACTGCGCGACTGACCTTTCACGACCTCGCCATGGTCCCTGCTCGCACGAGTTCGCCGATCCCGCGAGAGGTGTCCGACGAGCTGGGGCGCGTGGTCGCGCGGTGGCATCAGCTGCCGCGGGGCCGCGCGCTCTCTGGCGTTCCCGCGGTCCGCGAGCTCGTTCAGTCGCTGGCCGACGAGGTGGCCAGATGCTGGGGAGACTCGCTCGCCCCGTTGCCTGATCTAGGACCGGCCACCCTCATGAACCAGCTCGAGGTGATGGTGTTCGACCTGTTCACGGGCCAGCCCGAGACGAACCCGGCGGTGGTCACCGAGCAGCTCAGCGGCATCCGTCGCGCGCTCTGACCTCGCGCACGTCGAAAGGGCAGTTCGTGCTCCGTTCGACAGGTCACTGACCTCACGACGACAGCACGAACTGCCCTTTCGACGGTTACGGTCTCAGCTCAGGCGCTCGAAGACGACGGCCATGCCCTGGCCGCCGCCGACGCACATCGTCTCGAGGCCGAACTGCTCGTCGCGCTCACGCAGCGCGTTGATGAGTGTGCCGGTGATGCGCGCCCCGGTCGCCCCGAACGGGTGCCCGATGGCGATGGCGCCACCGTTGACGTTGAGCTTGTCGTAGTCCATCCCGAGCTGGTCGGCCGAGCCGATCACCTGGGCCGCGAACGCCTCGTTGATCTCGTACAGGTCGATGTCGCCGATCGACATCCCGGCCCGCTGGAGCGCGAGGGTGCAAGCCTCGACCGGCCCCAGCCCCATGATCTCGGGGGACAGCCCGGTGGCTGCGGTCGAGACGACGCGGGCCAGCGGCTCGAGTCCGAGCTGCTGGGCCCGGGTGTCACTCATGACCACCAGGGCGGACGCGCCGTCGTTGAGGGGGCAGCAGTTGCCTGCGGTGACCGTCCCGTGCTCCCGGAAGACCGGCTTCAGCCCCTGCACCGCCTCGAGGGTCACTCCGGCGCGGGGGCCGTCGTCCTTGGTGACGACCGTGCCGTCCGGCGTGGTGACCGGCGTGATCTCCCAGTCGAAGAAGCCGCGGGCGATGGCCGCCTCGGCGCGGTTCTGGCTCGTGACTCCCCACTCGTCCTGTCGGTCGCGGCCGATGCCGTAGGCGGTGGCGACGTTCTCGGCGGTCTGGCCCATGGCGATGTAGATGTCGGGCAGCAAGCCGTCTTCGCGGGGGTCGGTCCAGGTCTCGTTGGTCTCGGCGATCTGCTTCGTGCGGGCCTGCGCGTCGGCGAACCGGCCGTTCTGCTGGTCTTCCTTGGCACCGCCGGCGCCGGCCCAGTCGGTGTACTGCGACACGCACTCGACCCCGGCCGAGACGAAGACGTCGCCCTCTCCGGCCCGGATCGCGTGAAAGGCCATCCGGGTCGTCTGGGCCGAGCTCGCGCAGAACCGGTTGACGGTGGCGGCGGGGGTGGCGTCGAGGCCGAGCAGGGTCGCGACCACCTTGGCCATGTTCGACCCGTGTCGTCCCGAGGGCTCGGCGCAGCCGAGGTAGAGGTCCTCGACGGTCGTGGCGTCAAGGGCCGGCACCTTGGCGAGCGCGGCCGCAATCACGGTGGTGGCCAGGTCGTCGGGTCGCACGTCCTTCAGCGAGCCCTTGAAGGCCCGACCGAACGGCGAGCGGGCGGTCGAGACGATGACGGCTTCGGGCACGGGGTCCTCCTGCGGACGGCTCTGTCGGTAGGCCAGGCATCGCGGTCGGCGCGAGGTCACGGCCCGGTGGGGTAAGCGAGCGCTTAGTCAGGCTGATGGTACGCCGCCCGCGGGGCCCGCGACACCTGTCTGGAAGGCCGCCTGGGAGTCGACATCGGGTAGGAAGGCTGCGCAGAGCAGTTAGGGTGTGCGGTGCGGTGCGCCGCACGGCAGGCGTGCGGCGCCCGCCAGCAGACGCCACACACTCCAGGGGGACTCACTATGAAGACCACCCCACGCCGTATCGCTCGCACTCGCCGGCGCGGTCGCGGCGCCCGCTGCCAGCTAGATCGTGCAGCTCGGCTGAACGACAGCACGACGGCCCTCACGGCGCGACGCGGAAGCCGGCGAGTCAGATGAGGTTGCGCCGGGTGGCGGCCGGTGTGATGACGGCGTCTGTTCTCACGCTCGCCGCGGGCTGCTCTACGGGCGATGGTGGGGCCACCCCGTCGCCGAGCAACGGTTCCTTGGGCGGCTCGGATGCCGCGGCGACCGGTGGTACCGGTGCGCTTGACACCGGCAGCCCAGCCGCGATCTTCGCCGCGGCTCTGGCCCACGCCGAGGCTGCCACCTCAGGGGCCTTCACGGGCACGATCGACGACCAGGGCGAGCAGGCGAAGGTGTCGTTCAAGGGCACCCGCGACGGGTCGGCGGTCGACGTCACCAAGGCCGCCCCGAAGGCGGGCCGGGTTCACCTGATCTCGCTCGGTGGCACGGTTTACGTCAAGGCTGACAAGACGTTCTGGAACCAGCAGAGCGTGCCCTTCCTCGTGTCGTTGTTCGGCGACCAGTTCGTCAAGGTGCCCGCCGGTGTGGTGCCCGTGCTCGACCAGCTGACCCTCAAGGCCTTCGTGGACAAGAGCATCGGCACCTACTCCGCCAGCGACCTGCCGGGTCCGGTCACCGAAGCCAACGTGAACGGCATCGGCTGCTGGGTGCTCACGACCACGAGCGGCAAGCCCGCCGACGGGGCCCTCTACGTCTCGAAGGGCGCTGCTGACGTCGTCAGGTGGATAGGCACCCCCCAGCAGCCGGGCCGGCTCGACTTCTCGCGCTGGAACCAGAAACTGGGCGTCACCGCCCCGCCGGCCGACCAGGTGTTCTCGATCGGCTGAGGACACATAACAGAACGCTCACGGATGCCGTACGCCGCCACCCAGCTGGTCACACCACCGCGGAGTCGCCGGTTCAGGGCTTCTCCACCTCAGGGGCCGGGTCGCCCAGCGGCGCAGAGGATGCCGACAAACCCTGCGTCGGCGGCTCGTCGGGCGAGTGTGGACCGGTCGAGGCCACGGCCGGCGGGCGAACCCGGTGCAGCAGCAGCGCCCAGCGGCCCTGGGCGCCGCGTGACTGGCCGCCCACCTGCGCCGGTGAAACCTCGGTGCCGGGCTGCGCCACCGCTCGCGTTGCCGCGACCGACACCGGCCCGACGCTCTCGCCCCGCCGGAGGTTGGGGACCGCGGGGTGGCTGCGCTCGCCGAAGAGGTCGAGCGCCGCACTGACCGAAGGCAGCAGGGCGGCGGCCACCCGGGCGTAACCCGCGGCGCTGGGGTGGAAGCGGTCCTCGCTGAAGAGGATCTTCGGCTGAGCCGAGAACTCGGGGCCGAGGAGGTCGCCGATCGACACGGCTCGACCGCCAGCCTCGACGACCGCTACCGTCTGTGCTGCTGCCAGGTCTCGCGACCAGCGCCGGGCGAGCAGGCGCAGTGGTTGGGGAACCGGTTCGATCGCCCCGAGGTCGGGGCAGGTGCCGACGACAACCTCGGCACCCACCTCTCGCAACCGCCGCACGGCCATCTCGAGGTGCCGCACGGCGATGGACCGGTCGATGCGGTGGGTCACGTCGTTGGCGCCGATCAGGATGACCGCCACGTCGGGGCGGTTCGCGCCGGCATCAGGGTCGGCTTCGGGGCCCCGGTCAGCAAGGCTGTCCCCAAGCGTGTCGAGGTCGTTCGAGGCGGAGTGGTCGACCCCTCCAGCGCTGCCAACGACCCGGTCGACCTGCGCGTCGAGGTCGGGGGACTCCGCGCCGCTGACTGCGACGTTGGTCAGCTCGACCGGCCGGCCACTGAAGGCGGCCACCCCGGAGGCGATCGTCGCGCCGATGGTCTGGTGGGCGTGTTGCGCGCCCAGGCCGGTGCCCGTGGAGTCACCGAGAACCACGAAGCGGATCGGCGAACCAGTTCCTGACCCGTAGGTGCCCTGGTCGTCGGGGGGCTGGTCGAGCACGCCGCCGATGGTGCGCCGGGTGATCACGGCCTCGGCCTTGATCAGCCCGTACCCGAGCAGGCTGAGGGCTCCAAGCCCCGCTGCCCCGATTCCGCCCCCGTAGGCGGCGGTCTGCGCGATCCTGCGTGCGCGTCGTGCCCGCCCCATGAACCGATCCTCCCGCCGATGACTCGCCGAACCAGACATCACGGTAACGCCCCGGGCTGACGCTCGGTGCCCGCGTTCGGTGACCGCGGCCCGCGGTCCGGCCGTCGCGCGACCCTGAGGTAGGGGCTGTCGAGGTGCAGTGAAGACTGCGCAGCTGCCACCGCGGGACCTTGCACAGATCGACCTGCCACAGCTGGTCGTGCACGGTAGCCAGAGGCTCAGACTCTGCGGTTGCCCATCCCCCGGCCGCCCCAGCCCTTTGACCCTCAAGCAGCCGAGTAAGGACCGTTTTCGACATGGTTGACCAGGCATCGTTGTGGATTGCTATTCACGGCGCGGAGCGTCTGAAGCGCCTACCGTCTGAAGCGCCTTCCGTCTTCTGGTCAGGTGAACCGCGCTCGCCCGTACGAGACGAGTTCATCGGTTCGGGTGGACCGCCTCGAACGTGTCCCGGGCGCGGCACCTTCACCGGGCATGATCACGGGCGGGTCCTCTGGGGATCGGCGCATGCCGAACCTCGTCGGCGACGCCTCGTGCTCCGGGGTGCCCCGCAGGACGTTCCTCCTAGAAACACACCCCCAGCTCTGCGCCGAACCGCAATCTTTGGCCTCGGGCAACACCCTCACCAGATGCCGTAACGTGCCGCACGTGGCAAAAGCGCTGATTCGCGACGCGCGACCGGACGGGGACCGGGAGCTTCCCGCACTGGCCATGCGCTCGAAGGGTCATTGGGGCTACTCGCTGGAGATCTTGGAGTCGTGTCGGGAGGAATTGACGTACGACACGTCTCGGTGCGGCTCTGGACAGATTGCGAATGGCCGTGGCCGGGTCGGCCGTCGTGGGTCTCAGCCCAATTTGTGGGGCACCGCCAGTAGGTGACTTGGTGACGCTCTTCGTCGACCCGATCGCTATCGGCTCGGGTTGCGGCAAGGCGCTGCTGTTGGACGCCTTGCACAGGGGGGCCACAGCGGGTTTCGATCGCCTGGTTCTCGACGCTGACCCGGGCGCCGAGTGGTTCTTCCTAGACTTCGGCGCTACTCGCGTCGGAACCTCGCCAAGCGGCTCTGTGCCGGGACGAAACCTGCCCAGGCTCGAGTTTGCTCTCCGTCTCGAAAGACCCCCTGCCTCTCGACCTCAGTGAGGGATGGCTCTATGGAGCGAGTTTCAGGGCGGCGGCGCGGTGTCATCCAGGCCCCAGGCGATGATCGTGGTGGGCACGATGCGGATCATCGCTTCGCGTCGGTGGTTACCCCCTTTGAGGGCTTGGGCGGTCCCTTGGATGGTGATGCTGCGGGGGCGGAAGGGCGGTAGGACGTCGTCGACCACGAACGCCGCGCGCGGGTTGGCCTGGACGTTGCGGTACTTGCGGGTGGCGGCGAAGTTGCGGCCAGAGATGTCGATGGTGCCCAGTTCGTGGTTGTAGGACCAACCGACCGGCACGACGTGCGGGGCTCCGGTTGCGTCGGCGGTGGCCAGGCGCCCGAGTCGTGGCTCGGTGAGCAGGTAGTCCAGTTCGGCGGGGGTGAACCGGGCCGTGGGGTGGGTGACCTTGTCGGCGTCGGGTTGGCTGGGCATCAGCGCGCCACCGTGGTGCGTCGCAGCAGCGGGATGAGCACAGCTGCGAGGCTCAGGTGCAGCAGTATCAGCCAGGCCGCTGCTGGGCTGGTGGTGGCGGCGGTCAAGGGGCCGGCCAGCGATACCAGGAGCACTGTCGCTGTTGCGCCGGTCCAGACGGGCCGGGCTGGTGGGGCGTGGGGCTCGAGCACCGCGAGGCTCCAGAGGAGCAGTGCTGTGACAACCGTGGCGGTGACGGCGACCGCGCGGTGGCGCAGCGCCTGGTGGATGGTGGGGGGCAGGTTGAGGGGCATGGTGGCGGTGAGTATGGACACGGCCGACTCCTTTGCCTAGAGTTACTTATGTGCCTAAAGGTTATGCACGTAAGCGATGGTCTGGCAAGAGATGGACAGCATCGAAGTGAGGGACGTGGTGGATTTCGAACAGGCGGCCGCTTTGAACACCGCGATCCGATCGATCGGGATCCGACACCGCGCCCTGGCCGACGCGCTTCTGGCCCCGCTGGGTCTGCACACCGGTCAGGAAGTCATCCTGCTCGAGCTGGACGCCAAAGGTCCCCGCAGCCAAGGACAGCTCGCCATCTCCAGCGGCTGCGAGCCACCGACCATCACCGGCAGCGTCCGCAAGCTGGAATCAGCAGGTCTGGTCGTGCGCCGACCATCATCCACCGACGGCCGGGTCACCATCGTCAAACTCAGCGACCAGGGCAGGGCACTCCTGCCAGATCTCAAAGCCGCCTGGGTAAAGCTGGCTGCACAGACCGTCGCCAGCATGTCCTTAACCCCTACAGGCCAGCTCACAGACGTCCTGACGGACCTGGCCGCCAGCCTCGCTACCCCGGCGCGCCCATAGCCCCGGACTGTCGCAGTAGGCGATCCTCTTACAAGGCGGGCAGGCCGCAGAGTGCCGCGCTGCGCGCCCAAAGGCGTTCGGCAGCGGCGGTGTTGTGGGACAGGGCCGAAGACTTCGCCGGCCGGCAGCGGGAGAAGTACTGGCGGGTGACGGCGGCGATATCGGGTGAGCCGGCCAGGTAGAGGCTCGTTCTGGCTCCCTTGGCTGCGGAAGCGCCGATGAGCTTTCTGGCCCTGTCGAACAGGGCACCGGACCCAGTCTGCTCACGGCCGAGGTTGGTCTTGACCGGCCAACCGGGATGCAGCGCCTTGGCGGTGACGCTGGTGCCGGCCCAACGGCGAGCGAGCTCGTAGGTGAAGAGCACGTTCATCAGCTTGGTCAGGTTGTACGTCGCGTCGGCGCTGTAGTCGTGTTCGGCCTGCAGGTCGTCCCACGGAATGTTGTTGACCCGGGTGTGCAGGTAGGAGCTGACGGTCACCACCCGCGAGCTCGGCGTGGCCCGCAGCAGCGGGGCCAAGAGGTCAGTCAGCAGAAACGGGGCGAGGTGATTGACCGCCAGTGTGGCCTCGATGCCGTCCACGGTGACCCGCCGAGTGGTGTTGACCGCGGCGGCGTTGTGGATGAGCACGTCGAGACGGTCGTGGCCCTGGCGGACCTGGCCTGCCAGGGCTCTCACATCGGCCTGGCAGGCCAGGTCAGCGGTCAGCATCTCGACGCTGCCCGCTGCACTCGTAGACCGAATCTCCGCGGCCACCTCGGCGCCGCGAGCGGGGTCACGGGCCACCATCAGCACGCTCGCGCCGGCCTGGGCCAGCCCGCGGGCGGTCTCCCGGCCGATGCCGCTGGTCGTGCCGGTCACCAGGCAGACGCGTCCGCGCAGGTCATCGATCCGTTGAGCAGCCATCGGTACTCCTCGCTCGCAGCCAGAGGCAATACTGACATGGACAATGTCTATCATGTAGCATGACGAATATGCCCGTTGAACGCAAGCCCTCCCCGGAACCGCCGCCCGGGCTTCTCGAGCCGGCCGGCCTGGAGGCCAGCACTGGTTACCTGTTGGCCCGCGTGGGTAGCGAATCCCGGCGAGCCTGGGCGCGCACCCTGGCCGAGGAAGACCTCACCCCGCACCACTACAGCGCGCTGATCGCCCTGGATCAACTCGGCGCCATGTCCCAACAGCAGCTCAGTCACCTGGTCGGCATCGACCCCCGCAACGCGGTACCGGTGATCGACCAGCTCCAGACCCGCGGCCTGCTCGCCCGCAACCCCGACCCCACCGACCGACGCCGCCATGCCATCACGCTCACCGCCACCGGAAGAAAGTTGCTTACCCGGCTTCGCCAGGCCGCCGATGAAGCCGAGGGAAGACTGCTCACCCCGCTCACCACAACCGAGCGACGGACGCTACACGTGTTGCTCGCCAAACTGTTCGCCGCTGCCCGGTGACCGGAGCCGTTGCCCGCCGGCTAAGCGATCGGCGGGACACGGCATCGTCCGACGTTGATGACCGCGACAAAGAACGCCAACGACACGGAAACGTCGATCGCACTGCGTACCGGCCGCTGGCCGTCCTGCATGACTATGCATGGAGGCCCACCTCCGCAACGTCCTCAACTGTCGCGATCCGCGAGGTCGATCACACCGACAAGCGGTCAGGGACCCGAGCAGTGGGTTCTGCCGAGAGGTACGCGTGGTCCGCCTGATGTCTAGATGCGCCCTCGTTCGTCGGTCGGTGCGCTCCGGTACTGCTGCCAAGCGGCGAGTAGCTCTCTGCTGGTTCCAGGAGGATGCTCGAGGTACCAGGCGCGGGTGAAGCGGTTGTACTCGAATTGCGCCTGAATCTGACGCTCGCCTTGGTTGCGGGTCCGGTACCAGTGCCCGAGAGCATCCTGGAGCGTCTGAGCGCCGTCGGTGCGAGCGAAGTACTCACGCATCTCGGCGTCGAATCGGAACGATGCTCCTACCTGCCCTTCGAACCACCCGCGAATGACTTGGCTGCATCGCTGGCCTTTCGGAATCACGGTGTCCGCCGTGAGCGGGGTTCGCAGCTGGTCCCGGCCGGGCGCAGATCCGCTCGTGGGCTCGAAGAAGGGCCGCCCGTCGAGATGTGCTGCGATGCGGTCGGTGAGAACGACCTTGCTTCCGGCCGTGCGGAGGCCCAGGAGGCGTGCGAAGTCCCTCAGTTCCGTCTTCAACCAGTACCACCGGCGCAGTTCCTTCGCGGTCATCAATCCTGACGGCTCGGGTCGCATCTTCCCGTCTTCTGGCCTTGCCCTGGCGGGACTCGATACCGGGTGGCGCCGCGTGAACTGGGTCGTCATACCTACATGCTTGCGGATGCTACCGACACGCGTCCCGATGCCCACCCTTGAAGTGATTGTCGCTGAGCGGACTCTCCATGACCCGGCCTCGTAGGGTCCCGACGCGCGCTGATGCCGCGATCCGCTCCTCTCGATGAGCACGCAGCCACAGGCCCAACGGATCCACCTCGTTGCGTGAGCGATGTCGAGTCTTACGTTTGCACCCAAGTCCTATTGGCCGGCCCCTGTGCGTCAGGATCTGGTTGGTAAGCCCGATCGTCGACTGCCACACTTGGCGTCCTCAACGAGCCGCGGACGGGACGTTTGAGCCTGCCGCGAACCGTTCAACAGCGATCGAGGTCCCGGTGGTGCAGCAGTCCTTGCATGGCAAGAGCACAGCGGTCGGCGGAGTTGTCCAATCCATCGATGATGACGTCGGCGCCCAGCCAGGTCGCGTCCGCGCCGTGCACCAGTTGCTGACAGGCCAGCGCCTGGGCGCCCGTGTCAGCCCAGTCGTCAACGAACAACACGCGATCGCCGGTCCCGAGCACCGAACGCCGCACGGCAAGGTCGAGGTGGCGATCCAATTAGTCAGGAACCGTCCGTCGGCTCCACCACTTGTCAGCGTCGGACGCACGCTCGGGCCGCTTGCGGACCTCGGCGAAACCGACACCGAGATGCACTGCGACCACAGGGCCAAGGAGACTGCCGCGGGACTCAGTGCCGAGCACCACCGTCGGGGTCACGTCAGGCATGATTCACCCCCGTTGGTGAGATGCTCCTGATCCCGACCAGGGCCAGGGCGGCATCCGCCCTGGTGAGGCCCTGCCCGAACGTCTGGGAGGATGGCCGGATGAAGTACGCAGAGAACGTGGCCGACCTCGTGGGTAACACGCCGCTCGTCAAGCTCGGGCCGGTCGCGGCTGCCGCTGGGGTGCGGTGCACGGTGCTGGCGAAGGTTGAGTACTTCAACCCCGGTGGGTCGGTGAAGGACCGCATCGCGCTGCGGATGATCGACGCCGCCGAGCGTGACGGACTGCTGAAGCCGGGCGGCACCATCGTCGAGCCGACGAGCGGCAACACCGGTGTCGGGCTCGCGCTCATCGCCCAGCGGCGCGGCTACAGCTGCGTGTTCGTCTGCCCCGACAAGGTGAGCCAGGACAAGCGCGATGTGCTCAAGGCCTACGGCGCCGAGGTCGTGGTGTGCCCCACTGCGGTCGACCCCGACCACCCCGACTCCTACTACTCGGTCAGTGACCGGCTCGTCACCGAGATCGAGGGCGCCTGGAAGCCGAACCAGTACTACAACCCCGAAGGCCCCAACAGCCACTACCACTCGACCGGTCCGGAGGTGTGGGCCGACACCGACGGGCGCGTCACGCACTTCGTGGCCGGGGCCGGTACGGGCGGCACGATCAGCGGCGTCGGGCGCTACCTCAAGGAAGTGTCAGGCGGCCAGGTGCGCATCATCGCCGCCGACCCCGAGGGCTCGGTCTACTCCGGTGGCTCCGGCCGCCCCTACCTCGTCGAAGGGGTCGGCGAGGACTTCTGGCCCGGGGCCTACGACCCCTCGGTGGTCGACGAGGTGATCGCTGTGAGCGACGCCGACTCCTTCGAGATGACCCGTCGCCTGGCTCGCGAGGAGGGCCTGCTCGTCGGTGGTTCGTGCGGCATGGCGGTCGTGGCCGCGCTGCGGGCCGCGGCCGAGCTGCCCGAGGATGCCGTGGTCGTGGTGCTGCTGCCCGACTCCGGCCGCGGCTACCTGAGCAAGATCTTCAACGACGACTGGATGCACTCGTACGGCTTCCTCAACGACGGCGACGAGACGACGGTGGGCGACATCCTGCGCAGCAAGTCGGGTGCGCTACCGGCGCTCGTGCACACCCACCCGAACGAGACGATCCGCGACGCTGTGCAGATCCTGCGCGAGTACGCCGTGTCACAGATGCCGGTCGTCAAGGCCGAGCCCCCTGTCATGTCGGGCGAGGTGGCGGGCTCGGTCAGCGAGCGAGCCCTGCTCGAGGCCCTGTTCACCGGCAAGGCGCACCTGGCCGACCCGGTCGAGCACCACATGGAGAGTGGCCTGCCGCTCGTGGGGGCGGGCTCGCCGGTGTCCTCGGCGCGCGCCGAGCTCGAACGCTCGGACGCGATCCTCGTCGTTGACGACGGCAAGCCGGTCGGGGTTTTGACCCGGGCCGATCTGCTCGGCTTCATCACCGGCTGACCCGCCGCTTGATCCGGTGCTTGCACGTCAAGAGCGAGGCTAGCCGGACGTCGTCAGGCAAGGGTGAGGAAAAGCTTCTCGAGCATCTCCTGATCCTCGGGCCGCAGGCCCTCGGGGGAGTTGACGCACTCACGCAGGCTCGTCGACACGATGGCGAACCCGGCTCGGTCGAGAGCCTTGGTGGCGGCGGCGAGCTGCATGACGATGTCCCGGCAGTCGCGCCCGTCTTCGATGAGGCGGATGACCCCGCCGATCTGGCCCTGTGCTCGCTTGAGGCGGTTGATGACCGGTGTCATGTCCCGGGGGTCGGGCGTGAGCATGGTGGGGTTCCCTTCCGGATGAGGCACGCTCCCTGGTCGGGTGCTGCTCGGTGAGTGTGTGCGAAGCCGGAGCGGCTTGGGCCGTCCGATCGAAAGCGCCTTCCCGCGCGGCACGGCGCCCATGGGCCGCGGCCCGCGTCAGACGTTGGCGTTGTCGTTCTGCTGGGCGGCGACCTGGCGGCGGACGTCGTCCATGTCCAGGCCGCGCACCCCGGTGATGACCTGCTCGAGAGCTGCAGCGGGCAGCGCCCCAGGCTGGCTGAAGACGAGGATGCCGTCACGGAAAGCCATCAGGGTCGGGATCGAGGTGATCTGGGCGGCCGCGGCGAGGGCCTGCTCGGCTTCCGTGTCGACCTTGCCGAAGACGATGTCGGGGTGCAGTTCAGATGATGCCGTGTAGACCGGGGCGAACTGGCGGCACGGGCCGCACCAGGAAGCCCAGAAGTCGATGAGGGTGATGCCATCGCCTGTGATGGTCGACTCGAAGTCGACCGAGGTCAGGTTTCGCGTGGACATGTGAATCTCCTTGTGGATGAGTGGCTGCGATCGGGGCCGATCATACCCAGTGGGGTATGTAACGCTGTGGGTGACTCGGTCATTCCCGCCTCGGCTGAGTGCCCTACCTGGCGTCGGCGTCCTGCACTGCTTGGTGCGACGGAGGGTTTGGAGGGGCTATGGTGGGTGCAGCACATACCCCTATGGGTATCATGGGCACTATCCGCACTGAAGGAGCGTCACGATCCCTGCCGCCACCCCTGACACGTGGGCCGCAGCGGCCGTCGCCGCTGCGCACGAGACGACAGCGCCAGTGCCCAACCTTCCGCACACCACCACCACCATCATCATCACCACCACCGCGCCGTCGCCGAAAGCGATGGCAGACAGGGAGATTCGCCATGTGCCGACCTGCAACCTGCAAGACCTGCGGTAAGACGACCTGGACCGGCTGTGGCCAGCACGTCGACCAGGTCATGCGCAACGTTCCTAGCGGGCAGCGCTGCCGCGGACACGTGTCCGCTCCGTCGACCGGGGCCGGCGGATTTCTGGGTCGCATGTTCGGCCGCTGACGCCCCCCGTCGGGGCGGACGAGCAATCCTGCGGTCCCCGACGTAGCCACCGCCCTGGCCCGCCTACCACCCAAGGAGTCCTCGCGTGCCCCTGCTGGCCATCCCGCTCGGCGTGATCATCGGCCTGTCTCTCGGAGCACTCGGAGGCGGCGGATCCATCCTGACCGTCCCCGCCCTGGTCTACGTTCTCGGGCAGGACCCCCGCGACGCAACGACGAGTTCGCTGATCATCGTCGGAGTCACGTCGCTGATTGCGCTCGTCCCGCACGCCCGCGCCGGGCGTGTCCGGTTCGGGCAGGGCCTGCTCTTCGGTGCACTGGGTACGGCCGGTTCCTTCGTGGGCACGGCCCTGTCCCGCTCTGTGGCGCCTACCACCCTTCTCCTGGCGTTCGCCGGACTCATGCTCGTCGTCTCCGCCCTCATGCTGCGCCGCGTCCTGGGCGCGAGCCATGGCCTGGGGCCCATCGATCCGAGCGTCGAGCCGATGATCACCCTGAGCCCGTTCGCCTGCGCATGCCCGCGGGTCGCCAAGGTCGTCGTGACCGCAACTCTCGTCGGTCTGCTGACCGGGTTCTTCGGCGTGGGAGGCGGTTTCGCGCTTGTGCCGGCTCTGGTGCTCGCTCTCGGATTTCCGATGTCCACGGCCGTCGGCACCTCGCTGCTCGTCATTGCGGTCAACAGTGCCACCGCCCTGGCGGCGCGTGCGACTCACAGCAGCAGCAGTCTCGACTGGCCGGTCATTGCGACGTTCACCGTCGCCGCCATCGTCGGCAGCCTGCTCGGTGGGCGTATCGCTTCGCGGGCCAACCCGCGACACCTCACCATCGCGTTCGCCGTTCTGCTGGTGGTCGTCTCCCTGTACACCGCCGCACGCAGCCTCTCCCTCGTCGGCTGATGCCCAGAACTCCGGCCTCAATGGAGGAAATATACCCCAGTGGGTATTAGTTGGGACTCATGTAAGCCCGACAGCCGCTACCGAAGGAGCGATCCGTGATCTTCACCCAGTACTACCTCGACTGCCTGTCTCAGGCCTCGTACCTCATCGCCGATGCGACCACCGGAAAGGCGGTTGTCGTCGACCCGCGCCGCGATGTCGCCGAGTACCTTGATGACGCCCGCGCCCGCGGGCTCGAGATCGTCGGGGTGGTCAACACCCACTTCCACGCGGACTTCGTCTCGGGCCACCTCGAGCTGGCCCGCGAGACCGGCGCGTGGATCGGCTACGGCGAGGCCGCTGTCACCGAGTTCCCCGTGCGCCACCTCGCCGACGGCGAACGCATCTCGCTCGGCGACGTGACCCTCGAGGTGCTGGCCACTCCCGGTCATACGCCGGAGTCGATCTCGGTGCTCGTCTTCGAGCAGGCTGACGACGAGGTCGCCTACGGCGTCCTCACCGGCGACGCCCTCTTCATCGGCGATGTCGGACGGCCGGACCTGCTTGCCTCGGTCGGTGTGACCGCCGACGAGCTCGGCCGCCTGCTCTACGACTCGGTCCAGCACAAGCTCATGGGCCTGCCGGATGCCGTCCGTGTCTTCCCCGCCCACGGGGCGGGATCTGCGTGTGGCAAGAACCTCTCGACCGAGCGCCAGTCCACGATCGGCCAGCAGCGTGCCTTCAACTACGCGTGCCAGCCCATGAGCGAGGCCGAGTTCCTCGCGGTCGTCACGGCGGGCCAGCCCGCCGCGCCGGCGTACTTCATCTACAACGCCACGCTGAACAAGCAGGTCCGTGACGTCCGCGACGTCGACGCTGCTGTTCCCGCGCTCAACGTCGCCGCCGTGCAGGAGGCGCTGTCTCGGGGTGCCCGTCTCCACGACGGCCGCGACGTTCAGGAGTTCGCGGCCGGCCACCTCCTCGGCTCGGTGAACGTGCCCGTCGACGGACGCATGGCCGAGACCGTCGGCATGGTCTTCGCGCCCGGCGAAGAGATCGTCGTCATCGCACCCGAAGGGCACGAGCAGGAGGTGGCGACGCGCTTCGCACGCATCGGCTACGACCACGTCGTGGGCTACGTCGCAGACGCCGAAGCGTACTTCCTCACCCACCCGCACGATGTCGTGCGAGCCAGTCGACTCTCCGCGTCCGAGGCTGACGAGGCCGCCCGGCGTGATGACGTGCAGGTGATCGACATCCGCAACGCGGGCGAGCTCGAGTCGGGCGGCCTGCCAAACGCCCTGCACGTCCCGCTCGCTGAGCTGTCGCGGCGCAGCGCCGATCTCGACCCGACCCGGCCCGTGCTGCTCTACTGCGCCGGTGGTTGGCGCAGCTCGGTCGGTGCGAGCCTGCTGCGGTCGAAGGGCTTCACGGACGTCTCCGACATCCTCGGTGGCTTCGGCGCTTGGGATCGCGCCCACGCCGTCGCATAGCCACCGCCACCGGGCCCTCCCGCCGCTGCGCCCGGCGTGGTCTCTGTCGCGGTCCCCGCTGGGCCCTCAGGTCAGGAATGCGCGGATCTCGGCCAGGACATCCGCTTCGAGACGGAACCACGCCCAGCTGCTGCGACGCTCGCGGGTGAGGATGCCGGCGTCGACCAGGGTCTTGAGGTGGTGGCTGACGGTCGGCTGCGAGACCTGCACGGCCCCGGTCATGTCGCAGACGCAGGCCTCCTGGTCGGGCGAGGCGCTGATGATGCTCAGCAGCTGGATACGAACCGGGTCAGCCACTGCCTTGAGCAGTGCGGCGCGGCGCGCTGCTTCGGTGCGGTCGAGCACCGGTACCGACGGTGAGCCGCATTCCGAGACGCGGGGCACCCGCGTAGGGGTCAGGCCGAGTGTCGTGACGCTCACGCCTGTCCTTTCGTTCGGCTTCATCGACCAAGGCCAATGTTGACACACGTCGATGCGCCTGCCAACGTGGTGATATCGACCACTGTCGATACGGCAGGATGCCGCTTACCCAGATCTCTCAGCGTCCGAAGGAGTCCGGTGAGCACATCTTCCAGCCGTAAGGCCTCCACGGAGAAGGCACCGTCAGGGGCTGACCCCGAGGGTGGCGAACTCTCGACCCTCGACCGCTTCCTGCCGGTGTGGATCGGCCTGGCGATGGTGGCCGGCCTGCTGCTGGGACGTCTGGCGCCTGGCTTCGGAGACGCGCTGTCGCAGGTCGAGATCGACGGGGTCTCACTTCCGATCGCCCTGGGTCTGCTCGTCATGATGTACCCCGTCCTCGCGAAGGTCCGGTACGACCGGCTGGACTCCGTGACGGCCGACAAGCGGCTGCTCGTCGGTGCCCTCGCGCTCAACTGGCTCGTCGGCCCGACCCTGATGTTCGCGCTCGCGTGGATCTTCCTGCCCGACCTGCCCGCCTACCGCACCGGCCTGATCATCGTCGGGCTCGCTCGCTGCATCGCCATGGTCATCATCTGGAACGACCTCGCCTGCGGCGACCGGGAGGCCGCAGCAGTGCTTGTCGCGCTCAACTCGGTCTTCCAGGTCGTCGCCTTCGCCGGGCTCGGCTGGTTCTACCTCTCGGTGCTGCCCGGCTGGCTCGGCCTGCAGCAGACCGGTATGGATGCCTCGACGTGGGACATCGCGCGGTCGGTGCTGGTCTTTCTCGGCCTGCCCCTCGTCGCCGGTTATCTCTCGCGGCGCATCGGGGAAAGACGGCGCGGGCGCGCGTGGTACGAAGGCACGTTCATCCCCCGAGTCAGCCCGTGGGCGCTCTACGGTCTGCTCTTCACGATCGTCATTCTCTTCGCCCTCCAGGGTGAGGCAATCACCTCGCGTCCGCTGGACGTGGCGCGGATCGCACTGCCTCTACTGGTCTACTTCGCCCTCATGTGGGGCGGTGGTTTTGCCTTTGGCGCCAGCCTGGGTCTCGGCTACGAGCGCACGACAACCCTTGCCTTCACCGCCGCCGGCAACAACTTCGAGCTCGCCATCGCCGTTGCCATCGCCACCTTCGGGGCGACCTCTGGACAGGCCCTCGCCGGTGTCGTCGGACCCCTGATCGAGGTTCCGTCGCTGGTCGCCCTCGTCTACGTCAGCCTCGCCCTGCGCCAGCGGTTCACCGCTGCGCCCGGCCGCCCCGGCGCCTCGGGTGCCTGCTGATGCATCCCCCACCGTTCCTGGACTCACTGCCACGGTTCCTGTTGTTCACGGGCAAGGGCGGGGTCGGCAAGACGTCACTGGCCTGCGCCGCTGCCGTGCACCTCGCCGAGAGCGGCAAGCGCGTCCTGCTGACGAGCACCGACCCGGCGTCGAACGTCGGGCAGGTCTTCGGCGTCACGATCGGCAACGCGATCACCCCCGTGCCAGGTGTCCCCGGTCTCGACGCCCTGGAGATCGATCCGCAGCAGGCCGCTGATGCCTACCGCGCTGCCATCATCGACCCGGTCCGCGAGCTCCTGCCGGCCGAAGAGGTCTCTGCGATGACCGAGCAGCTCTCCGGAGCGTGCACGACCGAGATCGCCTCCTTCAACGAGTTCACGACACTCCTGGCCGACGAGGCCGCGACCGCTGTCTACGACCACGTCCTTTTCGACACTGCTCCCACGGGGCACACCGTCCGACTCCTGCAACTGCCGGGGGAGTGGACCACCTACCTCTCCGACGGTAAGGGCGACGTCTCGTGCCTGGGACCGGTCGCCGGGCTGGACCGGCTACGCCACGACTACGCCGGCGCCCTCGCCGCACTCACGGATCCGGCGCGTACGCGGCTGGTCCTCGTCACCCGGCCCCAACGGTCCCCGATCGGGGAAGCGGCCCGTACGTTCGGTGAGCTGGGGGCGCTGGGCATGACGAACGCTCACCTCGTCGTCAACGGCGTCCTGCCGACGGATGGCGCTGTCGACGCCCTCGCGGACGTGGTCCGGGCGCGTGAGGCCGCCGCGCTCGAGGCGGTCCCCATCGCTTTGGCGGCACTGCCGCGAACGACCTTGCCGCTCCTGGCCTTCAACACCGTCGGCGTCCCAGCGTTGCGAGCCCTGCTGGACCCGACCTTGGCACCGCAACCCCCCGGCGGCAGTGCGGCCGCCTCGCTCCCACCCGGGCTCACGGGTCTGCGCCACCTGGTCGACGAGATCGAAGCCGACGGGCGCGGCCTCATCATGTGCATGGGCAAGGGCGGGGTGGGCAAGACGACCGTGGCTGCCGCGATCGCACTCGAGCTCGCGACCCGCGGCCACCACGTGCTGCTGACGACCACCGATCCCGCGGCGCATCTGAACGAGACCTTGCAGGCCGAGGTCGAGCACCTGACGGTCGAGCGGATCGACCCCGACCGGGCGATCTCCGAGTACCGGGCCCGCGTGATGGCCGGCAAGGGCAAGGCCCTGGACGACGCCGGCCGTGCCGTGCTGGCCGAAGACCTCAAGTCACCCTGCACCGACGAGGTGGCCGTCTTCTCGCAGTTCTCCCACGTCGTGTTCCGGTCCCGGAAGCAGTTCGTCGTGCTCGACACGGCTCCGACAGGGCACACCTTGCTCCTGCTCGATGCGACTGGCTCCTACCACCACGAGATGACCCGCCAGATGAGCGAGGGTGCGCGCTTCGTCACCCCGCTGATGCGCCTGCAGGACGCGGCCCAGACCAAGGTCGTCATCGTCACCCTGCCGGAGACGACTCCCGTGCTCGAGGCCGAGGGACTGCAGGAAGACCTCGCCAGGGCTGGCATCACGCCGTGGGCGTGGGTCGTCAACGGCAGTCTCACGGCAGCGGATCCCACCTCGCCGTTCCTGCGCGCCCGAGCGCTCGCCGAAGCGGCGCCGCTCGCCCGAGTCGAGCAGCTCTGCCACCGAGTGGGTGTCATGCCGCTCCTAGCCCGCGAACCCGTCGGCACGGCGGCCCTGTCCGAGCTGACCAAGCCATCCGGCCGTGTCGCGCCGCCCGGTCCGCCTCCGTCGCCGAGGTCGTCGCCACCGCGACCGCGGCCCTGAAGGGGCCCGGCATCGACTGTTTCGGCTGGCCGCTCTCGAGTCAGGTTCGGGTTGCCTTCGCCTTCGCTTTCGCCGCTTGCTTGTACGCCCGCACCTCGAGAAGGGTCTCCGGGCTCGTGACGTCGGCCACCGATCGGCGTGCACTCTCGTCCCCGTAGGGCCCAGCTGAGTCGCGCCAACCCGTAGGGCGGACATCCAGCTGTTTGCCGAGGAGGGCGAGAAAGATCCGGGCCTTCTGGTCTCCGAAGCCCGGTAGCGCCCGCAGCCGGGCCAGCAGTTCCCTGCCATCTTCGGCCGTCTCCCAGACTGCCTCCGCGCGTCCGTCGTACTCGGCGACGAGCGTCTGACACAGGGCCTGGATGCGGCCACCCATGGAGCCCGGGAAGCGGTGAACTGCGGGCGGGGTGGCCATCGCGGCGGCAAACCGTTCCGGGTCCGCCTCGGCGATGGTCGTTGCGTCGAGGTGTCCGAGCCGTTCCCGCAGCTTCGCCGGGCCGCGGAACGCCGTCTCCATCGGCACCTGCTGGTCCAATAGCATACCCAGGAGCAGGGCCAGTGGCTCCTCGGTGAGGAGCTGGTCAGCGGCAGGGTCCTGAGCGATGCAGAGGGTCTTCATGCGCAGGGTTCGTGCTGGCTGAAGCCACGGTGAGGGCGGCGCCCGTCGAGTCGTAAGCCGAGCAGCTGCGCCAGTGGGTCGTGCTCGAGCAGGTCGTTGGCCTCTGCGGTCGAAGCCGGGTGCAGCGTCTTCAGCGTCATCGGCCCATCCTCGCGCACGGGCCGGTTTGACCGGAAGGGCGGTCACGCCACGACCGGCACATCGACCCACGTCATCGGGCCAGGTGTGACCAGCGCGGAGCCGGAAGTGATAGCGGCGATCGACGCGGTGACCGCCCCGGTGCTCGCGGGAGCCACGACCAGGTGCAGCCGCATCCCGGTGGGGGAGTAGTCGACCTCGCCCAGCTGCACACCACGGATGCCGTGCAGCGCGTTCTCCAGCCGGGGTCCGCTCAGGTGGTCGAGGGCCACGACGAGCGACTCATGCAGCTCGCGACGGCGTATGGACGCGTCGTCGAGGGCCGTGGTCACTGCTTCTCCGTAGGCCCGGATGAGGCCACCGGTGCCGAGCAGAGTGCCCCCGAACCACCGCGTGACCACGGCCACGACGTCGGTGAGGCCGTGACCCCGCAGCACATCGAGCATCGGGGCGCCCGCGGTGCCGGAGGGTTCGCCGTCGTCGTTGCTGCGCAGGGTTGCCGCGTCGGGGCCGAGTACGAAGGCCGTGCAGTGGTGGCCGGCGTCACGGCTGCCTCCACGTACGTGCTCGATGGCGGCGCGGGCGGCATCCTCGCTGGTCACCGGCGCCACGTCGCAGACGAAGCGCGACCGCCTGACCTCGATCTCGGACCGGGCCAGGGCCGCGAGGGTCAGGTAGCTCTGGGTCCCCTCTGAGCCGGTCACGTCGGTCGAGGGGAGGGCGGTCGGTGCCCGTCAGGCATCGGTCAGGCCAGGTAGCGCTCGACGACGATGTCGACGAGTGCCGGCGGTGGCGGCTGGTGCGCCAGCAGCAGCGGCTGCGACACGGCGTCGGCGCCCGAGCGGGTCGCGAGGTCGGCGAAGAAGCCCGGCGCCAGCAGGTAGGTGGCGACCACGACGCGGGTCGCTCCGGCGTCACGCGCGGCCGATACCGCCTCGTCGAGCCGGGGCGAGGCCGCCGACAGGTAGGCGGGGGTCACCGGCCGGCCCAACAGGGCGGCGAGACTGCGGGCGACCTGCTCGCAGTCCTGCACTGCCAAGGGCTCCGACGAACCGGCCGCTGCCATCACGACAACGTCGTCGTCGCGCAGGCCGATCTCGGCGAGACGGTCACGCAACAGCTCAGCCAGGCGCGAGTCAGGGCCGAGGGCCGGGGCCAGCGTGGTGGTGCTCGAGGCTGCCGCGGCTTGGGCGAGGTCGACGAAAACGTGGTACCCGGCCGACAGCAGCAACGGCACGATGCGGGTGGGGCGCCTGCCGCTGTCCTGCATCACCCGCAGGGGCGATGGCGGTTGCACATCGACGAAGGCCGACCGCACCTGCAGGTCGGGCCGGCGACGAGCGACGGCCGCGACCAGGCCACCGACCGCCCCGCGTCCGGAGGGCGAACCGGTGCCGTGTGAGGAGGCGACGAGCACGGGCAACCTGCCGGAGTGGGGGGGCACGGGCCCACTCTGACACGACGGGTGCAGGCGCGGGCCGCGTAGGCTCGCTGCTCATGACGGCCGCCCCTGACCTGCCCGTGCTCAACACCCTGGCGGTGGGGACGACGGGGCCGCGAATCGCGTTTCTGCATGGACTGTTCGGTCAGGGGCGCAACTGGAACCAGATCGCCAAGGCCATGGCCGGGCCCGGTGGCGACCAAGCCCGGTGCCTGCTCGTCGACCTCCCTGACCACGGCCGCTCGCCCAGGTCGGACGTGTTCTCGTTGGAGGGCTACGCCGACGCGGTGGCGCGGACGCTGCGCACCGCTGGGGGCGACGATCCGTGGGTGGTGGTCGGGCACTCCCTCGGCGGCAAGACGGCCATGATCCTGGCCCTGCGGCATCCGACCCTCGTGGGACGTCTGGTCGTCGTCGACATCGCCCCGAAGCACTATGGGTCGCTCGAGCGCTTCGAGGGCTACATCCGAAGGATGCAAGGGCTGCCCCTGAGTGAGCTGACGAGTCGGGCCGATGCCGAGGCCCGCTTCGTCGAGTCCGACCCGAACGTCAAGGCCTTTCTGCTGCAGAACCTCCGTCGTGACGGTCAGGGATGGCGTTGGCAGGTCAACCTCGACCTCGTGGCGCGCGACGCGGCCCGAGGGCGTGAGTCGCAGATCGCCGGCTGGCCGGATGCTGTTGACAGGCTTGCGCCGTACCGCGGCCGCGTGCTGTGGATCGCGGGTGGCGACTCGCCGTACATCCGGCGCGACGACGGCGAGCGGATGCGGCGCTACTTCCCACGGGCGCGGCTCTTCACGATCAAGGGGGTCGGGCACTGGGTGCACTCCGATGCCCCCGACATCATCGTCACGGCCCTGCGCCGCTTCGTCTCCGCCTGACCCACCCCCCAAGCCAACTGAACGCAGTGTTCGTTCTCGAACTCAGTGTTGTAACAGCGCTTTCGAGACCGAACACTGCGTTCAGTTGGCGTTGCGGGTCAGAGGAGGCGGCGGCCCATGGCCCACGCAGTCAGCTCGTGGCGTGAGCTGAGCTGCAGCTTGCGCAGCACCGAGCTGACGTGGGTCTCGACGGTCTTGATCGAGATGAACAGCTCCTTGGCCACCTCCTTGTACTGGTAGCCCCGGGCGATGAGGCGCATCACCTCGCGCTCGCGGGCCGAGAGCCGGTCGAGCTCCTCGTCGATCTCGGCGACCTCGCCGGCCGTCGCGCCGAAGGCATCCAGTACGAAGCCGGCCAGCCGGGGGCTGAACACCGCGTCGCCGTCGGCCACGCGACCGATGGCGGTGAGCAGCTCGTTGGCGTTGATGGTCTTGGTGACGTAACCCCGCGCCCCGGCGCGGATGACGGCGATGACGTCCTCAGCGGCATCCGACACCGACAGGGCCAGGAAGCGCACGGGAACCTCGGCCCGGCTCTGCACCCCGGTGCAGGCCCGGATGACGTCGGCGCCGCCGCGGCCGTCTCCGCCGGGCAGGTGCACGTCGAGCAGCACGACGTCGGGACGCTCGGCCTTGATCGTCGTGGCCGCTGACTCGACGGCGCCGGCCTCGCCCACGATCTCGAGGTCGTACGGGGCCTTGCCGGCGAGGCCCGAGAGCTCGGCCCGCACCCCGGTGCGGAACATGTGGTGGTCGTCGACGAGCACGATGCGGATGGTCCGCCGGTCGATCATGAAGAAGGCTCCTCGGGGTGGGTCGGGGTCGACTCGGTGGCCGAGTGGCTGGGCGCGTTGCCTTCGCCGTGCTTCTCGGATGCCGTCTGGTGGGCGGGGTGGGCCGGGGCAGAGGGGGCTGAGCCGGCCGGAGCCGAGCCGCCCGCGGCCTCGACCGGCAGCCGCAGCTCGATCTCGGTGCCGTCGGGGCGCCGACGGATGCGTGCACTGCCTCCGTGACGCTCCATCCGTCCGATGATCGACTCGCGCACCCCGGCTCGGTCGTCGGGAACGTTGCTCAGCTCGAAGCCGCCTCCGTGGTCGCGCACGAACGCCTCAACCGACTTGGGTCCGACCTCGACGTAGACAGTGATCGGGGGGCTCGCGTGTCGCACCGCGTTCCAGGTCGCCTCGCGCACCGCCTTGACCAGGGCATCGAGGTGGGGGTCCAGGGCCCGGTCACCGGTGACGACGACCTGAACGGGCACCCCCTGGAGGTCTTCGATCTCGTTCATGGCGGCGGTGATGGCCGTGCCGAGCGAGTCGGCGTGGGCGTCCTGGTCGTAGAGGTAGGAACGAAGCTGTCGCTCCTGGGCGCGGGCGAGACGGGCCACCGTCACGGCGTCGCCCGACTGCCGTTGGATCAGGGCGAGGGTCTGGAGCACCGAGTCGTGCAGGTGGGCGGCGATGTCGGCCCGTTCGGTGGCGCGGATGCGGGCGCCCTGTTCCTCGCGCAGCCGACTCCAGAGTCGCAGGATCCACGGTGCGGCCAGCACCGCGACGCCGATCAACGCGGCCACGACGGCCCCCGCCACCTGCCACAGGTCGCCGATGCTCGTGCCGCGCACGAGCAACCCGACCAGGCCGAGGGTGGTGAGCACGAGGCCGACGACGAGCCACACCCACCGCACCGGCCGGCGTGAGCCGAGCGCGTCGGTGTCGTCGAGCTGGCTCCAGAAGAAGATGGCGCCGATGAAGATGGCGACGACCGGCAGCACCACCTCGGGATGCAGGTCGAAACCGGCCGTACTCAGCCACAGGGCAGCCGAGACGACGAGGGCCGTCACCCCGAGCACGGTCAGGATGATGGCCTCGTTGCCGCTGCGCAGCCAGACCTTGATGCCCGACAGGTCGGGCCGGTTGGGGGTGGTCGGTGCGGTGACACCACGCTGGATGCCGCCCTGGGCGCTGGTCTCGGCGATGACGGACCGGTCGCGGGGCGCCTGACGCATGGTGGCCCAGAGGAACATGTAGACAGCGAACCCGGCCCCGAACGGCACGGCGGTGAGGATGAAGACGAGCCGCACCACCCGTACCGGCACCCGAAGGTGCTCGGCCAGCCCGATGGAGACACCTCCGACGACACGGCCCTCGCGTTGGCGCATCAGGGGTGGACGCACGGGACGGCCAGGGAGGGCGGTCCGCGACGAAGCCGCACCAGCAGACGCCCGCGGTGCGGGAGGTCGAGGTGCCTCGAGAGGTGTCGGTGCCGGTGTCACCTGCCCATCCTCGCCCACCTCGACCCGTGAGGGCGAGCCCCGGCAGCCGGTTTGGGGGTCCGGTCAGGGTCCGCTCAGGGTCGACCCTCATGGTGGGGCGCCCTCTTGCTCGGCACTCTGGTGACATGACGAAGAAGACGAACTCCCCGGGCCAGGGTCTCGAAGGTCTGTACGACGGCCTCCGTCGCCCCGGCATCATGCGCAGCTCCGACGAGAAGTGGTTCGCGGGAGTGTGCACCGGTGTGGCCCGCTGGCTCGGTGTGGACCCGCTGGTCGTGCGCGGAGCCTTCATCCTGTTCGCCATCTTCTTCGGGATGGGCGTGGCGCTCTATCTCGTGCTCTGGCTGTTCATGCCGACGGAGGACGGCGAGATCTCCATCGAGAAGGCCCTCAAGTACGGCGACGGCGGCTCGATCTTCCTGCTCGTCATCACCGTCATGTCCGTGCTCGGGGGCGGGCCGTGGTTCGGCGACGGGGGCTTTCGCGGGGTGCGCATCGGCGGCGTCGCGGTCGTCGCGGTGCTGGCCTGGTGGTTCCTGACCCGAACCGATGCCGGGCGAGAGCTGGTCAGCTCGTCTCCGTGGAGTCGTAACGGACCTGACCGAGCCGCCTCCGGAGCCGACGAGGGTTCGGCCGGCGGCGGGTCGACCGCTGCGACCGCTGCGACCGCTGCGACCGCTCCGTCGAGCGCCGACTCGACAGGACTCTCGACCGGCAACGCCGCCGCCGCTGCCGGGGCGGCGGTGAGCAGCCCCGGCGTACACCAACCCGCACCGACCCCCAGCCGCCCCCGCGTGCAGGTGCGCAGGATCGGTTTCGCCGCGACCCTCGTCGTGCTCGGCGCCGCGCTCGGGGTGGGCGCCCTGCTCGGCTCGCTCGCGCAGAACGGTAGCTGGACCGGCAACCACCTGGCCATCGGTGTCGCCGCCGGGCTTGCCGTCGTCGGTCTGGCCCTGGTGATCGCCGGGATCGCCGGCCGCCGCTCCGGCGTGCTCAACCCGATCGCGGGGTTCGCCATCGCCTTCCTGGCGTTCGCCTCCGTGGTGCCGGCGGGCATCAACCAGCCGTGGGACATCGGGGACCGCTCCGTGACCGTGACGACACTGTCAGGGGCCGACGCCCACCAGCTCGGGGTCGGACAGCTCACGGTCGACCTGACGAAGGCCGAGTACACGTCGACAGCGACCAAGCCCGACGTCGTCACCGCCTCCCTGGGCGTCGGACAGCTCGACATCGTCGTTCCCTCCGGCACCAGAGTCGTGGTCAACGCGACGGGCCGCGTCGGGGAGGCAGGCGTCTTCACAGCCGCAGAGGCACAGGCCAACAAGGACAACTCCGGACAGCAGCTTGTGGACGGCGTGAACTGGTCGCGCAGCTACACCTTCGGCACCGGGGACCCCGAGCTGACGGTCAACGCCGAGGTCGGCCTCGGCCAGATTCGCATCATCACCGCGACGCCATGAGTGCAGTCCCCCCACCACAGCCCACCGAGCCCACCGAGCCCACCGAGCCCACCGAGCCCACCGAGCCCACCGAGGCCACCGAGGCCACCGAGGCCGACCAGTTCAGCCGCCGTCTCAGCGAGAAGGACACCACGATGACGAACGAGCCCCACTTCCCTTCCGACCCCCTCGCGCAGGACGACCCCACCCGGGCGTTCGACCCGAGCGTCACGTCGCAGCTGCCCCAGCAGTCAGCGCCCTACCGGGTGGAGCCATCGACCCCCGTGCCCGACGACCGTGTCGCGCCGCAGTCGACCTTTCCGCCGCCTTCGCCGCCGAACTGGCAGCAGCGCACGCGAGAGCAGGCCGAGAACCAGCGGCCGCTCGTGACCGTGGCGAAGGGTCCCCGCCCCGGCACGGTGCTGTTCGGGCTGATCAGCATCGTCGTGGCCGCCTACGTCATCATCGACAACCTCGGCGGCAGCGACCTCGACCTGCGGCAGAACCTCCCCGCCGCCCTCGGCGCCGTCGGAGCACTGCTGCTTCTCGTCGGGTTGGTCGGGGTGGTCACGAGCCGCCGCCGGCGCTGAGCGACCCGCCAACGCCGAGCAGACGGATGCCGCTGGGCCCGCCCAGCGGCATCCGTGCGTCTCCGTGTGTCACCGGTGCCCAGCGGGTACCTCCTACGGGGGTGGCGGTGGTTAGGCTCGGTCGAGCACACCCGCCCCGACAGCACGCAGGAGACGCAGTGGCCCCGAAGTCCGGCATCAACCTCGCGAACATCGACCGCGCCACCCGGCCGCAGGACGACCTGTTCCGGTTCGCCAACGGCACCTGGCTCGACACCACCGAGATCCCCGGTGACCGCGCCCGCTACGGCTCGTTCGACGTGCTGCGCGAGCAGTCGACGGTGCGAGTGCGTGACCTCATCGAAGAGGCTGCGGCAGGAGATCCAGACCCCGCCGGGTCGCCGCAGCAGCAGGTCGGCGACCTCTACGCCAGCTTCATGAACACCGAACGCGTCGAGGAGCTCGGCCTGGCGCCGCTCGCGCCCCTGTTGTCGGAGGTCGCCACGGTCGACTCGCCCGAGGCGCTCTTCGCGGCGATGGGCCGGCTGCAACGGCTCGGCGTCACCGGCGCGCTTGCGCACTTCGTGGCGCCCGACGAGCGGGCGCCCGACAGCTACGTCGTCTACCTCGAACAGGCCGGGCTGGGCCTGCCCGACGAGTCGTACTACCGCGACGCGAAGTACGCCGACATCCGCTCGGCCTACGTGGCCCACATCGAGCGGATGCTGTCGCTGGCCGGCATCCCCGAAGCGGCTGACAAGGCGGGCCGCGTCATGGCTCTCGAGACCCGGCTTGCGGCGTCGCACTGGGACAAGGTGAGCAACCGCGATGCCATCAAGACCTACAACGCCCTCACTCTTGTCGAAGCGCAAGAGCTCGCGCCCGAGCTCCCCTGGGAAGGCTGGGTATCGGCCCTTGGCGCACCATCAGGGGCGTTCGACAAGATCGTCGTGCGACAGCCGAGCTTCGTCACGGCGCTCGGGGTCGCGCTCGCGGAGGTCGACCTCGACGACTGGCAGGCCTGGCTGACCTGGGAGGTCGTCAACGAGTTCGCCTCGCTGCTGCCTGAGTCGCTCGTCGGGGCCGACTTCGACTTCTACGGCCGCACGCTGTCGGGTCAGCCCGAGAACAAGGAGCGCTGGAAGCGGGGAGTGGCCGCCGTCGAGGGGGGCGTCGGTGAGGCCGTCGGCCGGCTCTACGCCGAGCGGTGGTTCCCGGCGTCGGCCAAGGAACGGATGAACGAGCTCGTGGCCAACCTCGTCGAGGCCTTCCGTCGCTCGTTCGCCTCGCTCGAGTGGATGAGCGAGAAGACCCGGGCCCAGGCCGTCGCGAAGCTCGAGGCGTTCACACCGAAGATCGGCTACCCCGACCGGTGGCGCGACTACTCATCGATCGACATCACCGCCGATGACCTGGTCGGCAACACGACGCGCGCGACGGCGTTCGAGGTCGACCGCAACCTCGCCAAGATCGGTCAGCCGATCGACCGCACCGAGTGGTTCATGCTGCCGCAGACGGTCAACGCCTACTACATGCCGTCGATGAACGAGATCGTCTTCCCGGCCGCCATCCTGCAGCCGCCGTTCTTCGACCCCGACGCTGACGACGCGGTCAACTACGGCGGCATCGGCGCGGTGATCGGTCACGAGCTCGGCCACGGGTTCGACGACCAGGGCTCGCGCTACGACGGCACCGGCGCCTTGCGCGACTGGTGGACCGATGACGACCGCACCCGCTTCGACGCTCTGGCCAAGGCTCTCGTCGCCCAGTTCGACGGCTACACCCCGGCCGGACTCGACGCGTCGCACAAGGTCAACGGCGGCCTTACGGTCGGAGAGAACATCGGCGACCTCGGTGGGCTCCAGATCGGCTACTCCGCATACCGCATCGCCACCGAGACGTCGGGCATGGTCGAGCTCGACGGGTTCACCGGGCCGCAGCGCTTCTTCGTCGGCTGGGCGCAGGTGTGGCAGGGCAAGGCCCGTGAGGCGGAGGCCGTGCGGCTGCTCGCGATCGACCCGCACTCTCCTGCGGACATCCGCGGCAACGCGGTGCGCAACCTTGCGGAGTTCCACGAGGCGTTCGCGGTGGAGCCTGCCGACGCGATGTGGCTCGGCGACGACGAACGGGTGCGCATCTTCTGAACCCGACCGCCGCCCACCGCGGGTTGCCGCTCGGCCGCGCCTTCCGGCATGCCCGCCGTACGCGGCAACACACCGAGTAGTCGACAGCTACCCCTGACTGCAGTAGCCGATGGTTGACGGTTACTCGGTGTGTTGCGGGTGAGTCAGTCGAGTGCGCGCTTGAGGCCCACGTGGGATGCCGTGAAGCCGAGGTGCTCGTAGAACCGGCGGGCGTCGACGCGGCTGGTGTCGGACGTCAGCTGCACGAGGGAGGCGCCGAGGCGGCGTGACTCCTCGATGGCCCACTCGACCAGCTGCGTGCCGAGGCCGGTGCCGCGCGCGTCGGCCGCGATGCGCACGCCCTCGATCGTGCAACGGGTGGCCCCACGGCGCGACAGGCCCGGTTGCAGCGCGAGAGCTGGAGGGGGTGCCGACGATCTCGCCACCGTGCTCGCCCACGCACTCGGCCACGACGAGGTGCTGGTGCGGGTCACGACGATCCGAGCGAAGGCCGTTTCGTAGGGCGTGCGGTCGGTGGGGTCCTCGCGCGCCGCACCCAGGGGGTCGTCGGCCAGCAGCCTGACGAAGGCGGCCACGTCGCGCCGACACGCCCGCCTGAGGTGGGTCGTCATCGCTGCGGTGAAGAGCTCTCGGCCGCCGCCTTGAGCTGGGCGAGGCCGCGCTCGAAGTCGGGGCCGAGCATCTTGTCCATCGACCAGAACCTGCTCATCAGGCCCATCACGAAGTTCTGCGGGCCGGTCATGACCCACTCCACCTCGGTGACGGGCCCGGCCGGCTTGAGCGTGAAGTCGATGCGGTTACGGGCGCGCATCGGGGCCGAGAAGTCGAGGTCGACGGCGAGGTGGTCGGCGCCGGACTCGAGCATCTCCATCCGTCCCTCTCCGGCGTGACGGTCGCCCTTCCACGTGTACACGGCTCCTACGCCGTAGCCGGCGCCGCTGTACTGCCGTGCCATCTGCGGGTCGAGACCCTCCCACGGCGACCACTTGGGCCACTCGTGAAAGTCGTTGATGAGGGCGTGAACGCGCTCGGGTGGGGCGGTGATCGACGTGGAGCGGGTGAAGCGGAAGTCCTTGGCCATGCGCAGATCCTCCCATCCGGTGGCGTCACCGGATGGGAGGATGCCTGCCGCCGTCTGCTCAGGCGGGCGGGGCGATGTCCTGCTGGGCCGGAAGCTGGTCCTGGCGGACGATGCCGACCGGGCAGGTCATGCCGTTGGGCCCGTGGTTGCAGTAGCCACCGGGGTTCTTGTGCAGGTAACCCTGGTGGTAGTCCTCAGCGAGGTAGAACGGCCCGGCTTCGTCGGCCGAGCGGATCTCGGTGGCGATCTCAC
>JBDTVJ010000015.1:0-37704 GCA_040007275.1 Terracoccus sp.
AGAGGTTGCCGATCACCTTGTGGTCGGTCGTGGTGACCCACTTGACGAAGGTCTGCCCCGGACGTGGACGTGGACGAGGATGAGCGGGCGTGGGCTCGGCCCGCCCAGGTCGGGCCTGGACCCGCTCGGTGGTGGTCATTCCGTGCCGCCTTCGGCACGTCTGCGAGCCAGCATGACTGGTACCTCATCCTCTGGCCAGGCGTGGCACTGCCCGGTTGTTCAAACGACTGTACCCAGAATTTTCTCTCGGTCAAGGGACCTGGCGCCTCGGCTGGGTTGAGGCCCAGACTGTTGAATGCCGGACGATGTGATCCCTTGGCTGAGGGCTCAGGCCGAGTTAACATGATGTCTGTACCCTTAACCCTTAACCCTTAACTCCAAACTCTTGGCGAAAGTCCGAGGAGTCGTTCGTGACGTACGTGATCGCGCAGCCCTGCATCGACGTGGTGGACCGCGCCTGTGTCGACGAGTGTCCGGTCGACTGCATCTACGAGGGAAAGCGCGCCCTCTACATCCACCCCGACGAGTGCGTCGACTGCGGTGCGTGCGAGCCGGTCTGCCCCGTGGAGGCGATCTACTACGAGGACGACGTGCCGGAGCAGTGGGGACCCTTCACCACCGACAACGTCGAGTTCTTCACGGAGGTGCTTCCCGGCACGGATGCGCCGCTGGGATCCCCGGGTGGGGCCGCGAAGATGGGCCGGCTGGGCGTGGACACACCGTTGGTGGCCGGTTGGCCGGAGGCGGAGTCGTGAGCCCGCGCCCGGTGCGCGGATCGGGCGGCGTTCACCACGCACTGGCCTCTCCGGCCCGCCGTCGACTCCTGGAGCTGCTACGTGACGCAGACGCCGCCCGCGACGTCCATGAGCTGGGCGAGGTGGTCGGCCTGCATCCCTCGACCGTGCGGTTCCACCTCGAGACCCTGCGCCAGGCCGGCCTGGTGGCCCGTCGGGAACAGCGGGCGACCGGGGCCGGTCGTCCGCGCACGGCATACGTCGCCATTCGGGAGCACGCTGAGGCCGGGTACGAGGGTTTGGCCCGGATGCTGGCCGTCGATGTGGCGCAGACCGCGCGCGATGAGGCGAGACGCGCGGAGAGTATCGGCGAACGGTGGGCCCAGCAGGTGATCCCGCTCCCGGGCCCGCCCGGCAGTATGGCGACTGACGACGCTGCAGCGCAGGTGACCTCGATCTTCGACCGGCTCGGGTTCGAGCCGGAGCTGCGGGCGATCGAGGGCCGACAACAGATCTCGCTGCATGCCTGCCCGTTCCGGTCGGTCGCCCGCGAGCAGCCTGACGTGGTCTGCGCGATCCACCTAGGGCTGCTGCGCGGCGGTCTCGAGCGTCTCGGCTCCCACGCCTCCGGTTGGTTGCACCCGTTCGTCGAGCCGGACCTCTGTGTCGCGGAGGTCAGGCCGGCGTCGTGGGCCGGGTAGCCGCTACCCCGATCCATCACCCAGACGACAGGAGGAGGCAGTTTCGTGATTATCTACGGCGACTTCGCCTGCCCCATGTGTTACCTGGCGAGCTGGCGCGCCGAGCTGCTCGCCGACACGACCGATGCGGTCGACTGGAGGGCCGTCGAGCACCAGCCGACAGTGCCGCTCACCGGGCTGCGACCCGCTCGCCCCGAGCTCGAAGGACTCACCAGCCGGTGGGGCGCCATGAGCTCCCTTCGGATGCCGGGTGAGGTCGTGCCAGGCCGCTCCCCTTCGTTCGTGGCCAGCACTCAGGCGGCCGTGGCCGGGTACGCCGAGGCGTACGGGGCCGGCGTGGCAGAGCGGGCTCGACGCGCCCTGTTTCGCGCCTACTGGGTGGGCGGCCTCGACATCGGCAACCCGGAGGTGCTGCGGGTGCTGTTGGGCGACATCATCCGCAGTGGACACTCGCGCTCCCGACCCCTTCACGAGTGGGGGTACGCCGTCACCTCGGCGCGTGGGCCGGTCACGACGGTTGCCTTCCGCCTCATCCGCGACTGGAACCAGCAGTGGCGGGAGCTGGGCGCTCCCCGCGAGCCGCTGCTCGTCGACGAAGACGGTTCGACCGCCACCGGTGGCGACGTGCTGGCCGAGCTCGAGCACCGGGTCTCGGGTCGTCCCAGCGACCAACACGAGCTGCCCGCTCTGCCCCCACGGCAGCTGGCGGGGCGCTTCTGGACCTGAGCATGTCGCCAGCAGTGCAGGCAGGGGTGGCGACCAGGTCACCATACGGCGCGAGAGCGGCTGGCGACGGCGTCGTCGAGAGCGTCGTGCCGTTCGAGCAGCTGCGTCAGTGCTCGACGCATGGCCGCCACGTCTTCGTCTCCGAGGTCGGCCCGCAGCGCGCGGTCGATGCGCCGACTCGCGGCCATGGCGGCGCGGCGGACGTCGTGTGCCTTGGGCGTGAGACGGAGTCGTTGGGAACGACGGTCGGCAGGGTCAGGGATGCGCTCGATGTAGCCGAGACCCTCCATCTGGTCACCCGGGAAGAGACCTTCATCGTGCTCTCCGGAGCGATCACCGCTCGTTTCGCCGAGCACGACGAGACGGCGGAGACCGGAGACGCCCTCATCATCCCCGCCGACACCGCGTTCTCGTTGGTCGCCCGCGGCGTGCCGGCCGAGGCGATCTGTGTGCTCCCCGTCGGCGGTCAGGCGGTGACCGCCGACGGCGTCTTCACCCCGCCCTGGGCGAAGTGACGCCGGCGGGCTGCGGGGATCGGACCATGGCGTGGTTGATCGGCGGGTGGTCGGATGCCGCTCAGTCAGTCGACGTAATGGCCCCGCCCGTCGGCCGCCAACCGGGTGGTGGATCTTCGCCGGTCCGGCCGTCGACGGCCTCGCGCAGGAGATCGGCGTGACCCGTGTGCCGGCCGTACTCCTCAATGAGATCGCACAGCAGGCGCCGTAGGTTCGCGTGGTGTCCGTCGCGGTCGGCGACGTCGACGAGCTGGCTCAACGGATCGTCACCGCCGTTCGCCGCGGCTGTCTCGAACCGGCCTCGAGAGCGCTCGACCGCCTCGCCCCAGAGGGTGTAGAGCTGGTCGGGCCGGTCGTCGGCGGCGGAGGCGAAATCCCAGTCGTCGTCACCGTCCCACCCGGCGCCGGTCCAGGGCTCGCCCATCGGCGCTCCGCTCAATTTCACCGTGGAGGTGTAGTCCTCGGCCGCGGCCAGGTGCTTGAGCAGCCCGCCGAGGGTCAGCGTCGACGCGCCGACCCGGGTCTGTAAGCCGGTCGCGTCCAGGCCATCGGCCTTGTAGCGAAAGGTCGCTCGCAACCGGTCGAGGGCACCGAAGAGCGCTTGCTGCTCCGTGCCGGCCAGCGGGGGTTCCCACGGGGTCTCGTCCTCATCCATGCCGCCACGGTAGAGGTGGTTGCGGACCATCGCCTTCCGGAGACCACGACATCGTGTCATCGCTGCACCGGCCCGTTCACGGGTCGATGGTGGCGGCCAGCATCCGCTCCGCGAGCCGGCGCACCGCCTGCTGCAGCTCCGCGCCGCCTACCACCCGATAGACGCCGGGTGTGCGCGCGAGCTGCTCGGCGTACCAGGCCGGGTCGCTCGTGCTGCCGGTAAGTCGGCTGGAGCGTTCGTCGACTGCCGCCACGAGGCCGAGGGCCGGGGGGAGGCAGCGGGCCACGAGGTCGGCGGGGCAGTCGATCGTCACCTCGACCGGGTAGTCCCAGCCGGCGGAGAGGTGGCGTTCCAGCTCGCCGACGGGATCGAGGTCGAGGGGCGGCTCGAAGGTGGCAGAGAGCTTCTCCACCCCGGAGATGCGGTCGATGCGGTAGGCCCGGCGCGCCTCGGTGCGGTGTGACCAGCAGAGCAGGTACCAGCGCCCGTGCCGCACCACCACCGCCCACGGGTCGGTCTCCATGTCCCACGACGAGCCCGCCTCCGAGCGATAGTGCAGCCGAACCCGGCGTCGGCTCGCACACGCGTCGGCGAGAGCGGTGGTGGTGCCGGGGTCAGGACGCACTGAGCTTCGGTCGGGCGCGGGGGCCGTCGTGCGGCGCACGGTGTCGGCCTGGGCCGCGACCGACTCGGGCAGTGCCCGCAGGATCTTCCCGAGGGCGCTGCCCACCGGGTCGGTCTGGTCGCCGGCCAGGTGATGGCCGTCGAGCACGGCCATCACCAGCCCGAGAGCCTCGGTGGCGGTGAAGGTGAGCGGGGGCAGACGCAGACCGCGACCGACCCGGTACCCGCCGTAGGGGCCCCGCACCGACTCGATGGGAATCTCGGCCTCGCGCAGGATGGCCACGTATCGTCGCGCCGCTCGGTCGGAGACCGCGAGCCGGTCGGCCAGTCGCGCCGCGGTGATCCCGGGTTGGTTCTGGATCAGCTCGAGGGCGAGCAGGGCCCGCGCGGTCGGGCTCGCATCAGGGTTCACGTCTCTCAACCTAGGGCGACCCGGCACCGCTTCATCTCACCACCGCGGCAAGAACGTCGTCAGCCCAGTACGCCGAGCTTGAACGCCGCGAGCTCCCGGGCCGGGCTACCTTGGCCGCCGTGCTGGGCGTTGAAGGCTGCGGTGGCGTCGGTTCCGCAGATGCCGAGGATCGCGTCCGATCCTCCGGGGTGGGCATCGATCCACCGGGTCAGGTCGTAGACCCCGCCGTCGATGGCGGCCCAGCACGACGAGGCCGAGCCGTGCTTTCCAACGTTGGCCAGGCTGAAGGCGGCCGGGCCGCTCGCCTTGGGCCTGGTGGTGGGGGAGGCCGTTGATCGCGGGGTTCGCGAAGCCTCCTCTCGACTGGATGGCGTCGTGCTCGCCGACCGGGGTGGGTCAGCGGCCACTGCGGCTGGACCCACCACATCCGCCTGCGCCGTTCGCGCGCTTGCCGCTGCTGGTCGTCTGCCTCCCCACACCGCGGTGGCCCCGCTGTGCCCGACCACCACCGTGAGGCCCAGCACCACGAGCGAGAGCACGACCACGCCGGCGCCCGCCACTCGGATGAGGGCGGAGGGAGCGCGCGTGGCTATGGCTGTGGCTGTGGCGGTGGCGGTGGCGGCCCGGCTGCGCGACCCCGGGCCGCTCCCGGCGTCTGCGGCTGGCCCGGCATCCGACGGGTGAGCTCGTCTCGCCAGCAGGTCGAGGGCGAACCACACGACAGTGACGACGGCGAACACTGCCGCCGCCACGAAGAGCCGGTCGCCCCACTCGGCATGGTCGGCGGGCAGACCGACCTGGTCGGCCAGGGCCTCACCCGACTGCTTGGCCACGAACGTGCCGACCGTACCGAGCAGCGCGGCGGCGACGGCGAGCCAGCTGTAGGGCCGGCGCCAGCGCGGCACGGCGATGATGACGATCAGGGCGATCGCGGAGGCAGGCAGCACGACCACGGCCAGGTGCACGACGAGGGGATGGAGGGGGAGCCCCGCGATGGAGGAGAAGAGGTTCGACTCATGGTCGTCCGTTGCCAGCATTGCCCAAAGGTAGGAGGCGACGGCTGAGAGTTGGCTGAGTGCGGGTGCGAGCGTCACGGGGTGAGCCGAGCTGTCACGGGTTGAACCGAGCCGCCGCGACCTCGTCAGCCTCGGCCACGCTGCGGGCCGGTGTGCACGTGCACGTGCAGATGTTTGGAGTCCTGGTAATGGCCGAGGTTGGTCAGCACCACGTCGAGCCCCGCCGCGTGCGGGATCGCCACGTCACAGGAGAAGTCGTCACCGGTGTACCGGTCGGGTGGGGCCACTTCTCACCTCTCGGAGTCGGCGATCTGAACGGGATACCCAGCGCGCAGCGCACCCAGGCTGGCCGGCGGGGTGATGACGGATGCAGTGCCTCGTCGGGGACGCCCCACCGGCGTGCCGTAGGTGTTGTCGGGCCGCCACGGGGTCAGCTGATCATGCACCACGACGGCTGGCCCCTGCTCGATCACGACGAACGCACCGTCGGGAAGATCTGACCAGCTCGACCGAAACCGCGGGCGGTCGTCAGCGCCGATCGGCAACCGCTGACTGTGCAGCGCGGCATCCAGCTGCGGCGCTCGTGGCGGCACGGCCTCACCGGTGAACTGCGCCCAGGCGGAACGGAACTCGTTGAAGTCGGAGCGCCGGCACTCAGCGCACGGCCGGTGCCCGGCGGCGAGCGACACCGCTTCGTCGAGGAAGAACAGTGGCGTGTACCGGCCCGACTGCCACTGCGGAACGCGACGACCCCGGAAGTCGAGCGCACAGGTGATCCAGGCCGTGCCCCGGTGGCTGCGCACCGTCTGCCGGGTGCCGGTGCTCGTGTGCAGCACTCCGCGGTTGCCCATCCAGGCACCGCAGCCCGGTGCTGCGACGATGTGACCGAGCGGCGAGACCCGGTTGCCGGCCGGCGGGCGACCCACGACCCCGGCCCGGTCGGAGGCAGCCCCCTGACCAGCAGCATGCCGTTGTCGCGCCTGGTCGTTCGTACTGGTGTCGGTGGTCGTCATGGTCGCGGGCTCCCCGGTCGCTGTGCCGTCACCCCAGCCTGCCACCGCGTAGCGTCGGGGCATGACCGAACCGTCGTCGTGGGTCAACCCGTTGCCGGTACGCCGGGTGCAACGGAGCGCCGAGAACACTCTCGGCGCTCACGAGTGGCCCGCCACCCTGGCGCCGGTGGCACAGCTGCTGCGCGACGGCATCGACCTGGGCCCGGCTACCGTGCTGGTCGGCGAGAACGGCACCGGGAAGTCGACGATCGTCGAGGCGATCGCGATGGCCTTCGGGTTGAGCGCCGAAGGAGGGTCGACCGGGGCGAGGAACCGCACGTGGAACAGCGAGTCGCCCCTGCACGAGTCGCTCGCGTTGGTGCGCGGCGCCGGGGCCAGCCGATGGGGCTACTTCGTGCGCGCCGAGACGATGCACGGACTGTTCACCTACCTCGGCGGGGAAGCCGCGAGCGACCGCACCAAGGACCCTGACTTCCACGCCCTGAGCCACGGCGAGTCGTTTCTCGCCCTGCTCTCGAGCGAGCGGTTCAACGGTGACGGCTTCTTCGTCATGGACGAGCCCGAGGCCGGACTGTCGTTCCATGCCCAGCTCGCCCTCGTCGGGTCGCTGGCCAGGCTCGCCTCCCAGCGAGGCACGCAGGTGGTCGTGGCCACTCACTCGCCGATCATCGCGAGCCTTCCGGGCGCCACGATCCTTGAGCTCGACGACGACGGGTTCCACGAGAGCACGTGGGCCGACCTCGCGGTGGTCGACCACTACGTCCGCTACCTCGAGGCGCCCGAACGCTACCTGCGCCACCTGGTCGACTGACCGTGCCAGCCGTGACGACAGGCCCCCGGATGCCGTTGGGCCGGCGCCGCTTCGAGGTGGTCGGGGCGCTCTGCTGGCTGGCGCAGCCGCTCTACATCGTCGCCGAGCTGCTGGTCGCAGCCGGCGCGTCGGCGAGCTACGGCCTGCGCGACAACACCATCAGTGACCTTGGCTCGGTCGGCTGCACCCCGGCCCTCTGTTCTCCGTGGCATCCCGCCATGAACGCGGTGTTCGTCGTCTTCAGCCTACTGCGGGTGGCGGGGGCACTGCTGCTGATCCGGTCGTGGTCGCCTGGCCGCTGGGCGGTCACGGCCACCGTGCTCTGGGTGGTCTCTGGGCTGTTCTCGGCCGCCATCGGGTTCGTCCCGGTCGACCAGCACCCCAGCCTGCACGTGCTCGTGGCCGTTCCGGTCTTCGTCACCCAACCACTCGCCGTGCTTACGACCGCACTGGCGTTCAGCAAGACCCACCGGGGCCTGACGGCATCGGGCGTGATGGTGGGGCTCGGCGGCCTCGTGGGCGCCAGCGCTTTTCTCGCCGTCAGCGGTGGCCCGCACTGGGTCGGCTGGTGGGAGCGGTTCGCCCTCTGGCCGGCCTACCCCTGGCTCGCGGTCGTCGGCGCCGTCGTGCTCGCGTCTCGGCCAGGTTCGCCGACGCTGCTCGCACCCTCGGTTGGGCGCTGAGGTCGGCTCCGGGTCAGCAGGAGCACGGTCGTGACGACGGCCAGGACGGGGTAGAGCCAGCCCACGATCGTGAGTGTAGCGGCGTTCGGGAACCACTCTGCGATGTCAACCGGGGTCAGGCAGGTCGCCGCCAACAGCATAACGGCCGCCAGGGTCAGGCCGCGCGAAAGAAACCACAGCCCGACCGGCACCACCCAGACCCAGTGGTGCGACCATGTGACGGGCGAGGCGAGCAGGCCCGCCATCGCGACGACGGTCAGGGCAGCAACATCATCCCCGCGGCAGTGCAGAACTCGCGCCATGAAGGCTCCAGCCACCACGACGACGAGCGCCAGCGGCCACGTTGCCACCGAGGCGCCGTCACCGAAAGTGCGAAGGAGGCTGCCGCTCAAGGAGACGTTGTCGGGGTAGGCGAGCCCGCCGACCCGGCTCGAGTCCCGCAGCAGCACGAACCAGAACGCGGGCGAGTCGCTGGGCAGCACGACCCACCCGAGCCCGACGGTGACCAGAAAGCCGGTCGCCGACAGGGCGCAGGCTCGCCACTGCCGGGTCGCGAGGTAATACACGCCGAAGATTGCGGGCACGACCTTGATGCCGGCCGCCAACCCCGTGAGCAGGCCACGCCATCGCCTGGGAACGACCAAGGCGTCGACCACGACCAAAGCCATCAGCGCGAGGTTGACCTGCCCGAAGCCGACGGTACGCCAGATCGGCGACATGGCCAGCAGGCCGGGAACGGTCCACCAGAGGCTCGACCGGGGCAGCCCGAGGCGATCGCTCAGCACCCAGATGGTCACCAGGAGCGCGACGCCGCTGGCGAGAGATACGAGCGCCCCGGCCGCCGTTGGAGACACCAGGTTCAGCGGGGTGGCCACCAGCGCGGCAAAGGGGGGGTACGTGAACGGCAGGGCCTCGCGCACGACGTAGGGGGAGACGCCACGGGCGAGGTCGGCGCCGGCCTGCAGGTACACCGAGAGATCGAGCAGCGGATGGGTGAGCTCGACGACGAGCCGGCGGCCCGCGACCAGCGCCAACGCGCACCACAGCACCCAGCCCCACCCGCGGGGTCGCGCCAGCACGGCCGAGGCCGGTGTTCGGGGTGATGCCGCGTCGGTACCCACCGGCACAGGGTCTCAGATCAAGAGAGCCTTCGCGTGACTTGGGGCGAGCGCCGCACGGCGAGCCAGGCGAAGGCCGCGGCGATGAGCGGCACGAGCACGACCGGGGCAATGATCTGCAGCCACGGGATCGAGAGGAAGGGCCCAGCCGTTCTCTCGGACACGCCGTTGTACTGGGTGACGACCGTGGTGGCTCGGGCGATGGCGATACCGGGCACGAGGCCGACTGCCGCCCCGATGAGGGCGCCGAGCCCCGCGAGGTGAAGGGCCTGGGAGGCGGCCATGCGGCGCCGGGTGCCACGGGTGGCACCCACGGCGGCGAGGGTGCCCATCAGGGGCTGCTGCTCGGCGAGTGAGAGGGCGGTCGAGACGAAGGTGGCCACGAGCACGAGCAGGGTCACCACCCCGATGAGCACAAGCACGACGGCCAGGTCGCCACGCTGGAAACCGCGTTCGACGTAGACCATGGCCTGATTGAACCGCCCCTCCAGCACGGTCTGCACCCGAGCTTGGGTGGCGACGTCGACCGCGCCGTCGGGAGAGTAGAAAAGCACCGTGTCGGGGGTGCTCGTCCAGCCCAGGCGCGCCGCCGTCTCGGTTGAAAGCACCGCGCCAATACCGCTACCGGTCTGCAGGCGCAGGAACGTGGCCGCCGGCAGGAGCAGGGCCGGAACACGAGTCTCGGCCGGGCGCCCGGAGGTGGTGAACTCATTCGTCTGAGGGTCACGCGTTCCTTGCTCCGTCGCGAAGGCGACCTTTGCGTCGGTCACGTCGACGGGCGTGGTCGGCGCCATCTCCAGGGTGGCGTGGCGAGGCTCCTGGGGGAGGGTGGCCGGGTCGGGCAGCACGATGGCCCCGCCTGCGACGGCGGCCGCCTGGGCCGGGTCGAGCTTCAAGGCGGCGGTGAGGTCGGTAGCGGGCAGCACCCGCACCTGACCGCCTCCGTAGCCCACGTTCGTCAATGACCAGCAGTCGATGTCGGGGCCGGCCTGGTCGGAGTTGGCCAGTGCCTGCTGCGCCGAGCAGCCAGCGCGCATCGCTGCGATCCGCTGCGAGGGAACTGCCGTGATGCCCGCGAGCGACGATGTCGTCTGAAAGGGGTCGCCGAGCGTCGCGGCGCGAAGGACCGTCAGATCGGGGGCGGCCGCGTGGATGGCATCGACGGCCCTGTCCTCGTCGGCAGTGGCACCGGAACCGGAGTAGGCACGCACCAGTCCTGTCCCCATCGCGACCTGCGGCACGTAGGTGTCGGCCCGCTTCGCGGTGTCGGAGGCCAAGCCGATGCACGATGCCGAGAAGAGGGCCGTGGTGGCGAGCACGGCGGCCACTGTCGGGGCGGTGCGGGCGCGCTGACGGGCCGAGTCTCGGGCGGCCATCCGCATGGTCAACGGCAGGCGACCAGCCAGGCGGGCGGTGACCACGAGCAGCGCCGGCACCAGGCAGAGCGCCCCGATCGTGAGCACGACGCTGCCGATGAGAAAAGCCGTGACCGAGACGCCGCTGTCGGTCAGGGTGCGGGTGAGAGCGGTCAGGGCACCGATGCCGCAGAGCACGACGCCCAGTGCTGTGAGGCGGTGGCGCAGCGGCCGAGACACCTCTTGTCCCCGCAGCACCCGCACGATGTCGAGACGACCCAGGGAGCGCGCGGGGATGAGGGCGGCGACCACGGCGCTCACCAGGGCCGCCGCCACCACCAGCGCGAGCAGCGACCACGGCACGTCGGGCGAGAAGAACACCAGTGGAAGGAAGGGCCGCAGGGGCAGCGCTCGCAGACCGAAGAAACCGGCCAGCCCGAGCACCACCCCGATGACAGCGGCGAGCGAGCCGAGCACGACGGCCTGCCCGAGCACGAACTGGCGCACCTGGGCCACGGTGCCGCCGTTGGCCGCGGCCAGGGCCAGGGTGCGGCGCTGCCGACTGGCGCTGACCGCGAAGGCCGGCCCGGCGAGGAGGGTCGTCGTCAACAGCAAGGCACCCGAGGCGGCCGCGATGGCCGTGGTGAGGCTCCGGGTCTGGCCGCCGGTGGAGGCATCTGGGCTGAGCCGGGTCAGCTCGTCGGCGGGCAGGCTCGTCACCGCCTTGCTCGTGACGAGCAGGGAGTAGCGGTTGAGCCGCTGCACCCCAGCCCAGTCGATGGGCTTTGCGTCGGTCACCAGCCACGACGAGGGGGTGCCGTCGAAGGGCACGACGACGGCGGCGGGCGAGACCGATCCACTCGAACTGCCCGTGACGGCGTCGGCCAAACCCACGATGGTGCGACCGGTCGTGCTTTCACCGGTGGGCGATCCACCGAGCCCGGGCGGCCCGCTGCCCGCGGTTGCCTCGAGGTCGATGCGGCCCGAGGTCGGGAGACCGAGGTCGGCGCCGTACCGCGTCACGACCACCTCGTCGGGACTGGTCGCCCAGCGCCCGCTGATCAGGTGAGCGCGTTGGCCGAGGTCGGCGCCCGCCGGGAGGGTGATGGCGAGCGCCGGAACGGGGGTTCGACTGCCGTCGATCGTGGCCCGCAGGTCTGGGTTCTCGAACGGCATCGCCTTGCCACCGACGAGCGAGGAGATGGCCGCGGTCGGGTCGGTCGTGAAACCGGTGATGATCTGGGCCGACGTCGAGTCGTCTCCCCAGCCAGGCCCGTTTCCGTCGGCCGACTGCTCGATGGCCTTGGGTCCGTTCGGGCCCGAGACTACGGCGACCCCGGTGCCGTAGAGGTAGGGCGCGTTCTCGGCGGCGGTGCGGTCGGCGGTCATGGCCAGGGTGGCGCCGAAGGCGAGCAGCATGACCGGTAGACCGATCATCAACAGCACCAGGGCGCTTCGCCCACGATGGCGGCGCACGTCACGGCGGGCTAGTCGTAGGGACACCCGCCACCCGGCCCACCACTGCGCCCGGCGCGATGGTTCCGGCCGCGTGCCGCTCTCGGCGTGGTCGGCCGCGCGGTCGATGGTGGCCGTCATCGATCCGCCCTCATGACGTGTCCTGATCACGCGGTCGGCTCGAGCAAGGTGTCGGCCGTGTCGGGGTCACCGGTCGTGTCGACGACGACTCCATCGCGCAGGAACACGACCCGGTCGGCCCAGGCGGCGTGCCGAGCCTCGTGGGTGACGAGCAGGCCGGCGGCGCCGTCGTCGATGCGTTGGCGCAGCACCCGCAGCACCCCCTCACCCGTGGTCGAGTCGAGGGCGCCGGTGGGCTCGTCGGCGAGCACGAGCTGGCGCGAACCGACCAGAGCTCTGGCGATCGCGACCCGCTGCTGCTGACCTCCCGACATCTGGTCGGGGTAGCGGTCGGCCAGCTCGCGCAGCCCCAGCTGGTCGAGGGCATCGAGCGCGTTGCGCCGTGACCGGCTCACCGAGTCGCCGTCGAGCTCGAGGGGCAGGCCGATGTTCTCGGCGGCGGTCAGGCTGGGGATGAGGTTGAGGTCCTGGAAGACGACCCCGACCTGGCGTCGGCGCAGCCGGGCCAGGTCGCGGGGGCGCAGCCCGCCGAGGTCGGTGCCCGCGATGCGCACCGCACCGCTCGTGGCCCGGTCGAGACCGCCGGCGAGGTTGAGCAGGGTCGACTTGCCCGACCCGCTCGGGCCCATCACCGCGACCAGCTCGCCGCTGCGCACCCGCAGCGACACCCCGGCGAGCGCCTGTACGGCCGTCTCGCCCTCGCCGTGAACGCGCGTGACGTTCTCGAGCTCGAGCAGGGCCGGCCGGGGCGCTACCCGTCCAGTCTGCTCCAGCGCGTCCTGCGGTTCACCGGGCATGACCGGCGCGGCCCCTGACCGCTGCCCGCCGGTCATGCCCGGTCTCCTACCGGCGCGGCGCCGGCCGGCGTGATCTCGCCGAGGACGGACTCGGCGGACACGGCTACCGGGCCCAGCGGCGTCCCGGCGGCTCGGGCGAGGCGGGCTTCGACGTGGTCGAGCCACCGCGCTTCCGCCTCGGCCGCGAACAGGTGGTTCTCGAGCACGAGCGACCAGGCGAGGTCGCGCCCGTCAACGGGCTCGTCGGCCCGAGACTTCAGGCGGGTCAGGTCGCGCAGGTGCTTCAGGGTGGCGGTGCGCTGGGTCTGCACGACGCGGGAGACGTCGATGCCCGGCAGGGTCACGGCCAGCGCGAGCTTGATGACGAGCTCGTCTCGCGGGCTCGACTCGCGGGTGACCGGCGTGCGCCACCAGCGGGAGATCTCGACCCAGCCCGAGTCGGTCAGGGCGTAGGCGATGCGGCCCTCGTCGTCGGCGCCCCCGAGCGCCTCGACGAAGCCGTCGCGCTCAAGCCGGGCGAGGGTGGTGTAGACCTGCCCGACGTTGAGCGGCCAGGTCCCTCCGGTGCGAGCCTCGAACTCCGCCCGGAGGCGGGCTCCGTACATCGGCTCCTGGGCGAGCAGCGCCAGCAACCCCAGTTTGACCGACATCTACGATCCTCCATACCGAGTATTGCTGCCTTCGGCAGCACGCTATACCCAGTATCAACCCCGGTCAACGACGGGGTGCGGCGCGCGCGTCCGGCACCTACGGGATCCCGCACCGTGGCACCGTGCCCCGCTGCTCAGCGGCCTCGTCGCTCCCGATCGCGATCGTGGTGCTCGTCCTCCTCGGCCTCGGTGACCGATACCGGGCCGAGCACGCTGCCCTCGTCATCGAAGTCGTGAACCACATTCACCGACACTGCCGTCACCTGGTGAGAGCTGATCTCGCCCGAGTCGATCTGCTCGGCCCAGTGGCAGGCGACCCGGTGGCTGGCCGGTACCCCTTCGAGCACGACCGTGCGCAGCAGCGGGCGTTCGGTGTCGCAGCGGGTCTCCTGCTTCCATGGGCACCGGGTGTGAAAGCGACAGCCGGTCGGGGGGTTCGACGGCGAGGGCAGGTCACCCACGAGCAGGATGCGCTCGCGAGTGTCCTCGACCACCGGGTCGGGCACCGGCACGGCCGACATCAGGGCCTTGGTGTAGGGGTGCAGCGGCCGCTCGTAGAGGTCGCTCGCGTCGGCTTCTTCGACCAAGGCTCCGAGGTACATCACCCCCACCCGGTCGCTGATGTGACGCACGACGGCGAGGTCGTGAGCGATGACGAGGTAGGTCAGGCCGAACTCCTCCTGCAGGTCGCCGAGCAGGTTGATCACCTGTGCCTGCACCGACACGTCGAGAGCCGACACCGGCTCGTCGGCCACGATGAGGCTCGGGTTGACCGACAGGGCTCGGGCGATGCCGATGCGCTGACGCTGGCCGCCGGAGAACTCGTGGGGGTACTTCCGCAACGCCTGCGGCGGGAGCCCGACGGCGGCGAGCAGTTCACGCAGGCGCTTGCCGGCGGCATCCGAGTCGGTCACCAGCCCGTGCGCCTTCATCCCCTCCAGGAGGATCGACTCCACCGACTGGCGCGGGTCGAGGCTGCTCATCGGGTCCTGGAACACCATCTGGATGTCTTGCCGCTTGGCCCGCAGGGCCTTGCCCTTGAGGGCCGCGATGTCGACGCCGTCGAAGCTGACCGAACCTGCGGTCGGGGGTTCGAGGTTGAGGATCGCCCGTCCGAGCGTCGACTTGCCGCAGCCCGACTCGCCGACCAGGCCGTAGGTCTCACCCCGTCGGATCTGCAGGTCGACACCGTCGACGGCCTTGACCTGGCCGATCACCTTGTCGAAGATGACGCCCTTCTTGATCGGGAAGTGCACCTCGAGGCCGACGACGTCGACGAGTATCTCCCCGGCGCCCGCACCAGCCACGGTGTTCGCCTTCGCGCCCGTGCTCGCGTTCGCCGCGGTGTTCACTGGCCCATCCCCACCGGGTTGTGGCAGCGCAACGACCGTCCTCGGTCTTCGATGAGCTCGGGAGTGACCTGCCGACAGATCGGGATCGCGTTGAAGCACCGGGGCGCGAAGGCGCAGCTGCCCGTCCAGGGCAGGTTGTCGGCCACCGAGCCCGGGATGGGGGTGAGCCGGTCTCCGCGGGCGCTCCCCAGCCGGGGGATGGAGGCCAGCAGGCCGTTGGTGTAGGGGTGGTGCGGATGCGCGAAGAGGGCATGCCGCTCAGCCCGCTCGACGATGCGGCCGCCGTAGAGCACGTTGACCTCGTCGCACAGCCCCGCGACCACCCCGAGGTCGTGGGTGATCATGATGAGGGCGGTACCGCTGCCCTCGACCAGCTCACCGAGCAGGGCGAGGATCTGAGCCTGGATGGTGACGTCGAGCGCGGTCGTCGGCTCGTCGGCGATGAGCAGACGCGGCTCGCAGGCCAGGGCCATCGCTATCAGCACCCGCTGGCGCATGCCGCCGGAGAGCTGGTGCGGGTAGTCCTTGAGGCGACGAGTGGGGTCGGGGATGCCGACCTTCTCGATCATGTCCTGCGCCACGACGAGGGCGCTCTTGCGCGACATCCCCTTGTGCCGCTCGAGCACCTCGGCCACCTGGACGCCCAACGGGATCACCGGGTTGAGCGAGCTGAGCGGGTCCTGGAAGATCATGCCGACCTCGCGGCCGCGCCGGTCGTTCATCTCGTGGTCGCTCAGCTTCAGCAGGTTGGTGCCCTCGAAGAGCACCTCGCCCTCGACGCGGTTGCCGCGCAGGGGGAGCAGCCCCATGATGGCGAGCGAGGTGACCGACTTGCCGCACCCCGACTCGCCGACCAGGCCGACGGTCTGGCCGGGGCTCACGTCGAAGCTCACCCCGTCGACAGCGACGAAGGGCTCCTCGCCGCGGCGCACGAAGGTGACGCTGAGGTCACGGACCTCGAGCAACGGGCCGTCGCTGCTCCGGCCGCGCTTGCTCTCACTGGTGGCGTCGACGATCTGGGTCATCGGGCTCACCTCCTGCTCTTGGGGTCGAGGGCCTCGCGCAACGACTCGCCCATCAGGGTGAAGCCGAGGGCCACCACGATGATGCACAGGGCCGGGAAGACCGCAAGGTGGGGGTGGTCGCCGAGGTACTGCTGGGCCTGGCCGAGCATGGCGCCCCACTCCGGTTGACGGTCGTCTGGGTTGCCCAGCCCGAGGAACGACAGGGCAGCCGCGTCGATGATCGAGGTGGCCAGCACGAGGGTGGCCTGAACGATGACCGGCCCCAGCGCGTTGGGCAACATGTGCCGGAAGACGATCGAGACCGGCCGAACTCCGAGGGCTCGGGCCGCGAGCACGTGGTCGCTCGAGCGTTGGGCGAGCAGCGAGCCGCGCAGCAACCGGGCGAAGATCGGGACCTGCACGACGGCAATGGCGATGATCACCGTGATCTGGCTCGGCTCCGGGGCGAGGGAGGCGATCGAGATGGCCAGCAGCAGCGAAGGGATCGAGAGCATGACGTCGACGGCTCTCATGACGAACGAGTCGACCCAGCCGCCGAGGGCGCCCGCAAGGGTGCCGAGAGTGAGACCGCCGGCCAGGCCGCCCAAGGTGGCGAACACGCCGACGATGAGGGTCTGGCGGCTGCCGACGATGAGCCGTGAAAGCAGGTCACGCCCGACCGTGTCGGCCCCGAGCGGGAACCCGGGCTGGGCGCCGGGCACCGGGTTGGTCATCTGGCGAACCTGGTTCAGCAGCAGCCCCTCAGTCGGGTCGTGCGGCGCCAGGAGGGGGGCGAAAAGCGCGAGCAGCACGAAGATGAGGGTGATGCCGGCGCCCACAAGGAACACCTTGTCGCGCCGCAACCGCTCCCAGGCGCTGGCGAACAACGACTGCCCGGCGCCGCCCGCGATCGCACCGGCATCCTCAACCGTGGGGCCCGCAGCGCCGCTGTCACCCACGCGTTGGGCGGAGCCGGATGCCGCTGCCCCCACCTTGGCGTCGACGGCTGGTTGGCGCTGCGCGTCGCCCGCGGTGGCGGCCAGGTCGTCGATGCGTCGCTTCTTGCGGTCACCGAAGGAGGAGAAGGGGTTGGTGGGCATCGGGGTCACCTCGTCCGGATTCGGGGGTCGATGATGGCATAGGCGATGTCGACGAGCAGGTTGACCACGACGTAGGTGATGGCGGCGGCCAGGATAACCACCTGCAGCACCGAGTAGTCACGTAGCTGGAAGGCGGTCTTCAGCGCCTCACCGACGCCACCGAAGTTGAACACCGTCTCGGTGAGCACCGCGCCGGCGAACAGACCCCCGACCTGAAGGCCGATGATGGTCACCACGGGTAGCAAGGCGTTGCGCAGGATGTGCCGCCCGCGGATGACCCGCTGGGTCAGGCCCTTGCTCCGGGCGGTGCGCACGAAGTCCTCTTCCATCACGTCGAGAACCGAGGCCCGGGTGATGCGGAAGATGACGGCGAAGGGGATGGTGGCCAGGGCGACGGCCGGCAGGATGAGGTGCTTGAAGGCGTCCCACGCGGCGTCCCACTCCTGCGTGATGATGCCGTCGAGCACGAAGAAGCCGGTCACCCGGGTGGCGTCGATGCTCGAGCTCTGGCGGCCCGACACTGGGAGCCAGTTGTTCTCGATGGCGAAGTAGTACTTGAGCAGGAAGGCCAGGAAGAAGACCGGCACGGCGACGCCGACGAGCGAGCCGAGGATCGAGAGGTTGTCGAACCAGGTGGCCCGACGCCGGGCGGCGAGGTAGCCGAGCGGGATGGCCAGGCTCACCGCGAGCAGGATGGCCAGGGTGCTCAGCTCGAGAGTGGCCGGGAACCGGGTGAGGAAGATGTCGAGAGCGTCGGTGCCGGGCAGTACACCGGTCGAGACGCCGAAGTCGCCGGAGAGGAGGCGTTTGGCGTAGCTGCCGTACTGCACCCAGACCGGCTGGTCGAGCCCGAGGGCCTTCGTCAGGGCCGCCCTGGTCTGGGCCGTGGCCCGCTCGCCGAGAATGGCCGAGACGGTGCCGCCGGGCAGCGAACGGAGCCAGACGAAGAGCAGGAACGACAAGACGATGACCACGCCGACCATCTGGATCAGTCGACGGAGGATGAATCTCAGCACTACCCATCACCTCAGTTTCTCGCGAGCGGGGGTCGGCCCAGCCAGTGCTGGGACGACCCCCTGGTCGCGATGGTCGTGAACGACTACTTGCTGATGGTGACCGTGCTGAAGTCCTCGGCCGTCAGCGGTGACGCCACTAGCCCCTTCACCTTCGGCCCGACCACCAGCGCCGGCGGCGATGACGACAGCGGCAGGCCGGGGAGGTACTCGTCCTGGATCTGAGTGGCGATCTTCTCGTAGGCGGCATCCCGCTGGCCCTGGTCGACGATCGCGTCGGCGGCGGTCAGCGAGTCAGCGAGCGTCTTGCCCCACGGCATCGAGAAGGTGTGGAAGTCGTTCTTGGGGGAGGTGAAGAAGGTGCCGAGGAAGTTGTCGGCAGCGTCGTAGTCACCGGTCCAGCCGATGATCCAGGCGTCGAACGCACCGTTGGGGCTGACGCCGTCGAGGTACCCACCGTTCCACGGCTTCGCGATGACGTTGACCTTGATACCCACCGCCTCGATGTTGGCGCGCAGCGCCTCGAAGATCTTCTGCGGGTTGGGCATGTAGGGCCGCGTGACCTCAGTCGGGTAGGCGAAGTTCAGTGTCATGTCGCTCGCCCCGGCCGCAGCGAGCAGCGCCTTGGCCTTCGCCGGGTCGTAGGGCGTCACCTTGATGTTGGTGTTGTACCCCTTGACGGTGTCGGGCATGAACTGCGAAGCCGCCGTGGCGCCCTCGGGTAGCTGGGTCTTGACCATCTGGTCGCGGTTGATTGCCATGTCGAGGGCCTGGCGCACCCTGAGGTCCTTCAGCTTCGGGTTCTTCTCGGGGTTGAGGCCCATGTAGAGGATGTTGAAGGCGGGCCGCACGAGCAGCTGGTCGCCAGCGTCCTTCAGGCCCTTCCAGTCGACCGGGTTCGGCAGGTCGTAGCCGTCGATGCTGCCGGCCTGCAGCTCCTGACGACGGGTGCTCTCGTCGGGGATGATCTTGAAGATCAGCTTGTCGAGCTTGGCCTTCTCACCCCAGTAGGTGTCGTTGCGCGAGAGGGTGACCGTCTTGTTGGCCTCGTCGTACTTGTCGAGCTTGAACGGCCCGGTACCGACCGGGTTCTGCGCGTAGGCCGGGAAGATGAAACCTTCGCCCTGGGCCTTGACGTCGTTGGCCTTGCCCTTGTCCATGGCGGTCGGGCTCTGCATGCCGAAGGAGGCCAGGCTGAGCATGACGGGGAACTTCGAGGTGGTCGTGTTGACCGAGATCTTCACGGTCGCCGGGTCGACTGCCTCGCACCCCTTGTAGAGCGACTTGGCCGCATCGGACTTGAACGTGCCCATCGTGTAGGTCCAGTACTGGGCCGCGCTCTCACCCGCCTTGTTCTGGTCGAACATCCGCTCGAAGTTCTTGCAGACCGCGTCGGCGTTGAAGTCGGTGCCGTCGGTGAACTTCACGTTGGTGCGCAGCTTGAAGGTCCACACCTTCCCGTCTTCCGACGTGGGCATCTCGGCCGCCAAGCCGGGCACGACCTCGGCGGTGCCGGGCTTGTCGGTGAGCAGGCCCTCGAACATCTGCCGGGTGATCCGGAAGGTCTCACCGTCGGTGGCGTAGAAGGGGTCGAAGAGCTTGGGGGCACCGGCCGCTCCGAAGGTCATGGTGCCGCCGGATGCCGCCGCCCCGGAGGCGCCGGAGCCGCCGCCGTCGGTGCGGTCGGACTGGGCGCAGGCGCCGAGCGCCAGTGACGCCACCGCGATGAGCGCGACGGGTGCTGCCTTGCGGAACTGCCTCATGGGATACCTCGTTCTGATGCCAGGATCGCCCACGGTCGGGAGCGACTGACTCGACGTCGCGCACGAACGGGGCTCGAAGGGATGGTGGCAACATAGTGAAGTGCGGCCCTTGTGTCGCCCTTCAGTGGCAATGGTTATGCGTCCGAGACGTGTCCAAGGCGGTAAGGCGGGAATCGCGACCGCGCCCGACGACTGGTCCGGGGGCGAGGTGACGGGATCCGGCCGCGGTGCAGTTCCGGTGGCGGAATCAGGCGAGATGCCGGGCGATGAAGGCTTCGGACCGCCGGATCGAGAGCGGCCACTGCGAGGTCATCGTGTGCTGCTGGCCGGGGTAGAGGTAGTAGCTCACCGGCTTTCCCGCCGCTTTCAGGCCGGCCACGGTCTGCTGGCTCCAGGCGATGGGGCACTCCTCGTCGGCGGTGCCGTGATGGATCATCAGTGGGTCCTGGATACGGCCGAAGAAGGTGCGTGGACTGACGGCAGCCCAGTTATCCGGCTGCTCCTCAGGGGTGCCGAGCCGGGCGATCACCTTGTCGGCCACTCCGGGACGCGCGGAGTCGCCGCGGACCCACCTGTCGAAGTTTTCGACGGCATCCGAGCTCACGGGTGCGTAGGCCACGGCCGCCTTGAAGAGTCCCGGCCTCACGACGAGAGCGTTGTACACCACCCCGCCGCCCATGGAACGGCCGACCAGGGCGATGCGGTCGGGGTCGACCCGTGGGTCCTGCTGAAGGGCGAGCGCGGCGTTGATGGTGTCGACCGTGTAGCCGAGACGCAGGGTCTCGTCCGCCTTCGGATCCTTGCTCGACGCGGCGTGGTTTCTATAGTCGACGTGCAGGGTGATGTACCCCTTGCGGGCGAGGTAGTCGCGCTCACGCAGCATCGTCTGCCCGTTCATGTACTCGCGCGGATCGACGTAGCCGTGCGCGAGCACCACTGCCGGAAAGGGCCCCGACCCCCGGGGGATGTTGATCCGGCCCGAGATCGTCAACCCATCCCCCCGGTAGGTCGCGTAGTACTGGCGGTAGGCGCTGGTGCTCCCTCGCTCGGCGCCGAGCCTCAGCCCGCTTCCGTCGTAGTTCCGGTCGATGAGTGCCTGGATCGACACCGGGTTCGGTGTCGCGGTGGTCGGGCGCGGTGCGGGGGTGGAACTCGGAGCAACTTCGGCAGCACGCGAGGGCGCCGGCTTCGACGGTGGCCCCGTGGTCGCGGACTCCGCCGGAGCCTGACCTGCGGAACCGGCAGTGGCGGTGGGCACCGGTGCCGAAGGGTTGGTGCCGGCGACTGCCGTGCACCCGGCGAAAGCCAGCCCGGCGATCACGACGGTGCTGGTCAATCGGAAGAGTCCCAGAGGCCTGGTCATGTCCCCAGTCTGGTGCAGGCGAGCGACAGGGGCGCGGACCGGCTCCTCAGGGCAGGATCTGGACGGGCGAATCGGCTTCGAGAACCGTTCTCTCGCCGACGAGCTGCCAGGTCAGGCGCCCGGCGCCGACGACGACACCGTTGGTGTCGAGCCTCATCCTGAACGCCACCGACTCGGCCGGGGCGATCGCGGGGGCGGCCGCCCCGCAGTTGAGCGGGGCTCGGAAACCCACCGACAGCGGCGTCTTCTGGGGCACCACGCTGAGTACCTCGACCACGTCAGGGCAGGGCTCGAGTCGCACCGGCTCGTCTGTGCCGTTGCGCAGCGTGACGGTGTAGTCGAGGGTGGCGCCCTGGTGAACCGAGGCGGGAGCGGCCAGGCGGGCGGTGAGCGACGCGAGACTGCCGGCATCCACCACCGCAGGAGTCGACGCTTCGACACCCGATCGCCATGGCTCCGAGTTCGTCGGCCCCCTCGGGTTCGTGGGGGGTAACACCCCCGCCAGGGGCACCCGAAGCCCGGCGGTAGTCGTGGACGACCCCTTCCCGGGAGAAGGCAGCACCACGAGGGCGCTGGGCAGCCAACTACCCCCGACCACGGCCCATGAGATCCGGGAGACCACCAGCTGCCCGGGGGTCACAAGATACGGGCCGGTCCGGAAGCCACCGGTAGCGTGCGGGGCGTCCTGGGGGAGAGTCCTCCCGGTGGCGTCGACCAGCTCGGCGTCGAGACCGTACTGGCTGACCGAACAGCGGCTCGTCGAGGTCGATGCCATCACGACCGTGGTGACCACCCACCCGTCGGCCCTGGGGGTCGACGTCGGACGCGCCGATGCGAGGCGGAAGTCGTCCGGTGTGCACGCCCGCAGTCCAGCTGTGGCCACCGCAGGCTCCGTGTCGCGAGCGAGATTGGTGGTGGCGCGGCCGCCGAATGCCGACCACGCGACGGGCTCTGCGACCGAGACCCGTGCCGGTGAGGGTTCGTGCCGCAGGCGGGAGGCGACCAGTGCGCCCGCGACAACGACCGCGACGACCGCTGCTGCCGCGGCCAGCGGCAGCCACCTTCGACCGCCCTGCCCATCGAACGGGCCGCGACGGTCCGAGCGACCTTCTGGCGCTGCTGCGTCTGCTGCCTGGGCGGTGGCCACGATCCTCGAGGTCAGCCCCTCCGGTGGCTCGACGCAGCTCGCCACCAGGTGCAGGCTCTCCCGCAGTCGTAACTCCAGATCGTCATCGACGGTTCTCATGAGGGCCCTTCCGGTCGGTCTCGGTGGCGGTCAGAACAGCGGTGGGGAGCCGGCGCAGGGCCGCGAGACCTCGGCTGGCAAGACTGCGGACCGTGGCTTCCCGGCATGCGAGTGACCTGGCAATCTCGGCGTCGGGCAGGTCGAGAAAGAAGCGCAGCACGAGTGCGGCGCGTTGGCGCTCGGGCAGAGTGAGTAGCAGCTGCCAGAGATGGCTGCGGTCACTCACTGCGGCGAAGGCGTCGCCGCCGGCCGGCGGATCGCCCGCTGCGATCAGCGACACCGCGCGGTTCGCCCGACGTCTTCGACTGCTCGTGAAGGAGTTGACGAGCGAGCGGCGCACGTAGGCGAGCGGCGCCTCAGCCTGCGTGACTCGCTCCCACTGAGGGTAGAGACGCACCATCGTGTCCTGCATCAGCTCTTCCGCCCGCCCGGGATCACCGGTGAGCAGGTAGGCCGTGCGGAACAAGGTCACCCGATGCGCGTCGAGAAACGCGACGAACTGTGTGTCCCGGCTGTCCCGGCTGTCGCAGCTCAAGGGCGTGCCTCCATACCAACGAGACGCATCGGCACCCCAGATCGTGGCACTTCCGGCAGAAGTTCTTCTCGCTGTGAGGTCAGGTACGGATGGTCGCGGCCGCTTCCAGGGTCGTCCACGCCTGCAGCTGGGTCGAGAGCTCGATCACCTGGCCCGGCGGTTGGGCCTCGGCGGCCGGCCGGGCGGCATCCGGGGAGAAGACGCTGGCCCACCGGCCGTTGGCGAGCGTGCGTTCCTCGCGCCCGAGCCAGAAGCAGTCGGCCGTGTCGAGCACGAGTCGACGGGCCATCGAGCGGGCCGCGCCGTCGAGGGACGGCTGGTCGGCGGCCAGCGCCAGATAGCGAACGAGGATGCCGGTGAACAGGCCGCCGTCATCACCGCCGTGCGTCACCAACGGACGCTGGTCTCCACAGGGCGCCGTGAGGCGGGCCGCGACCGCGCTCACGACCTGGCCCGCCCGTTCCAGGCTGGCGTCGTCGCCGAGGGCGATCAGGGCGCCGAGCATCGTTCCCTGGTTGTAGGTGTAGACGTCGGTGACGACGTGCTCACCACCGGCAGTGATACGGATGCCGTCGAGGAAGAGGCCCGTGTCGGGCGCCAACAGTCGGGCGTAGACCCAGTCGACGAGGACTCGAGCCGCCTCGAGGTCACCCCCACGGGCCAGGTGCAGCGCCGCCGGGCCGGTCGCCGGAACGTTCTTGAAGTCGTGAGTCGTGTTCCAGAACAGACCGCCGCCGAGGTCGTCGGTCATCGCCGACCGCAGCCGGGAGGTCAGGGCCTGGTCGGCCACCCGCAGACGGCGGGGCGCCTGGGCTCCGTCCAACCGGCCCGTCAGCACGCGCAGCCGGTCGATCGCGAGGGCGAGCCAGGCCATGTCGTCGTAGAAACGGTTGGTGAACCTCCCGACGTTGCGCACTCTGACCGTCGCCACGAGCCGGTTGCCGAGACGGACGTGCTCGAGGGCGCCGCGGTGGTCTCCCGATCGCAGGCGCCGCAGCCCCGCGTCGACGATCGCGTCGAGGTAGTGCGCCTGCCACCAGTAGTTCCACGAGCCACCGATGAAGGGTGGCGGAGGGTGGGCGACGTGGGCGAGGTGGGTGAACGGCATCCCGACCAGGCGGGCGGCGAACAGGACGCCGACCGAGTGCTCGCCTTCGGCAGCCCGAGCGTCGGCATCGGTCGGAAGAGGGTAGGCGGCCACATCCCGACGCTACCGCCACCCCGGTTCGCAGGACCCGTTCCGCCGTGCTGTCGGGCTGCTGTGCCAGGCTCACCCGCTATGGATACGGGCGGCCAAGCGGTCGAGGACCTCTGGCGAGAGCTGACGCCCCAGGTCATCGGCGCCCTGATGCGCCGTTACGGTTCGTTCGACCTGGCCGAGGACGCCACCCAGGAGGCGCTGCTGGCTGCGTCGACCCAGTGGCCCGACCACGGCGTTCCCGATGACCCGCGGGCATGGCTGATCACGGTCGCCTCCCGGCGGCTCATCGACCTTCTGCGCAGCGACGAGGCGCGCGCTCGCCGCGAGGCTCACCAGGCGCAACGTACCCCTCGAGACGAATTGGTCTCGCCCGCAGCCGATCTCACGCCCAGCGACGACGACGACACCCTCGCCATGTTGTTTCTCTGTTGCCACGACACGCTCACCCCCGCCTCACAGATCGCTCTGACCCTGCGAGCGGTGGGAGGTCTGACGACGGCTGAGATCGCCGCCGCGTTCCTCGTGCCCGAGTCGACCATGGCGCAACGGATCAGCCGGGCCAAGTCGAGCATCAAGGCGTCGGGGGCAGGGTTCCGGATGCCCTCCCCGGCCGAACGTACGCATCGAATGCGGGCCGTGCTGCGCGCTCTCTACCTGATCTTCAACGAGGGCTACACGGCCAGCTCCGGGCCCCAGCTGCAACGGGTCGACCTCAGCGCCGAGGCGATTCGGCTGACCCGCCAGGCGAAGCGGCTGCTGCCCGACGACGGCGAGGTCGCCGGCCTGCTCGCCCTCATGCTGCTCATCGACTCGAGGCGCGGGACCCGCACCACCCCCGACGGCCGGCTGGTACCGATTGATCAGCAGAACCGCGAACACTGGCACACGGCATCCGTCGACGAAGGCGTTGCCCTGGTCACCGACGCGCTCAGGCGTGCCACTCTCGGGCCCTATCAGGTGCAGGCGGCGATTGCCGCCGTGCACGCCGAGGCTCCCACCCCGGACGAGACCGACTGGGCCCAGATTGTTGCTCTGTACGACGTGCTGCGACACCTCGACCCGAGCCCCATAGTCGATCTCAACCGGGTCGTGGCGGTGGGGATGGCGAGCGGCGCACTGGCGGGGCTGGTTGCGCTGGCCGAGATCAACGCGGCGGGAAAGCTACTACGTCACCATCGCTTCCACGCCGTGCGCGCTCACCTGCTCGAGATGGCCGGCGACATCGAGTCGGCCCGGGAGGCCTACCGAGTCGCGGCGAGGCTTACCACGAGCCTGCCTGAGCAGCATTACCTGGGCGAGAGGGCCGACCGACTGTGAGCGACTCTCGAGCCACGGTGCCGGGCGACTGTCTAGCCATCGCGCCGGCGCTGCGACAGAGTTGACCGCACACGACTCTCGGAGGTAGTTGATGAACGAGCTCGCAGGCCTGGCCCCCCAGACGCCGACCGTCGAGCAGCGATGAGCCAGGAGGTGACGGTGCTCGGCCGGGTCGGCCCCGATGGGCCGGGCGTCTTCGTGCTCTACACCGGCGGCACGATCGGGATGGTGGTCGGCCCCGAGGGCGGTCTCGTGCCCCTCGACCTGCGTGAGGTCGCGGCCCACGTTCCGGTGGTGCAAGAGCTGCCAGTCGGGCTGACCGTGGCCACGGTCGCCGAACCGGTCGACTCGGCGACCATGGGGGTCACCGACTGGCTGCGCATCGCTGACGCCATCGTTGAGCACGCGCCCGGTCATCTCGGGGTCGTCGTGCTGCACGGCACCGACACGATGGCCTACACGGCCTCCGCCCTCAGCTTCCTGCTGGAGGGTATCGACGTTCCGGTGGTGCTGACTGGTTCACAGCGGCCGATCACGGCCGTGCGATCCGATGGTCGCGAGAACCTGGTGACCTCGCTCGAGCTCGCATCCGCTCGGGCGCACGGGGGGCCGGTCGTGCCCGAGGTCACCGTCTTCTTCGACCACCTCCTGCTGCGCGGCAACCGCACGGTCAAGGTCAGCGCCGACAGCTACCACGGCTTCGACTCGCCCAACCTGCCGCCGCTCGTGACCGCCGGCGTGACCTTCAGTCCGGCCCTCGGGTTAGCACGCCCGCCCCAGGCGGGTCCGGTGCGACGGGCGTCCGGGCTGTGTTCGGACGTCGCGGCGATCCACCTCTACCCGGGTCTCGACCGCTACGTGCTCGACGCCGTGGTCGCCCGCCCAGGGTTGCGTGGGCTGGTGCTGCAGGCCTACGGCGCCGGCAACGGGCCGAGCGAGCCGTGGTTCGCCGAGGCGATCGCCCGGGCCGTGGAGAGCGAGGTCACGGTGGTGGTCACCACCCAGTGTCGGGCGGGGTGGGTGCGCGGCGGGCTGTACGCCGCCGGAGCCGCGATGTTCGACGCCGGAGCCGTTGCGGCCGGCGACATGACGTTCGAGGCAGCCCTCACCAAGCTGATGGTGGCTCTCGACCGACACGACCATCCTGACGAGGTGCGTCGACTCATGATGAGCGACCTCGCGGGTGAGCTGACCACGTGAGTCGCGCGGGGCTCAGCCCTGGGCTTCCCGCTCCGGGCTCGCTCCGTCACTGACCCGCTGGGCGGGTCACTGACGCAGCGCGCCGACCAACGATGCCAGCATCGCACGGGTCCGGGCGAGCGGTCAGAAAGCGCTCGAGGGTAGGTCTCGCTCGTCATCGACGATCGCACGCACCACCCGCCGAGCCACGTCGGCGGGGTCGAGACCCTGAGGGAGGCGCGGTGAGCTTCCCGCGATCGGTCGGTCCGCCAGCCCGGTCTCGGTGTGCGGTGGGCGCACGTCGAGCACGCGGATTCGGCGCCGACGCAGCTCGGCTGCCGCGGCCGCATCGAACGCGGTGAGGCCGGCCTTCGCGGCGCTGTAGGCCGCCATGCCGGCGGTCGGACGTTCCGCGACGACCGCGCTGATCTGCACGATGAACCCGCCCTCGCCGAGGGCGGAGACGGCCTCGCGCACGACCCGGATGGGCGCGATGAGGTTGAGCAGGAGCAGGTCATCAAGGGTGTCGTCGTCGAGCTCGGCGCTGGCCCCGAAGGCCACGACCCCGGCTGCGTTGACAACCCCGGAAAGGGGAGCGCCCGCCACGGCCTGCGCCACGATCCGGGCAGGTGCGTCGGGCGCCGTGAGGTCGGCAGCGACCGTGGTGACCACGCACTCGCCGAGGGCCGCGGCCATCTCGTCGAGGTGGCTGGGCGTGCGGGCGGAGAGGGTCAGACGGGCGCCAGATGCGGCGAGCTGGTGCGCGATCGCCGAGCCGAGGCCGCCGGTCGCACCGAGAACGAGAACATGGGCTCCATCGAGAGTCGTCATGTCTCCATCGTCATCGATCGCGGCCCTTCGCGCAGATCTGGCCCTGTCGGCCAGGCGTTGGGCGGAGCATGAGGAAGGATCGCAACATGCGTCTCAGACCGGTGGAGCCGGAAGTCCCGGCTTGGGAGCGGATCGGCGATGCCGGCCTGCAGTCACGACTCGAAAGTGTCATGGGGGTCTCGCCCACCCGGCTGGTCCTGATCGACGGCCGCTCGGGGGCCGGGAAGACGACCTGGGCCGAGCGGATCGCCTCCATCCTGGAGGGTGCGGTCGTGGTTCACACCGATGACCTGAGCTGGAAGCACGACGCGTTCGCGTGGGACGACCTGCTGCTGCGCCATCTCATCGGGCCGTGGCGCCGGAACGAGGCGGTTTCGTTCGTGCCGCCCGGCTGGGTGACCTGCCACCGGTCAGGCTCCATCGAGCTCGAGCCCGCCCCCACCCTGATCGTCGAAGGCGTCGGCGCTGGTCGGGTCACGCTGGCCCGAGAGGCAGAAGCCACGATCTGGGTTCAGTCTGATCGGGACGCGGCACACCGACACGGGATCGAACGCGATATCGAGCTCGGTCGCACACCGGCAGAGGCGCAGAACTTCTGGAACGAGTGGATGGCGGACGAGGACCCGTTCCAGGACGCGTCTGCGCCCTGGTCGCGGGCTGATCTCATCTTGCGCGGCACCGCCAGCGAACCGGCCGAGCACGGCTGGGGCCACGTCGCGCCGGGCCCGCTCCCCGAAAGGCAGGACGCACCACTGGGTCTTCGCTGACCCGACGTCGGTGTGCATGGTCAGGGCACAATGAGCGCGTGCTGCTCACCCTCACCTCCACCGCCGGCAATGCCACCGACCTGGGGTACCTACTGCACAAGCACCCCAACCGGGTGCAGACCTTCGACCTTCCGGTCGGTCGGGCTCACGTCTTCTACCCCGAGGCCACCGTCGAGCGGTGCACGGTGGCCCTCTTGCTCGAGGTCGACCCGATCGGGCTGGTGCACGGCCATCGCTTCGGTGGCGACGGCTTCGCGCTCTCGCAGTACGTCAACGACCGTCCGTACGCGGCCTCGTCGATGCTCGCGGTCGCCCTCGGGCGGGTCTTCAGGACCGCGCTCCAGGGCCGCTGCGTGGCTCGGCCCGACCTCGAGGCGCAGGCTCTGCCACTGCTTGTGCACGTGCCCGCTCTCCCGTGCGGCGGCGACTCCGACCTCGTCGAGCGGCTCTTCGGCCCGCTCGGGTGGCACGTGTCGACGGTCACCAGCGTGCTCGACCCCGAGCTGCCCGAGTGGGGTTCGTCGCCGTACGTCGACGTCACGCTCACGGGCGACATCGTGCTGAGCCAGGCGCTGAGCCACCTCTACGTGCTGCTGCCGGTGCTCGACGGCGCCAAGCACTACTGGGTGAGCAGCGACGAGGTCGACAAGCTCGTTCGCAACGCGGGCGGCTGGCTGCACAACCACCCTGAGCGTGACCTGATCACGAGCCGGTACCTCGCCCACCAGCGGCGGTTCGTCGCCGACGCCACCGAGCGGCTGGCGGCGCTCGACGGCACACCGGACACCCTGATCCTTACCGACGACGGTGCCACCGACCTCGGGCCCGGCCCCCAGCGACCCATGACCACGATCGCCGAGGGAACACTGCCGGCCGACGTGGCGCCTCTGCGCCAGCGACGGCAGGAGGCAGTGCTGACCGCGCTGCGTGACGTGGGCGCTCGGCGGGTCGTCGACCTCGGCTGCGGCGAGGGTGTTCTGCTCGCCAGGCTGCTGGCCAACCCCTCCTTCACTGAGCTGCTCGGGGTCGACGTGTCACCGCGAGAGCTCGGCCGGGCCACGAGGCGTCTCGGCCTCGACCGGTTGTCTGACAGCCAGCGTGCCCGGCTCACCCTGCGCCAGTCATCGTTGACCTACCGCGACGCCGCCCTCGCCGGCTTCGATGCGCTGGTACTCATGGAGGTCATCGAGCACCTCGACCCCGACCGTCTCCCGGCGCTGGAGACGAACGTCTTCGCGCACGCCCGGCCGAGCGCCGTCGTCGTGACGACCCCGAACGCCGACCACAACGCGCTCTACGAACGTCTCGCGGCCGGAGCGTTCCGACACCCCGATCACCGGTTCGAATGGGGCAGAGCAGCGTTCGCGGCGTGGGCCGAGCGGGTGGGTCGACGGTTCGGGTATGCCGCTGAACTGCGCCCCGTCGGTGACGGCCACCCCGAGCTGGGGCCCCCTACCCAGCTCGCGCTCTTCCGCCGAGAATCAGGCCCAGCCGCGGGTGCGGCATGACGCAGATAGGTATTCCGCAGCTCTGCCTCGTGGCCCTCGTCGGCGCCTCCGGCTCCGGCAAGTCGACCTTCGCCGCCCAGCACTTCGGCCGGTTCGAGGTGATCTCGAGCGACTTCTGTCGGGGTCTCGTGGCCGACGACGAGAACGACCAGTCAGCGTCGAAGGACGCCTTCGACGTGCTCGGCTACATTGCCGGAAAACGCTTGGCTGCAGGGCGGCTCACCGTGGTCGATGCCACCAACGTCACCCCGGAGGCCCGGCGTCAGCTCGTCGAGCTCGCGAAGGCGCACGACGTGCTGCCGGTGGCGATCGTGCTCGACGTGCCGGCCTCCGTGGCGTCGGAACGCAACCGGTCGCGCCCTGACCGCGACTTCGGACCCCATGTCGTCAAACGGCACACCGACCAGCTGCGGCGCTCACTCAAGGGCCTGGGCCGCGAGGGCTTTCGCAAGGTGCACGTGCTGAGCGGCGTCGAGGCGATCGAGACGGCCGAGGTGGTGCGCGAGAAGCTGCTGAACGACCACCGCGACCAGCACGGGCCGTTCGACGTGATCGGCGACGTGCACGGTTGCCGCCGCGAGCTGGTGAGCCTGCTCGAGACCCTTGGATACCTCGTCGAACGGGACGAGCGTGGTCGCCCCGTCGACGCCAGCCACCCCGAGAACCGGACCGTCGTGTTCGTCGGCGACCTCGTGGACCGTGGCCCTGACAGCCCCGGTGTGCTGCGTCTCGCCATGGGCATGACCACCGCCGGTCACGCCCTGGCCGTGCCGGGCAACCACGAGCACAAGCTGGTGCGCGCGCTCGATGGTCGCAACGTGCAGGTCAGCCACGGCTTGGAGACGACGCTCGACCAGCTGGCGGAGACGGGGGAGGCGTTCCGCACCGACGTGCGGGTGTGGTGCTACAGCCTCGTCTCGCACCTGGTGCTCGATGAGGGCCGGCTCGTCGTGGCCCACGCGGGCCTCAAGGAGGCCTATCACGGGCGCGCCTCGGGCCGGGTGCGCTCGTTCGCGCTCTACGGGGACACCACCGGCGAGACCGACGAGTTCGGTCTGCCTGTGCGCTACCCGTGGGCGAACGACTATCGCGGCCGGGCCATGGTGCTCTACGGGCACACTCCGACGCCGGCACCCGAGTGGGTCAACAACACGCTCTGCCTCGACACCGGCGTCGTCTTCGGGGGGCATCTCACGGCGCTGCGCTACCCGGAGAAGCAGGTCGTGCAGGTCGCAGCGGAGCGTGTCTGGTACGAGCCCGCCAAGCCGTTCCCCACCGCCGGGCAGACCGCCGACAGTGCGGGCACCATCGTCGCTCGTGGAGCGGACGAGCTCGACCTCACCGACGTGCTCGGCAAGCGGGTCGTCGAGACAGCGCACCACGGCCGGATCTCCATCAGAGCGGAGCACGCCGCCGGGGCGCTCGAGGTAATGAGCCGCTTCGCGATGCACCCGCGGTGGCTGCCCTACCTGCCCCCGACGATGTCGCCCGTCGCCACGTCGGCGCGAGACGGCATCCTCGAGCATCCCGACGAGGCCTTCGCCTACTTCGCGGACGTCGACGTGCCCCGCGTCGTGTGCGAGGAGAAGCACATGGGTTCGCGCGCGTTGCTGCTCGTCTGCCGTGACGCCGAGACCGCGGCCCGTCGCTTCGGCGCAACAGGCGGCGAGACGGGTGCCGTCTACACCCGCACCGGTCGTTCGTTCCTGGGGCGCGAGCTCACCGAGACGCTGTTGCAGCGGGTGCGCACCGGTATCGAAAGTGCTTCTCTCTGGGGCGATCTCGACACCGACTGGGTGCTGCTCGACGCCGAACTGCTGCCCTGGTCGCTCAAGGCGGAGCCGCTGCTGCGCGAACAGTATGCCGCGGTCGGTGCGGCCGCTCGCGCGTCACTGCCGGTGGCCGTGTCGGCCCTCGAGGCAGCCCGCTCGCGTGGCCTCGACGTCGACGACCTGCTGACGCGCACGAAGGAGCGGGTGGCGAACGCGAAGGCGTTCGCCGCCGCCTACCGGCCCTACGTCTGGCCGGTCGACGGGCTCGACGGCGTGCAGGTGGCGCCGTTCCAGCTGCTCGCCAGCGAGGGCCGCCCGTGGCACGACCACGACCATCTCTGGCACCTGGCGGTCATCGACCGGCTCGTGGCGGCCGACCCGGTCACCTTCCGGCCCACCCGGCGGGTCGTCGTCGATCTCGCGTCGCAGCCCTCGCGCGACGAGGCGACGCGCTGGTGGGAGGAGCTCACGGCATCCGGCGGCGAGGGAATGGTCGTCAAACCGCTCGGCAACCTGACGCGCACGCGCAAGGGTCTCGTGCAGCCGGGTCTGAAGGTCAGGGGGCGCGAATACCTGCGCATCATCTACGGTCCTGACTACACCACCTCTGCAAACCTGGCGCGGCTGAAGAACCGAAACCTCGGACACAAGCGGTCACTGGCCTTGCGCGAGTACGCCCTCGGGCTCGAGTCGCTCGAGCGCACGGCCCGGGCCGAACCGCTCTGGCGGGTGCACGAGCCCGTGTTCGCGGTGCTGGCCATGGAGTCGGAGCCGGTCGACCCCCGCCTCTGACGAGCGGACCTCCGGGTGCCCGCCGCGCCCCCCTGTTCGGCCGCTGACCTGCCGGACGTGTCGGGTTCATGCAAGCCGCGACGGCATCAGAAGCAGCAGAATGGGCTGACCGACACCCGAAGGAGCACCCCATGAGCACCCCGATCCTCGAGATGGTCACGATCGACTGCCTCCAGCCCCAGGCCGAAGCCGAGTTCTGGGCCGCCCTGCTGGGTGGAGAGGTCACCTACGCCGACGAGAGCTACGGCATGGTCAAGGTCGGCGACCGGCGCCTCGGGTTCGGGCACGTCGACGGGTTTGTCGCGCCGGTGTGGCCCGACCCGGTTGGCGGCAAGCAGTTTCATCTCGATCTCTCGGTCGATGACCTCGAGGCCTCTGCCACCGACGCGCTCGCCAAGGGGGCCACCCGCCCCGACCATCAGCCCGGTGACGGTTGGATCGTGCTCCTCGACCCGGCCGGGCACCCGTTCTGCCTCACCCAGCGAGCGAACTGGGCCCAGATGTGACCTGAACCCGCGACTCGTGGGCGGCATCGCCGGTGTCGCTCAGCCCCAGGTCGGCTCGCGTCCCGCGATCTGCGCGTGCAGCACCTCCAGTCGCTCGACGGTGGGCTCGGTGGCGGGGCGGTTGCCCCCGAAGGCCGAGTCCACCGCTGGATGGACGCGTTCGTCGAAGGCGGTGGCGCAAGCCTGCTCCGACTCCCAGACGTCGATGTAGCGCAGCGCTCCGTCCGCTTGGCGCACACATAGGTGCGCGAGCGAGCCGGCCATCGGCTCGGGACCCATCGTGTCGATGATGCGCCGGTAGAGCTCCTCACCGATCGGTACGTCCTGGATGTAGGCGTAGACCATGTTCCGACCTCCTGTATGATGACCCGAAGCACGTTCGGATGAATATAAGGAGGTTACGGCCGATGGCGGGGAGCGTCAAGGGTGAGTCCCCACGTCGCTACCACTCGCCGCGTCGGGCCGCCCAGGCCCGGGCCACTCGCATCGCCGTGCTCGACGCCGCCCGCACCCTGTTCGTGGGCAAGGGCTACGCCGCCACGACGGTCTCCGACATCGCGGGATCGGCACAGGTCTCCGTCGACACGGTCTACGCCTCGGTGGGCCGCAAGCCGGCCCTGCTGCGCGAGCTCGTCGAGACCTCCATCTCCGGAGGCGACCAGGGCGTGCCGCCCGAGCAGCGTGACTACGTGCGGCAGATCTCCGAAACGTCGGGCGCTCGAGACAAGCTGGCCATCTACGCCCAGGCCATCACCTCGATCCAGCAGCGCATGGCCCCGGTGTTTCTCGCCTTGCGTGACGCTGCCGCCACCGATCGTGAGTGTGCTGCACTCTGGATGGAGATCTCCGAACGCCGGGCGGCCAACATGCTCCGCTTCGCGGGCGAGCTGCGTGCCACCGGGGAGGTGCGTGCCGACCTGTCCGACCGCCAGGTCGCTGACATCGTCTGGAGCATGAACGCCGCCGAGTACTGGGTGCTGCTCGTGCACGAACGGTCGTGGACGTCCGAGCAGTTTCAGGCCTGGGTCACCGACGCGTGGGCGCGCCTGTTGCTCATCTGACCCGTCAACGCAGCCGCGCCCAGCAGGCCGAGCAGACCACGGCACGACGGCTCGCGCGTGAGGTCGGCCAGCACGTGCGCGGCGTCGACCGCGGCCCAGACTCCCTCGCAGACGGAGAGGTCGGAGGCCGTGAACCAACGTCCGTGGTCGTCGCACATTCGGGCGACGAAACCGGGCCAGGCCACCGGGCGTTGCCCGATGGTGCCCAGTACGCTGTCCGCCGGCAGGAAGGTGCGGCCAGACAGCTGCGCGTCACCTGGCGTCACCTTCGTCAGTCGCACGCCGAGGAGCACTCGCCCGTCGAGAAAGTCGCAGCTCGCCCAGCAGGGCGCTCCTCGAGTGGACGAGATGCACGGTCAGAGGCTCGGCGCCCGCCCGCACCGACGATCAGCGGCTCGTAGCCCACAGACGTCGGGCTACCGTCGGCGCGTTCGAACTCCACTGCGCGACGTAAGAGGTCGACCGACATTACCCGGCCGTGCTCGAAGCGGGCCTGAGAACACGCCTCGGTGATCGGGGTGCGGGCGAGCTGGTCGTAGGCGTGGACGGTCACGTACCCCCCCCGGTCGAGCAGCACGACCCGCTGCATCAAGCCGCCGCTCTCTTCACCGGGCCGCGGTCAGGTCGCCGGCGGTGGCCGGGCTGCTCATGAGAGCCGAGGGTGACCGGCCTGCCGAACGAGGTGGGCGCCGCTGCCGTGAAACCGAGGTGCGAGAGGTCACTGGCGAGGGCCCGGGTGTGGTCGACGAGCTCCAGGGGCGGGGCGCCGATCGCGAAGTGACCGCGGTGACCGGTGAGGGCGAGCAGGGCGGTTTCGGCGAAGCAGGCGTAGGCGAGTCCATCGGGAAGGCCGATGTTGCCGCCGAGCAGGCGCAGCGATGGGATGTCGACGACCCCTCCTTCGGCCACGAGCACGTCAGGGCGTTGTGCGGCCAGGGTGGGCGAGGTGTTGCGTGGTTGGGTCGCATCGAGCACGACTGCGCCCGGGGCGAGGTGCTCGCTGCCGAGCACCTCGCCAGCAGAGGCCGTGAGCGAGATGACCAGGTCGGCGCCGGCGACCGCCTCCATCCGGTTGGTGGCGAGCGTGGAGACCAGCGCCGAGGTCTCAGCGGCCAGAGCAGCGAGCTGCGGAGCCGGGCGGGCGATCAGGGTGAGCCGGCCGACAGCCCGGTCACGGGCGAGCAGGCGGCTGACAGCACTGCCGATGCTGCCGGTCGCGCCCACGACGGCCACGTGACGTTCGCAGGCCGGGTGAACGGCATCCGTCAACAGGCGTCGGGCCTGGGTGTCGATGATGGCGGCCGTGAACGCGTTGCCGTTCGTCACACCGATATCGGTGCGGCGACGCAGCGATACCCCACCGCCGGTAACCGTGGCAGTGAGGGCACCGAGACCGACGAGGCTCGAGCCCATCGCGACTGCCTTGTCGACGGCCCGGCTGATGCGGTGGCGGCCCTCGCTGGGTTGGTCGAGTAGGTGGCGGGCGCCGAACGGGACGAGCACAATGCTGCCGACCCGCTGCCCGCCGATCTCGACCCGGGCCATGGCGACCGGTGGTAGGCGAAATCGGCGAAGGGCGTTGTCGCAGAGGCCCTCCGGCAAGTGCCCCAAGGGGGTCCAGACGCGGGCGAGGTCGTTGCTCAGCGGCCCACGTGGGTGGACGAGAAAGGCGAAGGACGGCTGGTCGCTCACGGGTGCTCCTCGGCTTCGGCACCTGGTCATGGCGCGTCTGCCGGGAAGAGGTACGAACCTTGCGGCTGATACCGCCGGCCCCGCCTCAGAGGCGGTTCCTCCACCGGTCTCCTGCTGAAGGGGATGGGAGGCTCCGGCGTGCGTCAGGGTCCCACCGTTGCAGGGAACAAGGCATTCGGGTAGGCATCAGGTATGCCTCTTGCCGATACCGGGTCCGCTGCTCGTCAACCGCCGGCTGACGAGCAGGTGGGTCTGGTGCTGGTGTCCTGGCTCGAGCAGCAGCGCGGCGCTCTCGTGCAGGCCGAACGGCAGACACGAGAAGGCGATCCGCATGGCGTGCACGACCTGCGGGTCGCCGTGCGCAAGCTGCGAAGCGCGTTGGCCACTTTCCGACCGTTCGTGGATCGGTCGGTTACGGAGCCCTTGCGGGCTGAGCTGCGCTGGGTCGGTAGCGAACTGGGTGGCGCTAGAGACCGTGAAGTGGTCGAGGAACGACTCCACGAACTTCTCCTGGGCGAGCCGAACCGCCGGCTCGTCGGGCCGGTCGTCTCGTTCGTGGACGAGGCGCTCGAGCATGCCCAGCCGCACGGGGCGGCGGTGGTCACGGACACCCTCGACTCCGAGCGGTACGCCAGCCTGCTCGTGGCACTCGAGGCACTCGTGGCGAAGCCGCCCCTCACCCCACGGGCCGGTGGTCCGGCTCGGAGACAGGCCACCAAGCGGGTCCGTCGCGATCTCGCCCGGCTGCTCGCCCGATCCGAGCACACCGCCAGGGGGATCGACGAGCGGGCCCGGGTCGAGTCGTTGCACGAGGTGCGTAAGGCCGCCAAACGGCTGCGGTACGCGACGGAGGCGGCCCGACCGGTGACGGGCAAGCGCGTACGTCGTGTGGGCAAGACGGCAAAGCAGCTCCAGCAGGTGCTGGGCGAGCATCATGACACCTGGATGACCCGAGAAGCGCTGCTTTCTCTGGCTGCTCGAGCTGATGAACGGGGCGAGAGCTCGTTCACGATCGGCCGCCTTCATGGCCTTGAACAGGCCCGGGCGGCTCATCTCGAGCGACGGGCTCAGGTGGTGTTGACGACCCTGACGACCTTGGCAAACCGAGAGGACGGTTGAGCCCGGACAGCCTTGGGTATACGGCGGACCCGGGCATCGGTGACCGATGATGAGCGGCCACGAAAATCCGAGAGTGGCCCCCGTGCTCGTGACTCGAGATCGCCCTTCCCCTGACGACCGGTCGAAACGGTGTGATCAACGATCGCGGCGGGGTGAGTCAACCCACGACGACGAGACCCAGCCACGTCGCGAGGTCGGCGATCTCTCGGCGCACGGCAGTCGTCACGGTCTTGGAGAAGGGAAGGTCCTCGTGGATCGCGTTGACCACCAGGCGGCCGCCCTTACGGTCGGCCGTGGCATCGAGCTTTCCGACCAGACGGTCGCGGTGCAGGATGGGCAGCGCGAAGTAGCCCCACCGCCGCTTGTCCTTCGGCTTGTACATCTCGAGGATGTACTCGAACCCGAACAGCTGCTCGGTGCGAACCCGGTCGTGAACGAGCCGGTCGAACGGGGAGAGTAGTGCGGTGCGCCCGCTGAACGGCATGCCGAGGTAGGCCGGGTGCACTCGCCAGCTGCCCGGGACGCCTGTAATGACTGCTTCCTCGCCGGCCTGCCCCACGTAGGGGCTCTCGCTCGGGCTGACCGGCCCGGCGGTGCGGGCGATTCCGATGGCGGCCAGGCGCCGCTCGTTGCGCTGTTCGATGGCCGTCTCGAGGTCGAGCTGGGGAAGACCGGAGGGATAGACCCGCTCCGGCAGGTCCCAGTAGCGCTGGCGCCCCTTCCGCCCCGATATGGCGATCTGACCGCGCTGGGCGAGCGCCTCGAGCATCTGGGTGGTGTTGCGGTCGTTGTTCCAGCCGCTGGAGGGCCACGGTTCGACGCTGGTGTCGGGGATCTCCCGAGAGAGGAGCGGGCCGCTCTTGTTCAGCACGGCAAGGATGTCGCGGCGGAACGGTTCGTTCGTAGCGAGCCACCGCGCCCTGAAGGAGTGAGACTCGACATGGTTGGTCTCGGCGATCACGGCGGGCACGTCGCGCAGAGGGCGAACGTAGGCCACCGTTTCGACGAGAGTGCGGTCGTGCTCGACGGCTTTGACCAGGTCGTCCGGGTCGTATGACGAACCGAGGCGGCTCCAGAGCACGAGATCGGCGTTCGGCGCGATCGCCGCGGTGGGGTCGATCTGCAGGAACGTCAGCCGTTCGACGACCTCGACGAGGTCGGTGGGGCGCGGGCGGTC
>JBDTVJ010000016.1:0-37439 GCA_040007275.1 Terracoccus sp.
CACCGCCGTGAGGGCAACGGTGTCAGCAGTGTCAGCAGTGTCAGCAGTGTCAGCACAGTGGAAGAGGGAGCGAAGCACGGCGAGCTGGGCCTCCGAGGTGTCCTGGAACTCATCGAGCAGCACCGCCCGAAAGCGTTGCCGCTCGATCTCGCCGACGAGGGGCACACTCGATGCCAGCCGGGCCGCGACGGCCATCTGGTCGGCGAAGTCGAGCGACTCCCTTGTTCGCTTCAGGTTCTGGAAGTGTTCGACGACGGGCATCACGGCCCTGCGTTCGCGCAACACACCGAGAGCAGCTCGTACCGCGACCAGCGACCCGGGCCCGTCGCCGTCGGGAAGGCCGTCGAGGCGGGTGATCACCTCGTCGAGATGGGCGATGACCTCCGTCGGGGTGCGCACGTGCTCGGCCATCTCGCCCGCGAGCGACATGACGGCGTCGATGATCGTCGACTCTGCCTTGGACACACCGTTCATCGAGCCGTCGTAGCGGCTCACCGCTTCGGCAGCGAGCTGCCAAGCGCCGGCCTCGGTGAGCACCCGGAACTCGGGCTCGATGCCCACCCTCAGGGCGTGCTCGCGTACCAGCCGTCCGGCGTAAGAGTGGTAGGTCGAGACGGTCGGCGTGCCGCCGAGCACCTCGGCCCCCGTTCCGTCGTCGGTCGGCGGAGACCAGAGGCCAGTCCTCACCAGGGCTCGGAGGCGGGTGGTGATGCGCTGTGACAGCTCGGCCGCGGCTTTGCGGGTGAAGGTCAGCCCAAGCACCTGGTCGGGCTCGACGAGCCCGTTCGCGACGAGCCACACCACTCTGGCCGCCATCGTCTCGGTCTTGCCCGACCCCGCTCCCGCCACCACGAGCAGCGGACGCGGTCCGGCTTCGATCACCGCGCACTGTTCGGTCGTCGGGTTCGGCTGGCCGAGCGCCGAGGCGATGTCGACCGCGGAGTGGCGCGTCACAGGGACTCCCCCTCGGGCTGCACCGGGCACGACGACTTGAGCGCGCAGGTCTTGCACCAGCTGCCTGCCGTGGCCGTGAAATCGGCCGCGCCCATGCCGTCTGCGGTCGCCTCGACCAGGGCCCGCGCCCAGCCGGGGTCAGGTGCCTTCCCGAGCGGGGCCTGCTGCTGCACGCTCGGCGTGAGGCCGGAGAGCCCGGCCTTGCCGATCTGCACCAGCGCCGCCCCCGCACTCTGGTCGCCGAGCGGCTCGAACGCGCCAGCCTCGATCGCCACCTGGTAGGCACCGAGCTGGCCGTGCTGCTCGAGGTCGGCCCGGGTCGGCTTGCCCGTGCCCGTCTTGAGGTCGATGATGCGCAGCCGTGAGCGGCCGTCGCGTTCGATGCGGTCGACCCGGCCGCTCACCGCTGCCCGGCCGACCGTCACCCGGAAGTCGGTCTCGATTCCGACCGGCATCCAGCCCTGCCCCTCAGCGCTGACGCGGTAGGCCACGTAACGGGCGACCATGTCGTGCGCCTCCAGTCGTTTGCGGTCAGTGAGCCAGCCCGGACGCAGGCCGAGGCGTCCCCACTGCGAGTCGACCTGCGCGCTTAGGGCGGCGACGTCGGCATCGGGGTGCTCGGCCACGATGTCGTGCACCAGGGTGCCGATGGTCGCGGCTCCCTGGGAGGGACCCTCACCGCCCACGGCCGAGAGGAACCAGCGAAGCCCGCACTGACGGAAGTACTCGACCTTCGACGGGGAGACCCGGACCAGCTCATCGGGGGCACGCACCGAATGGTCGCTCGTCAGTCCCCGAAGGGCCCACCAGGAGCCCGGGTCGGCGCTGGCCACCCCTGACCGGGCTGCCTCCGCCAGCAGGCCGATCGCCGGCTCGGACACGCCGGGGTCGGGGCTGACCGACTCACGCCGCAGCTCACCCACGAGCCCCGTGAGCGTCATCGCCCGACCAACCTCGGTATGGGCTCGCACCTCGTCGTCGATGCCGCCATCTCTGCCGTCGCCTCTGCCGGCGCTCTCGGCGGCTCGGCCGACGCTCTCGGCGGTATCGCCGCTGTCGCCGGCTCGGTCGTCACCTCGGGGGTCGACCAGATCGAGGTAGGGCGAGGGCTGTTCGTCCTCGTTGCCGACCGCCGTGACCACCAGCCGCTCGGTGGCGCGTGAGATCGCCACGTGGAACAACCGCGTCTCGTCGTAGCGCACCGCGGCCTGGGCGCCCCGAAAACCACGTGGACGGCCCGACACCACGTCGACCAGGTCTTCGGAGCCGAGCACCGACCCCCGTAGCCGCAGGTCGGGCCAGACGCCCTCCTGCACCCCGGCGACCACCACGATGCGCCACTGTCGCCCTGCCGCGGACTGAGGGGTGAGCAGCTCGACGGCCGCCCCGGCCTGCGCCCGCGGCGCGAGCGTGTCACCGGGAACATCCTGGCCGGTGATGTGGTCGACGAACTGGTCAGGCCCGGCCTGCGGCAGCCGGTCGACGAAGGCGCCCGCCGCCTCGAAGAGCGCGAGCACCGCGTCGAGGTCGCGGTCGGCCCGTTCGCCGCTGTGGCCCCCACCGAGCGCCGTGCGCCGCCACGTCTCGGCGACCCCGGAACCCTGCCACACCGCCCAGAGGACCTGCTCCGCACTGACCCCGGCCGCCCAGCGCCCGTCGTCGGCAATGGGTGCCGCTGTGACCCCCGCCGCGATGGCAGCGGCGACCCGGGCCGCTGCCCGGGCGGGTGTTCCCATCACCAGGGCCCGGCCGGGTTCGACCAGCAGCTCGGCGAGCAGCTCGTCACTCGAACGAGCGCCACCGGCGCCCAGCTCGTCGTGGCGTAGCAGGCGTCGCAGGCGACGCAGACCCACGGCATCCGCGCCTCCGATCGGTGACAGCATCAGGTCGGCGGCTCGCACCGGATCCATTGTGTGGGCGCTACCCGAGTGCCTCGCCCGCGAGATGGCGAGCGCCTCTTCGAGGATGACGAGCAACGGACGCACAGCAGTCTCGTCACGCACTGGCGTCTCGGTGGCGGGGGCGGTCACCGGCACGCCACCCGAGGCGAGAAGCCGACGCAGGGTGGCGGCTCTACCCGAACCTCGCACGATGACGGCCATCTCGTTCCACCCGACGCCCTCGACGAGATGGGCCCGGCGCAGCAGGGAGCCGATGTGGCTCGCCTCCTGGGCGACCGAGCGCAGCAGGGCGACATCGACACTGCCGACACTGCCCGCGCTGTTCAGGTCTGGGCGACTGGCCGCACCCCGCTGGGCACCCCCGCCCAGCGCCCCGATACGACGACTGACCCGGTCGACCGCCGCGGCCACCGACGCGGGCAACCGGGCACTCGCGCCGAGAATGACCGTCTCGCTCGCCGCGGGGCCCCCAGCGGGTGCGCCCGAAGGGAGCGCGGGAACGAGCTCGCACCACCCGTCGGCCAGGAACCGCGGGTCGGCTCCGCGAAAGGTCTGCACGGCCGAGTCGGGGTCACCGAGCAGCACGATGCGCGGCCCGGCGGGGGCGAGCACCCGCAGCAGCCGTGCTGCAGCCGACGTCAGCTCCTGGGCGTCGTCGACGACGACGAGCTCGAGTCGCTCGTGGAGTCGGACCAGTGCCTGCCGGTCATCGGCGAGCAGGTCGGCGGTCGCCGTGAGCACCGACGCCGGGTCGTAGGCACCGTGGCGGCTGAAGGCGGTGACCTCGTCGTACTCGCGCAGCACCTGGGCAGCGGCGACCCACTCCGGACGATCGTGCGCCAGCCCGAGCTCGTGCAGGTCGTCCGGGCCGAGCCCGTGCTCGACGGCGCGCATGAGCAGGTCTCGCAGCTCGCCCCGAAATCCCCGTGTCGTCAGGGCGTCACGCACGGAGGCCGGCCATCGCGGCCCCGGAGCATCACCCGCCGCGTGCCCGGCGAGCAGGTCGCGCAGGATGACGTCCTGCTCAGGTCCGTTGAGCAGGCGCGGCGCCGGGTCACCACGCAGCGCGGCCTCGACGCGCAGCACGCCGAAGCCGAAGGCCTGCCAGGTGCGGGCCAGCGACTCGGTCGATGTGCCGTCGAGCCGGGCCGTGACCCGTTGCCGCAGCGCAGCGGCCGCAGAACGGCTCGACGTGACCACCAGACAGGCGTCGGCCCGGGTGCCCGAGCGCACCGCCGCGACCACGGTCTCGACGGCCAGAGTCGACTTGCCGGTGCCGGGCGCCCCGAGCACCCTCAGTACCCTCGCCGGGGACTCGAGCACGCGGCGCTGCGTCGCATCGAGACACACTGACTCGGCCACAAGGGCGGGTGCGCGACGGAGGATGACCACGCACGGATTCCATCACAGCCCGCCGACGGAGCCGCTCGGCGAGCCGACGGCGAGGCTGACGGACCGGCTCAGTCGGCGACCAACTCCACCTCGAAGCCCTCCCCGCTCTCGAGGTAGGCGGCGTAGCTGTCGGGCCCACCCGCGTGCGGGTGCTGGTCGGCGAACATCAGCGACCAGCCGCCCTGACCGCACTCGGCGACCACCGCATCGACCTCGAGTGGCGAACCGGCATGAAAGGCAAGGTGGTTGACGCCCGCCCGCTTCCGTTCGTGAGCCTCGGCGATGACGTCCGCCCCTGACTCCACCACGATGTAGAGGCCGCCCAGCTCCCACGCCTGACCGTGGCCCCAGTCGTCACCGAGCCGGAAGCCGAGCCGGTCGAGCAACCACCCCCACTCCCGCGCCCCAACCGTGATGTCGGCCACCCAGATCTCGACGTGATGTAGGGAACCGCGCGGCCCGCTGGTGGGGGCCGGCGCGCCACCGAAGTCCCAACGGGCGAGCGCGAGGTCGGCCCGACCACCCTCGAGCAGGCCGCGAACCATCGGGGTTCCCTCGGCGCGCCAGTGCTCGCGCGCCTCGTCCTCGTTGCACTGCGGCGGGCGCCCGTCAGCGCGGATGACCCGCCACCACGGCACGTCGGAGCCGTACCGGCTCATCACCGTGCCCACCGTGCGCGGGCCCAGGCCCCCCAGCCGTTTGGCGATGTCGCCGTAAGCGAGCACCCGCCCCTCGGGGATGCGCGCCACGAGGTCGAGCACGCGAGCGGCGTGGTCCTCCACCGACACGATGTCTCCTCGGTTCTCTCGGGTTCTCGGTCAGTACTCGGGCTGGCTGTGGTCGATCTCGCGCAGGTAGGCCAGGATGCCGCCCTCGACGTTCGCGACGTCGGTGAAGCCGGCCTCGAGCGCGAGCCGGGTGGCCTCCGCGGACCGGCCACCCACCTTGCAGTGGATGAGCACCCGACGGTCTCGGGGCAGCTCGGCGAAGGCGCCGCCGTCGCGGAAGCGGTCGAGGTGGATCGGAACCGCCCCGGGGATGCTGGCGATGGCCCGTTCCTGCTCGCCTCGAACGTCGACGAGTAACGGAGGGTCGGGGGTCGCCAGCTCAGCCGCCATGGCGCCGACCGACACGGTGGGCAGGTCGGTCGCGCCAACCGGCATCCCGCAGAACTGCGCGTAGTCGATGAGCTCGGTTATGGTCGGCACGTCGCCACAGACCGGGCAGTCGGGGTCGCGGCGCACGGTGAGGTCGTCCCAGGTCTGGCGCAAGGCGTCGTGCACGAGAAGGCGCCCGACGAGCGGCTCACCGATGCCGAGCAGCAGCTTGATGGCCTCGGTCGACTGCACCGACCCGACGGCGGCGCAGAGGACGCCGAGCACGCCTCCCTCGGCGCAGCTCGGCACGGTGCCGGGCGGCGGCGGCTGGGGGAAGACACAGCGGTAGCAGGGACCGTGCCCCGCCCACCACACCGAGACCTGGCCGTCGAACCGCAGGATCGAGGCCCAGACGTGCGGCTTGCCCAGCAGCACGCACGCGTCGTTGACGAGGTAGCGGGTCGGGAAGTTGTCGGTGCCGTCGACGACCACGTCGTAGCCGGCGATCAGCGACAGCGCGTTGCCCGAGTCGAGCGTGACGTCGTGACGGATCACTCTGACATGCGGGTTGACCCGGTGGACGGCCCCTTCGGCGGATGCCGTCTTCGGGCGGCCGATATCGGCGTCGGAGTGGATGACCTGACGGTGCAGGTTGGTCAGCTCGACCACGTCGGCGTCGACGACCCCGATCGTGCCGACACCGGCGGCGGCGAGGTAGAGCAGCGCCGGGGAGCCCAGGCCGCCGGCCCCGACCACCAGCACCTTGGCCGCCGCGAGCCGCTCCTGGCCCTCCCGGCCGACCTCGGGGAGCAGGATGTGGCGGGCGTAGCGGGTGACCTCGGCCGGCTCGAGCGGCCGCCCGGTCGTCACCAGAGGATCGGTGGGCATGGCCTCACCGTACTGCGGTCCTGCGCAGCTGCGGTCACCTGAGGCGCTATCCCCTACTGCTCGGTATGGTGAGCCAGGGCAGTCGTCGCCAGGAGTCGTCCTCACGTCGACGCTCGCAGCAGGCCGAGACCCGACGCAGGCGAGGATGGCGATGAACGACGACTTCCAGGCGACCCGGGGCCAGCGCCTGCCCCGCTCCGAGCGACGCGCCCAGCTGCTCGGCTCCGCGCTCGGCGTCTTCGTCGAGAAGGGCTACCACCAGGCGGCCATGGACGACATCGCGGCCAGCGCCGGTGTGTCCAAGCCCGTGCTCTACCAGCACTTCCCGGGCAAGCTGGAGCTCTACCTGGCCCTGATCGACCAGCACGCCAGCGAGCTGGAGACCCTCGTGCGCGACGCCCTCGCCCTCACTGACAACAAGGCGCGCATCGCCACCATGGTCGGCGCCTACTTCGACTTCGTCAGCCAGGACGGGGCTGCCTTCCGCCTCATCTTCGAGTCCGATCTCGCCAACGTGCCCGAGGTGCGCGGGCGCCTCGACCAGATCGACCTCACCTGCGCCCAGGCGATGGCCGACATCATCATCAGCGAGTCGTCGCTGGGCCAGCAGGAGGCGATGCTCGTCGGGGTGCAGCTGGTGAGCCTGGCCCAGACCTCGGCCCGCTACTGGCTCACCCACGAGGCGACGCTGTCGAAGGAGACCGCCATCCGCGTCACGGGCTCGCTCATCCGCCGCGGCATCAGCGCCTTCCCGGCCGTGTCGAAACAGGGCGGGTCCCCTTCGGCCGCCGTGCGGGAATCGGCCGCCACCTCTGCTCGTTAAGGTGGCGGTGCGGGTCGCTCCGCATCACCAGGCGCTGCAGTGCAGCGCACCAGTACGGAGAGAGTGGGTTTGACGTGGAGGTTCGCATCGGCGTGCAGAACGTGGCGCGCGAGATCACCTTCGAGACGACGCTGACGGCCGACGAGCTCGTGGCCGCCGTCAAGGCGGCGCGTGGTTCCGACGTGCTCGAGCTGACCGACGACAAGGGTGGCAGGGTGATCGTGCCGACCGAGTCGATCGGCTACGTGACCACCGGAGCGGAAAAGAAGGGTGGGGTCGGCTTCGGCGCCCACTGAGGGCGTGCGGGCCATCGGACCGTCGCCAATTGTTGATGGTTCGCCCGCGTGTGGCATTCCTGGCGTCAGTGGGTACATGACACCCTGAAGGCGGCCTGGAAACCCCGGGCCGTCACCGCCCGACATCGGGCTTGAGGGAGGGAGCACACCATGATCGGAACCATCATCGGCGCGATTGTCGCCGGCCTTGTCATCGGCGCGCTCGGCCGGCTGATCCTGCCGGGCAAGCAGAACATCTCGATCGTGATGACCATCGTCATCGGCATCGTCGCCTCGCTGGTCGGCACGTTGATCCTCGGGGGGATCTTCGGCTACGAGAACGCCAGTGGCGGCATCCAATGGTGGTACTGGATCGTCAGCGCGATTCTCGCGGCCGTCGGCATCTCGGCCTACGGTCGACTGCAGAAGAAGTAGTCCGGGCCGGCCACCACAGCTGCCTGCGTCCGAAGGGCCCGACCATCTGGTCGGGCCCTTCGCCGTGCCGGCCCCTGGCCAACAGGTCACCGTCTCCCAGCACCAGCACCAGTGCCAGTGCCAGTGGCAGTGCCGGTGGCAGTGCCGGTGGCCGGGCCGAGCGCCTCAGGCCGACAGCCCGAGCCGCTCCATGCGCCTCGTGTGCTCGTCGGTGAGCCGCACGAACATCCGACCGAGCTCAGCCAGATCGGCCCCGGCCCGGCCTGGTGAGCCAACGAGGATGCTGGCGAGGGCGTCGCGCTCGACCCCCACGCGTTGGGCCTGTTGGATCGCCTCACCGACGAGGCGCCGACCCCAGAGCGCAAGGCGTCCGGCCACCCGCGGTTCAGCCACGATCGCGTCGCGGATCACCCCGACGATGAACTCCGCCTGTCCGGTGTCCTTGAGCACCCGGGTCACCAGGGCCCGGGTGTCGTCGTCGACGTACGCCGAGATCTCGCGGTAGAAGTCCTGGGCGATACCCTCCCCGACGTAGGCCTTGACCAGACCCTCGAGCCAGTCGGAGGCAACGGTGCGTTCGTGGAAGGCGTCGAGGGGCGCCACGAACGGCGCCATCGCCACCTCCGGCGCCACACCCAGCGCCGCGAGCCGCTCCGAGAGCAACCTGAAGTTCTTCAGCTCCTGGGCCGCGAGCATGGCGAGCGACGACTTGTGACGCAGGTCTGGGGCCAGGTCGGTGTCTTTCGCGAGCTGGGTGAAGGCGCGCAGCTCGCCGTAGGCCAGCACGCCGAGCAGGTCCGTGACCGCCGCGAGGTAACCGGGATCGGCGGGCGCGGCGAACCCGACGGGGTCGGATGCAGCAGGTTCCGGGAGCTCGCTCATGCGGGCCAATCTAGTGACCTGAGCAGGAGTGCAGGCGCTTGCGGCTAGACTGGTGTCGACAACTCGGTGCCCGGTCGGCCCGATGGTTTGCCCTGGTGGTGCCTGCGAACACGATGAGCACCGGTGGAACCGCCCGAACAGTGGCGGCCACGCACCGTAACGACATTCTCCGATCGGCCCGTCATGAGCCACTGAGCTCCCACGTCGTCGTGGGGTGCTCGTGCTGATCGAGAGACCTCAATGACCGACCTGACCGACACGAACGAACTGACCGACACGAACGACCTGACCGGCACGAACGACGTCTCAGCCCTGCTCGAGCCGGACACCGACCTCACGGTCGAGGCCATCGCGGCAGAGACCATCGAGGCACCCGTCGAGATGCCGGATGACGTGCCCGAGGTGACCTTCGCCGACTTCGCCATCCACCCCGACATCGTCGCGGCCTTGGCCGACGCCGGCATCCGTACGCCCTTTCCCATCCAGTCGATGACCCTCCCCGTGGCGCTCGGCGGCCACGACATCATCGGCCAGGCCAAGACCGGCACCGGCAAGACCCTCGGCTTCGGCGTGCCGATGCTGAACCAGGTCGTCGCACCGGGCGACGAGGCCTTCGACTCGCTGGCCCGACCCGGCAAGCCCCAGGCCCTCGCTGTGGCCCCGACCCGCGAGCTCGCGGTGCAGGTGGCCGGCGACCTCGAGCGGGCCGGTCGGCGACGCGGCATCCGAGTACTCACGGTCTACGGCGGCCGGGCCTACGAGCCGCAGATCGAGGCCCTGCGGACCGGGGTCGAGATCGTCGTCGGCACCCCCGGGCGCCTCATCGATCTGGCCAAACAGGGCCACCTCGACCTGTCGCAGGCCAAGGTCGTCGTGCTCGACGAGGCCGACGAGATGCTCGACCTCGGCTTCCTGCCCGACGTGGAGACCCTGATGGCGCAGACGCCCGGCAGCCGCCAGACCATGCTCTTCTCGGCCACCATGCCCGGCGCCATCGTGACCTTGGCTCGTCGCTACATGACTCAGCCCACTCACATCCGCGCCATGGGCGACGAGAACGAGAACGCCCACACCGTCAAGGCCGTCGAGCAGTTCGTCTACCGCGCTCACGCCATGGACAAGGTCGAGATGCTCTCGCGGATGCTGCAGGCACGCGAACGCGGCCTGACGATCATCTTCAGCCGCACCAAGCGCACGGCGGCCAAGGTCTCCGACGAGCTGGTCGACCGTGGCTTCGCCGCCGCTGCGATCCACGGCGACCTGGGGCAGGGAGCTCGCGAGCAGGCCCTGCGAGCCTTCCGCAACGGAAAGGTCGACATCCTCGTGGCCACCGACGTCGCCGCCCGCGGCATCGACGTCGACAACGTCACGCATGTCATCAACTACCAGTGCCCCGAGGACGAGAAGACCTACCTGCACCGCATCGGTCGCACCGCCCGCGCCGGCAACACGGGCGTGGCGGTCACCTTCGTCGACTGGGACGACCTGCATCGCTGGGCGCTGATCAACAAGACCCTCGATCTCGGCATCCCGGAGCCCCAGGAGACCTACTCGAGCTCTGACCACCTCTACTCCGACCTCGACATCCCCACCGACGCCAAGGGCCGGCTGCGCCGGTCACAGCAGACCCGGGAGGGCCTGGGCGCCGAGCAGATCGAGGACCTCGGCGAGACCGGGAAGCGTCACGCCAAGAGCGGCGGTGACCGCCACGCCAAGGGCGGCACCGGTCGTGACGGTGGCAGCGCAGCCCGACGTCCGGAACGTGGGAGCGAGTCCCGCGACGCCGGGCCGGCCGATGACGGCGAGAGCCGTCCCCGCCGCAGCCGCAACCGTCGCCGGACGCGCGGCGGCGGGGCTGCCGCTGCGGGGTCCGCGGTGGGCGACGCTGATGGCAGCGTCAGCTCGTCGAGCGACGCCACGGCCTCCGACGACTCCGGGTCGTCGCGCTCACCGCGCCGTCGGCGTCGGGGCGGGGCCGGCCGGGACAAGCAGACCGCCAGTGCGAGCCCGTCCACCGACTGACCTGAGTTATTGATCTGACGGGGTCACCCTCCCGGGCATCCTTGCAGCTCGGTCGTCCCGGTCACGACGAAGGGGAGTGTGCGATGAAGAGGTCTGACGCCATCTCCCCTGTCGACCACCGGTCAGGTGAACGTGTCGCCGAAAGGGATGGGTGACACGTTCACGGTGCTCGACGCCTGGGCGGAGACGCGGGGTGAGGTCAGGCTCGCGGCCTACCACCGCGAACGCAAAGGCCACCTCGATCGATGGGCTCTCGGCACTACCCGCCGACTGAAGCGGGCGTCGACCGACCCTGGGCAGACGAACGCCGGCCGACGGGTCGACGTCGGCCGGCATAGGTACCCCTGGGTCAGACCGAGGGGATGGTGGAGGTGTCGATGACGAACCGGTAGCGCACGTCGCCGGCGACGACACGGTCGTAGGCGGCATCCACCTCGTCGGCGCCGATCGTCTCGATCGTCGCCGCGATGCCGTGCTCGGCACAGAAGTCGAGCATCTCCTGGGTAGCCGGAATGCCGCCGATGGCGGAGCCGGCGATCACGCGGCTACCGCCGATGACCGCGCCCGGGGGAAAGTCGTAGTTGCCCGAGGGCAGCCCGACGTTGGCCATGACCCCGAGCGGCTTGAGCATCGAGATGTAGGTGCCCATCGGCAGGTCGGCGCTCACCGTGTTGATGATGATGTCGAAACTGGCCCGTAGCGCCTTCAGCGTCTCGTCGTCAGAGGTTGCGTGGTACCCGGTGGCGCCGAGCTGCTCGGCGTCGTCCTTCTTTGCGTCGGTGCGGCTCAGCACGCTCACCTCGGCGCCCATCGCGGCAGCAAGCTTGACGGCCATGTGGCCCAAGCCTCCCAGACCGATGACGGCGACCTTCTTCCCCGGCCCGGCGCCCCACCGCTTCAATGGGCTCCAGGTGGTGATGCCCGCGCAGAGCAGCGGCGCAGCGGCATCCAGCTCGATGCCCTTCGGGATGCGCAGCGCGAAGTCTTCGGAGACCACGACCTGCTGGGCGTAGCCACCCTTGGTGTCCTCGCCGTCGTAGCCCTTGCCGTTGTAGGTCGACACCGAACCCTTGATGCAGAACTGCTCCTCGCCGTTCTTGCAGTACTCGCACTCGCCGCACGAGTCGACCATGCAGCCGACGCCGACGCGGTCGCCGACCCGGTGCTTGGTGACGCCCGCACCGACCTCGGCGACGATGCCGGCGATCTCGTGACCCGGAACCATAGGGAAGCTGGCGCTGCCCCACTCTTCGCGCACCTGGTGGATGTCGCTGTGGCAGATCCCGGCGAACTTGACGTCGATGAGGATGTCGTCGTCACGCAGGTCGCGGTGCGTCGCGGTGCCCGTCTCGAACGGGGCTCCGGCGCGGGGGGCGATGATGGCTGCGGTGCTGATCATGGATCTCCTTGGGAACGTCTGCCGCTGACGGGTGTCCAAGCGGCACTCCTAGGTCGAGCGTCATGCGCCGCCACTTCATTCCCCGCAGCGCCCGATTCACAGCCTCGGCAGCAGAGCAGTGGCCACGTCGCGGTAGGCCTGTGCGCCCTTCGACGATCGGGCCGTCGTCAAGATCGAACGACCCACCGCCGGGGCCTCGGCGAACCGCACCGTCTTGGGGATCGGGGGGGTCAGCACCGGCAGGTCGTAGCGATCGCCGACGTCGGCGAGCACCTCGCGGGCGTGGTTGCTGCGCCCGTCGAACAGGGTCGGCAGGATTCCCCAGACCTCAAGGTCGGGGTTGAGGATGGCACGCACGTCGGCCACGGTGTCGAGCAGCTGACCCACACCGCGATGGCTCAGCATCTCGCAGGGCATCGGGATGATGAGCCCGTTCGCGGCCGTCAGCGCGTTGAGGGTCAGCACCCCGAGGCTGGGCGAGCAGTCGAGCACCACGACGTCCCAGGGTCGCCCGCCCCCGTCGGATGCCGCTGCGGCCCGTAGTGCGGTGCGCAGCACGTACTCGCGCCCCGGGCGGCCCAGCAGCATCGCCTCGGCGCCCGCCAGCTCGATCGCCGACGGCACCAGGTCGACCCCGTCGGCGCACTCGACGACGATCTCGGCCAGGTCCACACCGCCGGTGAGCACATCGTGAACCGACCGTTCGACGGCGTCGGGGTCGACACCGAGCGAGAACGTGAGACAGGCCTGCGGGTCGAGGTCAACCAGCAGCACGCGCTGGCCGAGCTCGGCGAAGGCGGCGCCGAGACTGGCCACCGAGGTGGTCTTGGCCACCCCACCCTTCTGGTTCGCCACCGCAATGACGACCGGGGCGGTCGGGGTGGGCTGCTTCGAGCTCTGCTGGATACGGCGCGCCATGGTGGTCAGTCTGTCAGGTCGTCAGGATGCCGCCGCCCCCCGCTTGCGGCGCCGGGGGCGGGCGACGGGCACCCCTGCCGTGTGGACCATCTCGTGCTCGCCCGCGTTTCCCACGAGCGGCACGCTGCCCAGCTGCCGTTCGATCACCGGGCCCTGGCCGTCCAGAGCGACGACCGTCGGTGCACCCGGGCCGACCGTCACCCGGTCTCCGCGCACGATCACGTCGATGCCGGTGCCCTCTGCCCGGGCCGCCTCCGCATTCACCTCACCGAGGGTGAACTCGATCCGGTTCCGGAACAGCTCGACCCGAAGCCCGTGTCCTCGCACCTGGAGGCCGAACGCCAGCGACGGCCACTGGGCGGGGAGGCGCGGGTCGAAGGTGAGCGTGCCGTTGTGGTCACGCATTCCCCCGAAGCCGTAGACCAGGCTGTTCCACACACCGCCCGCCGAGGCCACGTGCACCCCTTCGGACGCGTTGCCGTGCAGATCGGCCAGATCGACGTAGAGCCCGGCGTGGAAGTAGTCGACGGCCAATCGCTGGTGGCCCACCTCGGCGGCCACGATCGACTGGACGACCGACGACAGGGTGGAGTCTCCGGTGGTGATGGGGTCGTAGTACTCGAAGTCGGCCCGCTTCTGCTCCAACGAGAACATCTGACCCTGCAGGAAGAGGGCGGCCACGACGTCAGCCTGCTTGAGCACCTGGAACCGGTAGATGACGAGGGGGTGATAGTGCAACAGCAGCGGCCACTTGTCGTCGGGGGTGGCGGCGATGTCCCACACCTCCCGCTCGAGAAAGTGCTGGTCCTGGGGGTGTACTCCCAGATTCTCGTCGTAGGGAAAGTACATGCGTTCCGCGCAGTCCGCCCACTCGGTCGCCTCGTTCTCGGCGAGGTCGAGGCGGGCACACATCCGGGCGTAGCCGTCGGGGTAGTCCGCGGCGAGTCGACGGGCCCACCGGGCCGCCTGGCGCAGGTTGTCGCTCGCCATGACGTTGGTGAAGAGGTTGTTGTTCACCACGGTGGTGTACTCGTCGGGTCCGGTCACCCCGTGCAGGTGGAAGCGCCGCTCCTCGCCTCTGCCGAGCCAGAACCCGAGGTCGGCCCACAGCCGGGCGGTCAGTACGAGGATGTCGATGCCTTCACGCAGCATGAAGTCGTCGTCGCCGGTGGCCTGGACGTACTTGCACAGGGCGAAGGCGATGTCGGCGTTGATGTGGTACTGCGCCGTGCCCGCCGCGTAGTAGGCCGAGGCCTCCTCACCGTTGATGGTGCGCCAGGGATACAGCGCTCCGAGCTGGCTGAGGTCGTGGGCCCGGCGACGGGCGGCCGGCAGCATCAGGTAGCGGAACCGCAGGGCGCCGCGCGCCACGCGGGGCGAGGTGTAGCTGAGGAACGGCAGCACGTAGGTCTCGGTGTCCCAGAAGTAGTGGCCCTCGTAGCCCGAGCCGGTCACCCCCTTCGCTGCGACCCCGGACTGCTCGACGCGGCCGGCCGCCTGTGCCAGCTGGAAGAGGTTCCAGCGGATGGCCTGCTGGATGGCAGGGAGTGCGTCGACCCGAACGTCGGCGTCGGACCAGAAACGGTCGAGCCAGCGTCGCTGTTCGGCGAAGCACTCGGCCACCCCGTCGTCGCGTACGCGGTCGAGCGTGCGCCTGGCGCGGTCGACCAGCTCTCGCACGGGTGCCCCCCGCGACGTGTGGTACACCGCTGCCTTCGTGATGCGGATGGTCTGCCCGACCTTGCCCTTGACCCGGTAGATCTTCTTGCCGAGGTCAGCCTCGGCGTGGCTCAGCTCCTCGTACTCGTTGTCGGTCATGATCTCGTGGTCGACGGCCACTGCGAGGGTCATGCCCGAGTTGGCGCAGCGGTAGCTGAGGATGGTGCGCCGGTCGCTCGACCACTGGGTCTGGGGCTCCAGTACGCGCTCGGTCATCTTCCTCGCCTTGCGCGGGTCACGGCCCTCGCCGGCCCCCGCCGACGCGACGTGGTACTCGTCCTCGCCGTCCTGACGGTTGAGGATCTGCGACGAGATCGCCACCGGCGCGTCGACGTCGAGCAGGGTGACGTCGAAGGTCATGACCGCCAGATGCCGCTGCTCGAACGAGACCATCCGCTGCGACTCGATGCGAACCCGCTTGCCAGACGGGGTGACCCAGATGAGGGACCGCCTCAGCACCCCGTCGCGGAAGTCGAGTCGCCGTTCGTAGTGCTCGAGGTCGGCCATCGAGAGAATCAGCGGCTCGTCGTCGACATAGAGCTTGATCGTCTTCACGTCGGGGACGTTGACGATGGTCTGCCCTGTCTGGGCGAACCCGAACGCCTCCTCCGCGTGGCGGATCGGCCAGGTCTCGTGAAAGCCGTTGATGTACGTGCCGTGGGAATGCACGTCGCGACCTTCCTCGACAGTGCCACGCATGCCCAGGTAACCGTTGGCCACGGCAAACACCGTCTCGGTGATGCCGAGATCCTCCGTGCTGTGCCAGGTCTCCGTCCACGCCCATTCGTCGACAGGGAAGCGGGTCCGGTCGATGGGGTCGGGATTGCCCTGCCGTGAGGTCTTCATGAGGTTCGGCCGTCAGCTGGTCACGCGACGGTGAACGGGGCCGGGGATCAGCTCGTCGAGGTCGGCCACCGCGAGGTCGGCGCCCGCTTCGAGCAGGGGCTGTGCGCCGACACCCCGGTCGACCCCGACCACGAGCCCGAACTCCCCAGCCCGGCCGGAGGCGACCCCCGACAGTGCGTCCTCGAAGACCACGGACCGCGCGGCCGTCACGCCGAGAAGGTCGGCCGCTCGAAGATAGGTGGCGGGTGACGGCTTGCCGTCGAGACCCTCGCGAACGGCCGTCACGCCATCGACCACGACCAAGAAGCGTGGCTCGAGGCCAGCGGCCGCCAGCACCGTGGCCGCGTTGCGCGACGACGAGACGACGGCCATCGCGATGCCCTTCTGTGTCAGGTGGTCGAGCAACCGAACCGAGGCGGCGTACGGCTCGACGCCCTCGTCGTGCAGGATCGCGGAGAAGACGGCGTTCTTGCGGTTGCCCAGCCCGCACACCGTCTCTCGTTCGGGCGCGTCGTCAGGAGTCCCCTCGGGAAGCGAGATGCCGCGCGAGGCCAGGAAGTCGCGGACGCCGTCGAAGCGGGGTTTGCCGTCGATGTGGGCGAAGTAGTCGTCAGACGTGTACGGCTCAGCGATCCCTCGGCCATCGAGGTACTCGCTGAACATCTGGCCCCAAGCGCGCTTGTGCACCTCGGCGGTTGGTGTCAGCACCCCGTCGAGGTCGAAGAGCGCAGCGTCATACTCGCCCCAGTTCACTCTTCAACCTTACGGCCCTACGCGCTTCTCCGTGCGGACACGCGCCGACCCACCGCAGGAGTCAGACGCCACCCTCACCGCTACCGGGGTGCCCGTAGCCACTGGCGTCGAGACCGGCCCAGTCGCTCTTCTCCGGACCCATGGCCTGGCCCTCCGGGCAGTGGGCCCGAAAGTCACACCACGAGCACATGGCCGACACCCGCGGCGCGAAGCGGCTCGACCCGGCCCCCATCTCGCGGAACTCGGCATCAGCCCGGCGAAGGTCGGAGGCGATCGACTCGGCCTCGGCCACCTTGCGCTGCAACGACTCCTGCGTGTGGTCGTGGGAAACGACGGTCCCCGAGGGGATGTGGTGCAGCTCCACCCGGCTGCTGGGTCGACGGAACACCCGGGCCGCGGCGACAGCGTAGAGCGCCAGCGCTAGCGACGTGCGCGCGTCGTCGTCGGTCGGTATCTGTCGGCCGGTCTTGTAGTCGACCACCACAACCTCGTCGCCGCGTTCGTCGAGGCGGTCGATGCGACCGGTGACCGCGATGTGGTCGGTCTTGAGGGAGACACTGCGCTCGATACCGGCCGGTTGTCGGTCGCGGTCGATGCCCCGCAGGTACTCGACGACGGCGTCACGCACGCGAGCGCGCCAGGCCACCGACTGCTCCGGGTCACGAAATCCCGCGTCGATCCATGAGGTCCGCACCAGATCGGCCACGCCGGCGGGCGTGCGTCGGGCGGCCGGGAGGTCCCAGAAGTCGCGGAGCGCATTGTGGGTGGCGATCCCGACGGAGGTGTGGGCGCGCTGGGGCCGGGTCTGCGGCTTGGGCCGGTCGAGGTACTGCATCCGGTAGCGACGGGGGCAGTCGAGCCAGGCGTTCAGCCGTGACGGCGACGCCACGTAGAGCGGGGTCGGCATGTCGGCGAAGCTCGCCTGCACCGGTTGGGCGGTCGTCACCGTGCCCACCCTAGGCGTCGGGGCGACCCGGTCCTGGATGCCGTCCCCAACCCGACCGAACCTCACGAGTAGCCGCGCGCCCTGGTCCCGTGGCCATCGGCGCCGAGGTCACGGTCACTCACGGACAAGAGCTTGCCCCGTCGTGCTGCGGGGCCGTGGGGCAAGCGGCCTCCGGTCGCGGCGTCGGGGCCCTGACCCGTCGGTCAGGGGCGCAGCACCGGGGTGACGCCGCTGCTGGCGACCTCGATGGCGGCCAGCACCTCTGGCATGGTGGTGTTCTCGGCGAGACGATTCTGCTTGCCCTCGCCGTGGTAGTCGCTGGAGCCGGTCAGCACCAGGCCGAGCCGGTCGGCGAGCCGACGGCAGCGAGCGATCTCGTCGGGCCCGTGGTCGCGGTGGAAGGCCTCGAGGCCCACCAGCCCGACGGCCGTCATCTGCTCCACGAGCGCGTCGGTCACCGTATCGACGCGAGTGCGCGTGAAGGGGTGCGCGATCACCGGCACTCCCCCAGCGGCGCGGATCAGCTCGACGGCCCGCACGGGGTCGGGCGAGTAGTGGGTGACGTAGTAGGGGGACTCGTCGGTCAGCCAGTCCTCGAAGGCCTCGTCACGGTGCTCGATGACGCCGTTCGCGATGAGGGCGTCGGCGATGTGGGGCCGACCCGGGGTCGCCCCGTCGGCCACCTGCGCCAGCACGTCGTCGTGAGAGATGGGGATGCCGTCGTCGGCCATGCGCTCGACCATGCGCAGCAGACGGGTGGCTCGCGACTCACGAGCCTGCGCCAGCTCGGCCATCAGGTCAGGGTCGTGCTGGTCGGTGAGGTATCCGAGCAGGTGCACGCCGGCCTCGCCGAAGGTGCACGAGATCTCGATGCCGCGCACGAGCGCCATCCCCAGTCGCCCGGCGGCAGCGGCGGCCTCGTCCCAGCCGCCGACCGTGTCGTGGTCGGTGATCCCCAGCACGTCCACCCCGGCAGCCACGGCCGCCTCGACGAGCTCGGTGGGCGTCTCGGTGCCGTCGCTGACGGTCGAGTGGGTGTGCAGGTCGATCACCGGTGATCTCACGCCTGACACTCTAAGGCTGCCGCTTCTGCCCCAGCTCCCCCGCAACACACCGAGTAGTCGTCAACTCCCCGCAGCTACACCAGGCGTGGTTGACGGTTACTCGGTGTGTTGCGTAGACGGTCGCTCAGGGTGGCAACCTTTCGGCGACGTGCTCCGTAGACAGGGCATGAACGCATTCGACAGGGGACCATGGTGAGCAGCGGCACGAAGGCACGTGATGCCGAGTTCGCCACCTTCATGCACGAGGCCGGTCCGGCTCTGCTGCGCACGGCGTGGCTGCTGACCGGTGACCACCACCGCGCCCAGGAGCTGACCCAGGCGGCCCTGGTCAAGACCTACGTCGCCTGGCCTCGTGTGCGACCCGGTGAGGCCATGGCCTACACCCGGCGGGTGCTGGTGAACCATCGAACCGACACCTGGCGTCGCACCCGCAAGGAGGTCACGACAGACGAGGTTCTCGAGGCCGCGCCGGCCACGAGACGCGACGACACGGCAACCGCCGACAACCGCGACCTCGTCGTTCGTCTGCTGAAGCGCCTGCCCGAGCAGCAACGCAAGGTGGTGGTGCTGCGCTACTACACCGATCTGTCTGAACAGGCCACCGCCGACGCCCTCGGAATCTCGGTCGGCGCCGTCAAGAGCGCAGCGTCGAGGGGGCTGGCAGCTGTGCGTCGGGGCCTGCCCACACCGCCGGATGGTGACGACCCAGACCTCGACCTGGCCATCGGGTCAGACGCCGATCAGACCTGCGAACCACGCGAAGGGAGCAACCGATGACCAACACGCCCGAGACCGACGTTCGCACCGCGCTGAACGAGGCGGCGACCGTCACCGGACTGGGCTTCGACGAGGCCGCCGTGCTCTCGCGAGGACATCGCGTGGTGCGCCGGCGCCGCGTCGTTGCCGCCGGAGCCGGGGTCGCCGCGGCCGCACTCGCCACCGTCGTGGCCCTGCAGGTCAGTGGCAACGGCTTCAACCGCGCCCTACCCCCGGCCAGCAACCCGACCTCGACGGTGATTGCGGTGGCCGGACCGGTCGACGAGACCGGCGAGGTGGTGCCCGGGACCGACGACGCAGGCGTGGCCCAGGGCTTTGGCGCCCGCCTGTCGGTCCGGGGCGGGGCGGGCGGCCGGGTGGTCGAGACGTGGACTGTGACGGAGTCGGGCACGACGGTCAAGACCCTCACCCGGGAGGCCGGCCTGCTCGGAGTCGGTCGGGCCAGCCTTCTGCTGCCGGCCGAGAGCGGCATCCCGGATCTGGTGCTCGGCTACGTCAACACCGGCAACGATCGCAGCATCTCGGCCGGCATCAACACCGCTCCTGAACAACTGATGCGAGGTGGCGGCGGTGACACTCACCTGACGGCGGTCAGCGGCGCAACCCGACGGCACGACCACCTCTTCGTGCAGAAGTACGACGCCTTCGACCCGTCGAAGGTCGTGGGACTGTCTTGGGGCGAGCCGAACGATGCCGACCCCGCCCGTCTGAAACAGCGGTCCATCCTGCTTGACACCGAGCGCACCGATCTGGTCGCCGCGGTGCTGACCGAGCCCGGCGGAGACCAGTGGATCAGCTGGGCCGGCCCCACCCAGGTCGGGGTAGCCGGCGTGGGAGGGGGAAGTCGACCCGCAACGGCCACCGGGGCGTTGCAACTGCTGGGGCGACCCGTCGTGGACAACCCAGCACTCGGCCTGCACGACAAGGTCTTCGGCTGGGTGACGGAGGGCGAGGATGTCACCGTGGGCACGACCCCACCCGACACCGCCGTGACCTCCTACGGCGCGGCCCGCTCCGGGCGACGCCCGTTCCTGATCACCTCGAAACAAGGGATGTTCTCCGGGCCGGTGCAGGTGACCGGCGCCGGCGTCAGCCAGGCCGTCGACGTGAGAGCCCTTCGCAACATCCCCCAGTAACCCCCGCCCCACCTAGCGGCCTGACCCCTCCCCTCGCAACACACCGAGTAGTCGTCAACACCCTGCGGCTACACCACGCGCGGTTGACGACTACTCGGTGTGTTGTTGGCTGAGGGGGTGGCCTGGGGGCTGGCCGCCCGCAGCCAGCCGGCCGGCCGCCGGGAGGCGAGGCATCAACCAGCGGTCGCGCAGCGGGCGCTGGCCGCCTGGATCCGGGCGCCGATCCGGCCGGGCCGGTCGAGGTCGTCCCAGACCACTCGCTCGACCAGGTGTCCGAGCCCCCGCAACGCATCTTCGCGCCGCTTCTCCAACCAGACGACCTCCTCTGGGCTCTCACCGTCGTCGGTCTCGGCGGCCCGGTACTTCAGGCGGCCGTCGAACTCCAGAACGATTCCTTCGACCAGGAAGTCGACGCGTGCCACGAAGGCCCCGAGCGCGTCCCGGATGACCACCTGACTCTCATGGGCCAGGCCCAGGTCGTGCAGCACGAGCCGGGTGCGGGACTCGCCCACCGACTCCGCGAGCGGGTCCATGCACAGCACCGCCTCGAGCGCGCGATCCCGCCCCTGATGCGGCGAGACCGCCGCCACCTCCTCGAGCAGGTCAGGCGCACCGTCACCCTTTTGGCGTGCAGCGCGGCATCGCCGGCCACGACCGCGCAGGCGCGGCCCATCGTCAACGCGGTTCGTACGATGGCGCGCGCCACGGACGTGACCGCGAGACCACCGACCTCGATCGAACCCACGCCACCACGAGGATGCAGATGGATGCCGTCACGGGGGACGCCTTGACGGATGCCGGCCAGCAGGTCGATGCGGTTCGGGTCGTGCTGCCACAGGGGAAGGCCATGGACGGCCAGCGCTGCGTGATGGCTGATGACGTCGGCGGGCCTGGTGCGCGCGACGGCCAGCACGCCGAGTCGGTATCTCTCGGTCGGTGCGGCCGAACGCCAGATGCCGGATTCGACATAGGCGCCCCGCCGAACCCGAACGGCGCAACCGCGCCTGACGGCACGACGCAGTTCTGTGTCAGCCACGCCGAGGCGAACGGCCTCGGCGGCGGAGAAGACGCCGTGCTGACGGCCCGCGAGCGCCTGAAGTCGTTGGTCCACGGCACCAGACTCAGCGGCATCCGGTCACGTTGCCACCCACCCGTCGCGCTCCTGTGGACGACCAACCGAGCCCCACCCGACGTGTGGACAACCGCAACACACCGGGTAGTCGGCAACTCCCGCCGACTGCAGTAAGGGGTAGTTGTCGATTGCTCGGTGTGTTGCGAGATAGGGGGTCAGGGGGTAGGGCCGGGCCAGTTGCGGTCGGGCACGGGGACGGGGCGGGCCGGTTGTGATCCGCCGCGCGCCTGCAGATAGCTCTGCTTCGGCACCATCACCGAGCGGCGGAAGATACACACCACGGTGCCGTGCTGGTTGTAGCCGATCGTCTCGACCTGCACGACGCCACGGTCGTGCTTGGAGGTCGACTCGCGCTTGTCGAGCACCCGCGACTCGCCGTAGAGGGTGTCACCGTGGAAGGTCGGCGCCACATGGCGCAGCGACTCGACCTCGAGGTTGGCGATCGCCTGACCCGACACGTCGGCCACCGACATCCCGAGCAGCAGTGAGTAGACGTAGTTGCCGACCACGACGTTCTGCCCGAACTGCGTCCCCTCGCGCGCGTAGTTCGCGTCGAGGTGCAGCGGGTGGTGGTTCATCGTCAGCAGGCAGAACAGGTGGTCGTCGTACTCGGTGACCGTCTTGCCGGGCCAGTGCCGGTACACGGCCCCGACCTCGAACTCCTCGTAGCTGCGCCCGAACGCCATGACCACTCCTTCTCGACCTCGACGCGACCGTGCGTCGCCGGTCTCAGCCTGCCGGAGTCAGCGACGACAACCCATCCCCGGATGCCGTGTGCTTGCTCACGCTCTCGACCCGCCGGTGTCACGGGTGTCAGCGGTCTCGCGATCCCCGCGCGGCCGTTGTGCGACCACCGGAAGCTCACCGGAGTCGGACAGGATCGCCGACGTGCTGGCTCGGTCTCGGGGTTCGGCCCGCCGGGTGGCCGCCGCCGGTGGTCGCAGGGCCACCCCCCGCCGGCTGGCCACGAGCAGGCCGGCGAAATAGGTGCCCATCGCCACCCCGGCCGCGAGCGCGAGGCCCGTGCCGAACGCCTGCGCCAACGTCGACAGGCCCGAGCTGACCCCGGTCTCGTCGGGTCGGGTGACGATCTTCGAGATGCCCTGGTAGGCCAGGCGGCCGGGCAGCAGGGGCACGATGGCCGCTGTCGTCACCGAGAGTGCGGAGACCCCGACCCGTCGGGCGAGCAGTCGAGAGGCAAAACCGACGACGGCTGCGGCGAGCCCGGCCGAGGTGATCGCCCCGAACTCCAGCCGTTCACCGAGGGCGACGATGGCCCAGCCCATGACGCCTGCGACTGCGGCGGCCGCCACGACGCGGCCGCGGCAGTACGACCCGACCGCAAAGGCGACCGAGATGGCTCCCGCGCAGACGAGCTGCACGACGATGTCGTCGGTCAGACGGGTGCGAGAGGTGATCGCGATCGGTAACCCGAACCGTTGCCCGAACGAGAGCACCAACGAGATGCCGACGGCGATGCCGACCGACAGCACGACGACCTCGAAGGCGCGGGCGGCGGCCGTCACGTAGTAGCCCTCGATGGCGTCCTCGGCGGTGCCGACGACCGACATCCCCGACAGGAGCAGCACGATGCCGGCGGCCACGATGAGAGACGGCGACACGTCGCCGAAGAACCTCAGGCCCTTCGACTGGGCGAAGACCACCAACGTGGCCACCACGGTGGGGATGGCAGCGCCGATGGTCTGGGAGAAGAACGAGGTGACGCCCGCGGTCGAGAGCCAGTTCTGGACTCGCTTGACGAGCAGCGCCGTGAAGAAGCTGAGGATGATGATGAAGGGCCCGGCGCCGAGAAGGCCGGCCGCACCGGCGGCCAGCACGGCCCCAGCGGTGGTGACGACCCACCGGCGGTAGGGATGCGGTGAGCTGACCACGCTCTCGAACTCGACGCGCGCCTCCTCGACCGGCCTCGGGTCGTTCGCGAGCGAGCTGATGAGATCGCGCAGCCGCTCGAGCCGGGTGAAATCCTGGGTACGGAACTTCAGCACCCGCATGGCGGTCATCGGGTCGGCGTGCGGGCCGCGGTGGTAAGACACCGTGACGGAGGTGTAGCTGACGTCGACGTGCACCGCATCGAGCCCGTAGGCCCGGGTCAGCAGCAGCACGGTGGCTGTCACATCGGCCGCGGCCGCACCCGTCGACAGCATTGCGATGCCCGCCCGCATGGCGAGGTCGATGACGGCCTGGGCGGTCTCGCGGTCAACCCCATCGGGTCCAGACCAGGTCGGGATCTCGTCGGTCGGAGGGCCTTCGGCGCGGACGGCCCTGCGCGTGCCGGCGCGCAGCGACGGCCGCGCCGGTCTCGCGGACGTCGGCCGGGTCTTTCGGTCGATGCGCGCCACACACGCACCATATGCCGCCGGGGGGCGACGACCGAAACCGCCGATGTGTGGTTGGTCATGGCACCATGAGCGGGTGATGAGCGAAGCGCAGAAGAAGTCACCCAGCCGGGCCCGCCCGACCACCGACGAGTTCCGGGAGTTCGTGGCGAGCGGTTGGTCGCCTCGACCGGCCAGCACCACTCCGCGTGCCGACGTCGCCGACCAGGCGGCGAAGCGACGCGAGGCCGTGAGCGCTGCCTTCGCCGGTGAGCGGCTCGTCATCCCGGCTGGTGGCCTCAAGGTGCGCAGCAACGACTGCGACTACGTGTTCCGGCCGCACACCGCCTTCGCCCACCTGACCGGGCTGGGGAGCGACCGTGAACCGGATGCCGTGCTCGTGCTCGAGCCGACCGGAGACAGCGGCCACGAGGCGATCCTCTACTTCCGTCCTCTCGCCGGCCGCGACACCGATGAGTTCTTCGGCGACGCCCGCTACGGCGAGTTCTGGGTCGGGGCCCGCCCGACCCTCGTTGACATCGAGAGCGAGCTGGGGGTCACCGCCCGGCACATCGACGAGTTCGCCGACGCCGTCGCGAAGGATGCCGGAGCAGTCGCGGTTCGCGTCGTGCGAGACGCCGACCCCGACGTCGCTGCCGTCGTCGACGCGGCCCGCACCGCGGCATCCGAGCAGACCGGGTCGCAGAGCGAAGCAGCCTCCGAGACCCAGCAGACCGCCGATGACGAGCTCTCGGCCTTCCTGTCGGTGCTGCGCTTCGTCAAGGACGAGTGGGAGGTCGAGCAGATGCGCTCGGCGATCGAGGGCACCCACCTCGGCTTCGACGCCGTGATCGCCGACCTGCCCGAAGCGGTGCGCCGGGGCCGCGGGGAACGGTGGGTCGAAGGTGTCTTCGGGCTGCACGCCCGCCACCACGGCAACGGGGTCGGCTACGACTCCATCGCCGCCAGCGGCGACCACGCCAACACCCTGCACTGGATCAAGAACACCGGTGACGTGCAGGAGGGCGACCTGCTGCTGCTCGACGCGGGGGTCGAGGTCGACTCGCTGTACACGGCCGACATCACGCGCACCCTCCCCGTCAGCGGCACCTTCACCGACGCGCAACGCACCATCTACGACGCCGTGTTGGCCGCCCAGGAGGCGGGCATCGCCGCCTGTAGACCGGGCAACACGTTCTCTGACGTGCACGCCGCCGCGATCCGGGTGATCGCCGAGCACCTGCACGAGTGGGGCCTGCTGCCCGATGGGGTCGACGTCGAGGCGACGCTCGACGCGGAGCACGGGCAGTACCACCGCCGCTGGATGGTGCACGGCACGAGTCACCACCTCGGCCTCGACGTGCACGACTGTGCGCTGGCGACGCGCGAACAGTACTCCGACGCCGAGCTGAAGCCGGGGATGATCATCACCGTCGAGCCGGGGCTCTACTTCAAGGCCGACGACGAGCTGGTGCCGGCGCAGTTCCGCGGCAACGGGGTGCGCATCGAGGACGACGTGCTGATCACCGAAGACGGCCACGAGAACCTCTCGGCCGCGATGCCGCGCACCAGCGCGGACGTGGAGAGGTGGATCGCCGACGTCTGGGCCCGCTGAGGTTCGATCGTCAGGGTGTCTGGCCGTGAGCCGGTGTTGGCGCCGGAGGGCTGCCGGACGGCTGGAGCGGCGAGCCCGTGGCCGGGCCGGCCGGAGGAAAGCCAGTGAGTGGCGCCGGCCCGGCCGGCGCCGCACTGTCGGGCGAGCCCTGGTTGCCGCTCGCGCCACCCTGACCCCTACCGGCAGACGACACTGAGCCGTTCGACGACACTGAGGCGTCCGGGTCGAGGTTGGGCAGCGGCTTGCTCCACTGGTCGACAAGCTTCACCACACCCGAGCCGTCGTCAGCCTGTAGACCGGAGCCGAGCACCTCCGGGCGACATCCAGGCCGCACCTCGATCTCAGCGGGCGGGCCGATCATATACCGCAGCACCAGACGGAAGGCGCGCTGCCGGCTGCTCTGGGCTCCGTCGGCCAGGGAACAGACGCTGGTGCTGGGGGAAGTCGACAACCCGCGCAGGGCAGCCACGACCTGGGCGCTCTGGTCGGCGTCGAGGGCCGTCGGGAGCTGGCTGTCGCGCCCAGGGCGGCAGACCGTGACGAGTGGTGCACCCTCGGGGGCCAGCGAGCGGTCATCGCCGAGCCGGCCCAACGAAGCGGAGCACACCGAGTCCGTGCTCGGCGGCGGGTTCGTACCAGGCCCGGTGACGATCGACTCGACGACATTGCCTACCCCGTTGCGGGCCACGAACTCACCGTTCGTGGCCGGGGCGCAGGCGTTGGCGTCGGACTTCGCCGCCACCCAGGTGGCGGCGGTCGAGTCTGCGCCGTACAGGGCGCCGACGAGGTAGACCGACTCGCTCCTCGCCATCGCCGTGCAGGGCCCGGATGCGCCGCCACCTCGGGGGGCCCACGCCAGCAGGTCCGTGATCTGAGCACGCTGGCTGGGAGTGGTCACGGTGCGGCGCGCGATCCGGAAGGGCGGGCTCAGCGGCGGAGGCGAGGTGTCGCCGGTGCCGAGCTTGAGGTCGAGCACGGGGTAGGCGCACACGACCATCGACGTCGGAGGGCGGTCAGGCAGCAGCCGTGCGGCGCCGGGAACGCCGCTGGGCGGCTGCGGCACGGTCATACCGGCAGCATCTGTGATCGTGGCGGGACATGCCAGGCCGCCGTCGGGCCAGGTCGCCTGGGTGGCCACAGCGCGAGTGGACGCTCGTGCCGGGTCGGTCTGCGTCGGATTGAGGCCACCTGGTCCGGGCGAGGTCTCGGCGCCGCAGGCCGAGAGCGTGAGCACGCCGATGGTTAACAGGCTCGTGAAAGTGATGCCGCTTCGCCGGCCAGGGTGCATGGCGAGACCTCCTTGTCGATCCTTCACCCAAGAAGACACCCGGGAGGAGGGAATCGTTGCGGTCTCGGCCCGGTCAGGGCTGCGGGTCGCCCGAGGGCTGGTTCGGGTTCGAGCCAGACGGGCTGGGCGGCGCCGATGACGTCTCAGCGGCCGGAGGTGCACTCCACCGCTGGACCGGCGTGGTGACGATGCCGGCTTCGGCCAGGAGCGACCGGCCCTGCTGGGCGAACTTGTGCTCGACGAACACCTCGTACTTGGTCGCCACGACCTGGCTCACCGACGAGAAGTCACGCGCGCCGCGGGTGAACGCGTACCCCACGAGCGACCAGACCAGCCCGAAGGCGAGGCCGTAGAGGCAGGTGTAGATCAGCAACGAGAACGGGTTCGTGCCCCCAGCGAAGAGGGAGATGATCAGGCCCACGAAGAGGCCGAGCCACAGACCTGACAGGGCGCCCCCGAGTGCCACCCGACCCCAGGTCAGGCGGGCCGTGACCCGTTCGATCTGCTTGAGGTCAGTGCCCACGATGAGGCAGTTCTCGACCGGGAACTGCTGGTCCGAAAGCGTGTCGACGGCCTTCTGGGCGTCGAGGTACTTCTCGAAGGTGCCCAACGACATGGGGTACTCGAGAGACAGCGTCGGGAAGCCGGGACGTCCAGGACCCTTCGGTTGCAGGCTCATGCTTCCATTCTCTCACCCGGGGGGAGAGTTCCCCGAACCAGGCGGCAACCGTTCGGCGCGTCGCGTCATTGCTTGAGGCGGTAGTCCTCCACGAGGCGTCGACCGATGATCATCCGTTGGATATCGGCGGTCCCCTCGCCGATGAGCAGCATCGGGGCCTCGCGGTAGAGCCGCTCGATCTCGTACTCCTTGGAGTAGCCGTAACCACCGTGGATGCGGAAGCTGTCCTCGACGACCTGCGAGCAGTACTCCGAAGCGAGGTACTTCGCCATGCCCGCCTCGAGGTCGTTGCGCTCGCCGGAGTCCTTCTTGCGGGCCGCCTTGACCATCAGCTCGTGGCCCGCCTCGACCTTGACGGCCATGTCGGCGAGGCGGAAGAGAACGGCCTGGTGCTCGACGATCTTCTTGCCGAAGGTCTCGCGCTGTTGCGCGTAGGCCACCCCGAGCTCGAAGGCGCGCAGGGCGACGCCGCACCCACGGGCCGCCACGTTGACCCGGCCGACCTCGACGCCGTCCATCATCTGGTAGAAGCCCTTGCCGGGCTCGCCGCCCAGAATCTGAGCGGTGCTGGTCTGGTGGTGGTCGAGAATGAGCTCGGTCGTGTCGACCCCCTTGTAGCCCATCTTCTCGATCTTGCCGGGGACCGTGACCCCCTGCGCGGTCTCACCGAAGCCGGAGGTCTTGTCGATGAGGAAGGTCGACATGTTCCGGTAGACCGAGTCCGCCCCGGTGTCGGTCTTGACGAGCACTGCGACGAGGTTGGCCGACCCGCCGTTGGTCAGCCACATCTTCTGGCCGGTGATGCTCCAGTCGTCGCTGTCACCGTCGCGCACGGCTTTGGTCTTGATGGCGCTCACGTCTGAGCCGCACCCAGGCTCACTCATCGAGAACGCGCCGCGGATCTCGCCGGTCGCCATCTTCGGCAGGTAGTGGCGCTTCTGCTCGTCGGTGCCGTGCTGGATGATCAGGTAGGCGACGATGAAGTGGGTGTTGATGATGCCGCTGACGCTCATCCAGCCGCGGGCGATCTCCTCGACGCAGAGCGCATAGGTCAGCAGCGACTCCCCCAGACCCCCGTACTCCTCAGGGATCATCAGGCCGAAGATCCCCATCTGCTTCATCTGGTCGACGATCGCCTGCGGGTACTCGTCACGGTGCTCGAGTTCGGTCGCCACCGGGATGATCTGCTCGTCGACGAACTCGCGCACGAGCTTGACCAGCTCGGTCTGCTCGTCGGTCAGGCCATCGGTCTGTTGCAGTCGGGACACGCGTCATCGCCGCCAAGTGGTCGGGTGGAGCTGGGAAGGTGGAATCGGACGTCGTATCGAGTATGCCGCCGCCCTGCCGCGGGGGTGAGCACCCCGGCCTGTGAGGGTGGACACCTGTGGCGCTGGTCACCAGGTCTGGCCGAAACCCACCTTCCGGGCGGCCACTGGGCCCTCGAGCGTCGACCGCTGGTCGAAGTCGCCGCGCTTCAGCCGAGCCGTGACCGCGGCGTGCAGCTCACTTCGGCTGCTGTCGGGCAGGTCGCGCAGGGCGCCGAGCAGGTGGTAGGTGAACGCGCCGTTCGAGCGACCGTCGAACGTGGCGTCGGCGGCGGTCTGCGCAGGTCGGCAGGCGGCGTACAGCACCGGCTTGCCGGTGGCCGTACGCCGAGACCTCGTCAGCTCCACCAGCGCCTTGCGATCGACCGTACGGGGCGCGCTGTTGGCCCGGATCTCACGCACGCGGCCGAGCCCCTTGACGGTCGGTGGCGGTAGGTATCGGGGGCGGCGACCGAGCAGTGCGGCCTGCATGACGTCATCGAGGTCCTTCAACCCTGTGCCGCTGTGGCAGGTGTCGAGGATCACCTCGAGCAGCACGCCCTTCGGCACGCCCCCGAACAGGTCCCGCAGCTCGTCGTCGACGATGACGGTATCGCGGCTCCACTGGTCACCCGACCGAGCGATCTCGTGGCAGGCGAACGCCTCGTCGAGACCGTCGGCCTCGTCGTCACCTCCCGGTTCGTTGGGCACCTGGGTGCCGTGGCTCGAGAAGCTGAACACCAGGTGGTCGCCCGGTTTGGCGGCTTCGACCATCGTGGTCAAGGCCTTCATCACCGCCGGCTTGGTCGCCTGGGAGTCGCACAGCACCGTGGTGGCAGACCCCGTGAACCCATAGGTGCGCAACGTTGCCGCGATGTCGCGCGCATCGTTGACACAGCCACTGAGCCAGCTGCTCATCGGCAGGGTGGCGAACTCGTTGATACCGACACAGACCGCTCGTCGAGCCATGTTGCTTTCCCTTCGTGTCGTGGTCTTTCCGGTGATGGTGAGGATGCCGGTCACGCCCGTTCGAGCACGGCGTCCGGTCTCGCGTAGACGACGTAGGCGAGCCAGGTGGGGTCGCCCGCGTCTCGGGCGGCGCTACGAGCCGCGATGCTCGCGACCGACATGGGGTCGCCCGCGAGCAGGCGTTCGTAGAGCTTCTCGACGAAGACCCGAGCGGGTTGCTCGTGCACCGACCAGAGGCACGACACGAACGCCGAGGCCCCGGCATCCAGAAAGGCTTTGGCGAAGCCGCCGACCGTGGTGAACAGCTCACCCGTGCGGCCGGTCTGGCAGGCGTTGAACACCACGAGCGGGCCCGGACCGTGAGCAGGGCGGGCGTTCTCACTGACCGTGATGGCAGCGAGGTACTCCTGTTCGACCGTGCTCCCGCGGAGGCGACCCTTGAGCAGCACTCGGGCATCTGCGATGTCGGCGGTGCTTGCCGCCCCGTGGCCGGTGAAGTGCAACAGGTCGAAGCGACCTCCTCGCAGCAGGTCTCGCACGCCGGCCGGGGTGGCGGTCACCGCCTTGGCCCCGAACCTGGCCTGCAGGAAGGCCTCCTCCTCCTGACCCTGCTGGTTGCTCAGGCTCGGGTCGGCGTAGACAGGGCAGATCGAGCGGGCCCGGCCGTTCCGAACGAGGATCTGCCGGGGTGGGAAGCTGCCCAGCTGCCACCGCACGAGGCCCCCCTCCGCCAGGAAGCGTGGCGCCTTCTGACGGGGGCCGGTGGGCGGGCGCAGGTGCACGAGCTCCCACGGCACGTAAGGCTCGTCGGCGTAGATGATGAGGTCACTCAGCTGATCGCGGTGCGCCCAGAGGTAGGACTGCAGGTCACGCTGGAAGAACTGCCGAAAGAGCGTGGCACCGATGTCCTGGAGGGCGGCCAGCTGCTCGGCGGGGCGCTCGGTCGTGGCGCGCACGGTTGCGTCGACCTGGTCGAGCGCCGCAGCCACCTTGGCGTCACGGTCGGTCATCGGCAGCGACTCGAAGATGCGGGCCGGTTCCCCGTTCACGACGCGAACCGCGTACTGGTAGACGATCTGGCCGCCCGGCAGCGTGCGCTCGACGATGTCGATGCACGGCAGCCCCTCGAGCTCGGGCGCGTCGATGCCGGTGTGTACGACGGCCTGGGCCAGCGGGGAGACGATGCCGAAGGCGCTCTTCGCACGGTCTGTCACCGCATCGGCGTGCAGCGCCATCGTGGCGATCGGCACCCTGCCCTGCCGGACGACCACGGTCAGCACGACCGGGCCTCCGGCGAGCGCCGTGCCCACGAACTGGAGCTCGGAGATGCCGCCACCGACAGGCAGGGTGAAGACGTCGGGATCGAGACTGCTCATCTGCACGTTCTTCTTGCCGATCACCTGCACGGTGAGTGGCCGGTCGGCGATCACCGCCACGTTCTCAGCGCTGTGGCTGGTGCCTTCGGATGCCGCGACAGCTCTGCGCGAGAGGCGCACCCGAACCGTGAAGGGCACGGCCGGGGCCACGATGGCCGGCATCTCGGCGGCGAGCTGGGCGGGAGTCGCCCCCTCTCGCTCCCCCTGACCTCTGTCGGTCGGCGCGACCGACTCCCCCACTGGCGGAACGGGACCGGGGCCGTTCCCGCCTCGGCCGGGCCGCGGGAGGGAGGGCGACGATGGGGGCGGCGGCGGGGCCATCGGAGCCGTTGGGGCCGGAATCGAGGGCACCGGGTCGACCATGTCGACGCCCCGGTCGTGCCCGTCCTCTGGGGCTTCGGTCTCGGGACCGGTCTCAGGCCCGATCACGGACCCGGTCGCGCCCTCGGACCCAGGTTCTGCTGCTGCTGCGCCCAGGCCCTGCTGCAACCAGCGGCTGAGGGCGTCGACGAACCGCTGCTGCGAGAAGTAGTTGCCGTGGTAGACCTCGTCGTTGGTGCCGAAGTCGAGAGTGTCGGCGACGTAGTGGTCACCGGGCAGGCCGATGGCGCTCATTGAGGCCTGGTCGACCACGAGGTCGTTGTCGCCCTTGAACAGCTGGTCGATGAACCCCTCTGCGAGCTTGACGGCCAGCTCACGAGGGAACTCCGGCGGGCGGTGGCTGTCGTCGAAGAGCGTGACGTGGAAGTTCGACGAGACGACGAACCAGTGTGTCCCCGGAGCAGGCTGCCCGGGCTGGAACGTGTTGATCGTCTTGACGAACGGGCTGTTCGGCATCATCGCGGCGATACCCGGCACCTCGTGGGATGTGGCGGCAGACGACACGAGGTACTTCACGAAGGCCGCGATGCCCCTGAGCGCCCCCCCGACCACGATGACTACCGGCGCCGCCCCGGGGAGGAGGGCCAACCCTCGCGCCGCCACCGCGCCGAGGTTCGTGTAGAGGTCGAGAAGGTCGCCCCATCGCTCGGGGTCGGCCAGGTGCGTGCCTCCGTTCGTGGCGGCGACGAAGACGATCTTGTCGACGACGGCCGTCCAGCTCGACTGGGGCAGGACCTCTTCGACGAAGGCCCGCGTCGTCAGTCCGCCTCGGCTGTGAGTGACGATGTCGATGGTGACCCCGGCGGAGGCCGGGTGCTTCGACAGCCGCTCGAGCAGGTCGGTCGCGTTCTGTCGTGGGTCGAGGCTGAGGGTCTTGTGGTCGTAGCCGATCACCGCGTCATAGGTGTGCACGGCATTGGCGAGGAAGACCCGGCCCGCCACCCCGAGCGCGAGGGCGCCGAAGCCGCCGACGGTCGAGCTGAACGTGCCGTGCACGAAGAGCAGGATGCGGGCCGGCCTGTCGGTCGGCAGGTGCAGCTCGTCGAGGGTCTCGAAGGGCTGCCACTGGCTCAGCTGCTCGCCCTCGAGGTGCACGAGGCCCGTGCGAACTTTCTGCTCCAGCCTGTCGACAACCTTACCGAGCACCGCGGGCGCCGCGAACCTGAAGACAATGGCCTGCAGCGCGCCCTGGACGAGGTGGCCGAGCAGCCCTCGGTCGCGGCGGCTCGAGACGGCGGCCGCTCCGGGAGACGGCTGGCCCGCTCGCGTCGGGCTGACCGGCTGCACGTCGATCTCGAAGGTCGCCGTGCGCGCCTCCAGGCCCCGGGTGCGGGTGCGGGTCATCGGGTTGGTGGGCAGGTGCCACGAGTACACGCCGTCGCGTTCGAGCAACACGACCGCGTCCTCACCCGCAGAGACGTCGACCTCAAGCGCGACCGTGCCGCCACGACTGGCGTCCGTGGCAACATCGACGCCGTCGAGACCCCGCTCGGCGCGTGGCGTGAGGTCGACACGGTCGACGACCACGAGGTCGTCGTCACCCAACACGGCTATCAACGCATCCTTGCTCACGGCTGCTTCGTAGCCCGGCTCGCCCGGCAGCCCGCGTTCACCGACGTCGGGGGCCTTGGTGGCGTCGTAGGACGCGGGCGTGCGTACGCGGAGGGCTCCGCCGGCAAACGACGTGGACGGCATACGTGACTCCCTCGAACGAACGAGCGCTCCCTACTCACGGTAGAGGCCCGGGGTTGCGGGCTGATACCGAATCGGGAACTTCGTGACCGAAGTCCAATAATCGGTTGCGCGCGCGTGCGGCATCCGAGAACCTCGTGACAGACGCAGCGGCACCAGGCCGCCGCTCGACCCAAGGAGGGTGTCATGTCCATCACGGTTCCGGGCTCGTCGGCCCACATCACCTCTACCTTGGAGTTCTCTTGTCTTCCAATGAATTTGGCAACTTTGTGGGGCACAAAGCCTCGTTGATCGACCGCTTCGACGGCAGTCTCGCCGCCGAGCGTGGCAACGCCGGCCACGGCCACCCCCTCGACGCCGACCCCGAAGCCCCGCCTGAGGGTGATCGCTGGTCGAGCTGGGACGGCGCCTCGCACGGTCCCGGGCCACGACCCGACTGGGTCATCACCGACCTCGGTGCCGTCGAGGCCGACCTCGGGGTGCTGAAGACCGGCAAGGAGGCCGACGTTCATCTGGTGCGGCGATGGCTCCCGGGGTCACCTGACCGTGACGTGGTCATGGCGGGCAAGCGCTACCGCGCCAGTGACCACCGGATGTTCCACCGTGACGCCGGCTACCTCGAGGGTCGCCGGGTGCGCAAGTCGCGCGAGATGCGCGCCATGCGAACGCGAACAACTTACGGCAAGAAGCTGATCAGCGGTCAGTGGGCGTTCACCGAGTTCACCACCCTTGCAACGCTCTGGGAGAAGGGCCTGCCCGTCCCCTACCCCGTGCAGCTCTCTGACGACGAGATGCTGATGGAGTTCATCGGTGACGCCGACGGCAGGGCTGCGCCGCGCCTCGTGCAGACCCGCCCCGACCTGGCGCTGCTGCCCGAGCTGTTCGAACAGCTGCGCACGACGATGATGACGCTGGCCGAGCTCGGCTGGGCCCACGGCGACCTCTCGCCCTACAACGTGCTGCTGGCCGGCGAGGGCGACGACCCACACCTCGTCATCATCGACTGGCCGCAGATCGTCGACGTCATCGGCAACCCGCACGGGCCCGAGTTCCTCGAGCGGGACGCCCGCAACATGGGCGACTGGTTCACCCGACGCGGGTTCGAGGTCGATCACGGTCTGCTCTTCGGCGACCTGATGGCGGCGGCCACCTCGCGCTGGTGAGCGAGTCGGCCGCGGTTCAGGTGAGAAAGTCTGCGGGGTGGCCGAACTCGCCGGAGTGCACGAAGCGTTCGAGCGGCAGCCGCGAGCGCGGCATCCGTGACCTGGCCTGCACCCAGCCGGGCAGGTTCCGCTCCTCACCGCGGGTGGCGGGCAGTCCCAGGGCCACACCGGTCGTCACGGCCCAGTGGGCGGGGACCGCGAACCGGGCGGCCGCACCGGCGTGGTTGAAGCCGCCGAACTGTCGCACCTGCAAACCCATGGAACGCGCCTGGACCGTCAGGTGGGCGACGGCCTGCCCGAGGTCGAACATGGCGTAGTCGCTGTAAGAGACCTCGTGGTCCTCGTCGGTCGCCGCCTGGTGCAACGTCAGCAGGATCGCGGAAGCGGCCGGGGCCCACGCCTGGTTGGCCGTAGAGAGCAGATCGACGATGGCGGCATGGGTGTCGTCGCCGCGCAGCCCCACGATGAACGACCAGGGCTGGGAGTTGCCCGCCGACGGCGCCCACCGCGCCGCCTCGAGGATGGCTCGCAGGGCGCCAGGGGCGAGCACGTAGGCCGGGTCGTAGACCATGGTGCTCTCGCGCTGGCGAAGCAGCGGGGTGAGGATGTCGGGCTGGGTCTCGCCGGTGGGGCGGTGCGGGTACGAGTCACTCACGTCAGTAGGCCCTGCCCACCACGGCCATCACGCCCGGCTCGTCGTCAGACCCCGGCACCGAGCCGTCTGGCATCGTCAGACAGCGCACCGTGATCGCCGACTCGGCCAGGAGCGCCTCTCCCTGCGGCCCGAGGGTGGCCCAGGGGATGACCGCCCAGCCCGACCCGGCGGCCTCCGTCGCCTCGGCGACGGTGCGCACGGCTACGGTGTGCGCTTCTCGGTGGGCGAGCGCGGCAGCGTAGAGGGCCTGCTGGTCGTGGTCGAGCGCGGCGCTCGCGTGATCGATGACCCCGCCGAGGGCGACGGGCGTCTTGTCGCCGCCGATGCGTCGTGCCACGGTCACCGACCCCTGCTCCAGATCGCGCGGCCCGATCTCGACCCGCAGCGGGATGCCCTTCAGCTCTGCGTCGACGGCGCGGCGGCCGAACGGGGTCTCCACCCGCGCGTCGAGCTCGGCCCGGATGCCGGCCGCGAGCAGGTCGTCGACCACCCGACGGGCCGCGAGCTGCACGCCCGGGCCCTCCTTGACGACCATGACGAGCACCTGCACCGGAGCCAGCCGGGGCGGCACGCACAGGCCGTGGTCGTCGCCGTGCGCCATGATCAACCCGCCCATCATTCGGGTCGACGCGCCCCACGAGGTGGTCCAGGCCAGCTCCTGCTGCCCGGCTTCGGAGAGGTAGCTGATGTTGAAGGCCTTCGCGAAGTTCTGGCCGAGGTCGTGGCTGGTGCCCATCTGCAGCGCCTTGCCGTCGCGCATCATCGCTTCCAGAGTCAGGGTGTTGGTCGCGCCGGCGAACCGTTCCCGAGGCGTCTTGCGCCCCAACACCACCGGGAGGGCGAGCATCTCGTGCATGAACGTGGCGTAGACCTGCTCATGGATCAGGCTGGCGTACCGGCGGGCGTCATCGGCGGTCGCGTGCGCCGTGTGCCCCTCCTGCCAGAGGAACTCGGTGGTGCGCAGGAAGATCCGCGGCCGCAGCTCCCACCGCACGACGTTGGCCCACTGGTTGAGCAGCAGCGGCAGGTCGCGGTAGCTCTGCGTCCACTTCGCGAGGTACTCGCCGATGACGGTCTCCGACGTGGGGCGCACGACGAGAGGCTCCTCGAGCTGCTGTCCCCCGGCGTGGGTCACGACCGCCAGCTCAGGACTGAAACCCTCGACATGGTCAGCCTCTCGGCGCAGGTAGCTCTGGGGGATGAGAAGGGGGAAGTAGGCGTTCTTGGCCCCGGCCCCCTTGATGCGCCGGTCGAGGTCGGCCTGCATGCGCTCCCAGATCGAGTACCCGTAGGGGCGGATGACCATGGTGCCCCGCGCCGGGCCGTTGTCGGCGAGCTCGGCCTTGGCCACGACCTCCTGGTACCACCGGGGGAAGTCCTCGGACTGCGGGGTGAGCACGCGCCTGGCCATGGTCGTGATCCTACGGCCGGATGCCGCTGCGCCCCTCAGGTGGCGCGAGCCTCGCGCATCGTGGCGACCAGAAAGGCCTGCCACGCCTCGACACCGTCGGTGATCTCGCCCTGGCCCCCGTGGTCGCGCAGGATGGCGGTCGTCGCGTCGCGGGTCGGGCTGTCGAGCTCACCGGTGACCTGAACGCCGCGCCGGCCCCAGACGTGGACGCACATGGCCTGCAGTGCCTGCGTCTGAACCCGCGACCTCTCGATCAGCCGTGGCGCGCCGGTGGGCCCGAAACGACCCGTGTCGACGTGGATGTGGTTGGTGTGCCGGTCGTCGTAGAGGTAGGTGAGGACGTCGGCGAACTGCAGATGCAGCCCCGCGGCCAGCTGCCAGTAGGTGCGCAGGCGCCGACGCACCTCGGATGCCGGGTCATCGCGCCAGCGGTCGTAGCGGGCCGAGGCCACATCCGTTCCCCCGCGGCGCAGGGCAGCGATGTCGATCGCCTCGCCGGAGTGGTGCCAGGACGTCCCGTCGCCGCGCGTCCAGGCGCCGAAGGTGAAGACCCGGTCGGGCGCCTGCCCGGTGTGCTGCCGGTGCAGCGTCAGCCAGGCCTCGAGGCGCTTGGCCATCTCACCGGTGGCGTAGTAGGGGGTGGCCAGGCCGTTCACCTCGTAGCGGTGTCTGGCCGGCCCGATGCTCGCGCGAGGGGTGAGCTCGCCCCTCCCGGTCACGACCGGCCGAGAGCGGGTCTCGCGGGTCATCGTCACGGGGTAGCGGGGGCGGCCGGCCGCCGTCAGTGCGTAGCCCCCACCCGCCAGGCCGAGGGCGCCCAATGCACCCAGCGCCAGCACCCCGCGGCGCCCGACGCGCGCGGGTGTTGCTGCAGGCGCCTCGTGGTCTCGAGGCCGTGGCATTCCCATGCCCGCACAACGACCCAGCGTCAGTGGTTGTTTCCGCCCCGGCGTCGAGCGGTGGTGAAACTGGACGGCGGACCGTCGGGTGACCGTGACAAGCCCGCAGCCGAGTGGCCACGGCGTTCAAGTCGAGTGGCCACTTTCGTACAGTCGAGTGGCCAGTTTCGTACCGGTCGAGTGGCCAGTTTCGTTCATAGCAGGTGCATTCCGGGGGTGGGGCAGTGTCAGTGGTGGCCTCTAGGGTTTGAGACATGGACACCGATGGTTCCCTTCTCGGCAGGCTCCGGCAGCAGCTGGCCGGCCTCGAGT
>JBDTVJ010000017.1:0-35421 GCA_040007275.1 Terracoccus sp.
GACCGATGAGACGGCGTTGGTGAGCAGCGCGTCCAACCACTGCTTCGTGGCCTGACGGAAGAACCGTGACTGCCCTCGACGGCAACACGGTCGATCACCACCCGGTGGGGATGTCGATCGACATCCCCACCGGGTGAAGCCCCAAGAACGTCTCAATCATCTCGGTTCGCGATGGATCCCGAAGGAGGGGAAGAAGATGAGCGAAGAACCGCGAAGCCCGTTGTCTCCTGAGGAGAGGCGGGCACGCGACAGCCGGCGCTACTTCGAAGAGTGGCGGCTGTGGTTCGCCGTGTCCGTCCTGCTCACGCTCATCTGGGCCTTCATGTCGTGGCGCGCTGACGGGGACGTCTCATTCTGGCCCCGCTACATCATCGGCATCTGGGCCCTCGTGCTCATTGTCGCCCCACTCTTTCCATCATCGTCCAGGGACGACTGATGCAGTCGTCTCAGGCCCGGCCAGTCGTCGTGACCGGCATCGGCGCGGTCACCGCAGTGGGCTCGACCGTCGATGCGACCTGGTCGGCCCTGCTCGCCGGTGTGAGCGGCATCCGAGCCATCGACCGCTTCGAGACCGACGACCTTCCGGTGCGCTTCGCTGCCCAGGTCGATGGCAGCCACCTCGACACGATCCCGCGTCGCCTGGCCCGGCGGCTCGACGCCGCAGCCTGTCTCGCGCTGGCCGCGACGACAGAGGCCGCTCGCCAGGCCGGGCTGCTCTCGGCCGACGACCGTTCCCGCCTGGATGCCAGTCGTATCGGAGTCGTGCTCGGGAACGCCGGGGGCGCCCCTGAGCTGCACGACGCTGCGCACACCAGCCTGCTCAGCGGCGGGCCCCGGGCAGTGCGCCGCTCCCACCCCTACCTGGCAGCGGCTGATTCGGGTGCGAGCGCGACAGGCGAGATCGCTCGGATGCTGGGGGCCACGGGTCCCAGCCTGACCATTTCCACCGAATGCGCCAGCGGGACCTCGGCCATCGGGCTGGCCCTGCAGCTGATTCGTGCGGGGGTGCTGGATGTGGCCGTCTGCGGGGGCGTCGAGGCTGCCATCACCCCGTTGTCGATCTGCTCGCTCAGTGCCGTCGGCGCACTCAGCGAACGCAACGACGAGCCGACCCGGGCCTGCCAACCCTTTGACCGTGACCGTTCGGGGTTCGTGATGGGTGAGGGGGCCGGAGTGCTCGTGCTTGAGTCACTGAGCCACGCCCTCGCCCGGGGCGCGGTACCCCTTGTCGAGGTTGCCGGCTACGGAGCCAGCACTGACGTGCACCATGCCACCGCCCCATCACCCGACGGACGCGGCCCGGTGGCGGCGGTGCGGGCTGCTCTCCACGACGCCGGGATCGACGGGGCGGACATCGGCGTCGTCAACGCCCACGCCACCGGAACACCGATCAACGACCCGCTCGAGCTCGCCGCCATCCGAACCGCCCTGGGCGCCGACGCCGACCCAGCCGTGCACGGCATCAAAGCATCGACGGGTCACACCCTGGGGGCCGCCGGAGCGATAGAGGCCATCGTTCTCGCGCGGACCCTGGAGCGGCAGCTGGTGCCCCCGACCGTCGGATGCGAGAACCCGATCGCGACGGACCTTCGGCTCGTGACGAACGCTCCACTACGTGTCACAACCCACTACGGGCTGTCCACGTCGCTCGGCTTCGGGGGGCAATGCGCCGCACTGGTACTTCGCTGCGTCGATCCCCTCGACCGTTCCATCCGGCGACACCCAGAAGAGGCGGAATCAGCATGAACGGCATGACGACCAATCTTCGACCGGCCATCACAGCCGACGCCCAAGCCGTAGCCGACTGGCTCGGCCCAACCTCGCCCGCCGCCCTCGTGGGCGCGCGAGACCGGGCCACCCCGATGGATGTTGAGGAGATCGCCGAGGACATCAGAAGCCGGCCCGGTCACCACTTCATCATCCGCACCCGCAAGGGTGAGGAAGTGGGGGTGCTCGAGTGGCGGTGGTTGCCCTCGAAGACGGTACGCACCGCCACGCTGGGGGGCGCCATCGGCGATCCGGCACTGTGGAAGTTCGGATACGGCATCGACGCCCTGTTCGTGCTCTTCGCCCACCTGTTCTACGACCTCAACGCCCATCGGGTGCAGTTCTCCACGAGCGCTGGCAACGAGGTGGTCACCTCGGTGCTGCGCGGCTCCCATGGGCCCACCCTCGAAGGCGTCTTGAGAGAGGCGATCTACCTCGACGGCCACTACGAGGACACCGTGCTCTGGGCCATCCTGCGAAGCGAGTTCGATGAGATGACGGCTACTCCGGATCTGCTTGCCATCGAAAGCGCCAACCTGGCCCGCTCGAACCGCGTGCACCAACAGATCGCCGACGAGGTACGCGCGCACCGTCGCACCTCCCTTGACGAACTGCTCGCCCGCCACCCGGCGCGGGTCGCGGGCGGGACACAGGAGGTCCTGGCATGACATCACTTCGTGAGGCACGCAGGACCAGCCTCGACGTGTTCTGCGTCGCCCACCCCGAGCACTTCGAACGCCCGCACCGTGCCGCCAGCACCCAGGCCGGCGTGCTCTCGGCCGGCCTTCCCGATTCCTGGCGTCGTGCCACTGACGACGACTGGTCGTACTGCTCACCGCCCGAGGGCAGCCTCCCCGAGCAGGGGTGGAAGATCCACGTCTCCTCGCTACCGGGGGACGCCTCTGACACCCTCGAGGTGTGCGCCGCGGTCTGCGTGTCTCGTGGGGTGCCGTTCAAACACCTGCGCAGCTCGGGACTCGTAGCCGCCCATAACGGCAAGTACGCCGCCCGCGCGTCGAGCGGCAAGTTCGTCACGATCTACCCACCTGACGAAGAGCGCCTGCTCGCCCTGCTCGAGGAGCTCGACGAGACCATCGGTGGCCGCCCGGCGCCCTACATTCTCAGCGACCTGCGCTGGCGTCGTGGCCCGGTGCATGTGCGCTATGGCGGCTTCCGACACCTCGAGTGCTCGGGGTCCGACGGGCAGGCCGTAGCGGCCGTGCGCCGGCCCGACGGCGTCCTCGTGCCCGACCTGCGCGTGCCCTGGCTGGAGGTGCCGTCGTGGGCCCCGGTGCCCGAACCCCTTTCCCGGATGCGTGCTGCCACCATGGTTACCCCCCCGACCGACTACGTCTTCGAAGAGGCGCTGCACTTCTCCAACGGCGGAGGCGTGTACGCCGGGCGGCGGGCGATCGATGGGCGGCGAGTCGTCCTCAAGGAAGGCCGCCCGTGGGCGGGTCTCGACGCCGCCGGGGGCGATGGCGCGTCGCGACTCAAGGCAGAGGAGACCGCCATGCGCGCGCTCGTTGGGCTGCCTGGCGTTCCAGAGGTCCTCGACTCCTTCGAGCTGTGGGAGCACCGCTTCGTCGTCACCGCCAACCACGGATCGCTGACCTTCCAGCGTTGGCTTGCGGCGAACCACCCAGGTATCCGGAACGGAGCCACCGAGCAAGACTTCGTGGCCTATGCCACTCGAGCCCTCGCGATCGTGCTCGCCGTGTCCCGGTCGATCGCCGCCATCCACGCCCGCGGATGGACCTTCGGCGACCTCCATCCCGGCAACATCCTCATCGACGACGACGAGGCGGTGACGCTCATCGACTACGAGCTGGCCACGCCTCGCGACGCACCGCGTCAAGCAGGTCTCGCGTGCCCTGGCTTCGTTCGAGCCGGTCGGAGCGCCAGCGACGAGGTCACGCAGGCCGACGACCTCTATGCCGTAGCGGCGTTGGCGTTATGGTGCCTCGCTCCGATGAGCCAGATGCTCGCCTTCGAACCGGCGCTGGCCTCCGACTACGCCGCGTGGGCACGTAGCCGATGGAATGTTCCGATGTGGTGGGACGCCATCGTGGACGAACAGCTCATCCGCGGTTGTGTCGTTCCGAGCGGACGCAGGGATGAGGCGCCGGCAACCCAGCCAGACGCCTTGATGTCCACCCTGGCAACGGGTGTCATCGACTCCATGACGCCGGAGCGCTCCGATCGCCTCGTACCCGGCGACATCCTCGCTCTGCTGGGCGACGGTGCCCAGCTGGGTACCGGCGCTGCGGGGGTCATCTGGGCTCTCGACGCGGCCGGTGTGGCTGTGCCGTCAGCGGCCCGGGCCTGGCTCGACGAGCGGACCGAGCAGGTTCAACGCGATGGCCTCTACGACGGCCGGGCCGGCATCGCCCTGACGATGTGCCGTTGGGACTCCTCGCGGGCCACCCGCCTGCTGGCTGCCGCGGTCGAAGGATCCATGGACACCCCCGACCCCACCGTCTACAGCGGTCGAGCGGGGGTCGGCCTCGCCGCCCTGTCTCGGGGACGGGTCAAGGACGCCGTCACGCTGGCCGATGGCATCCTTGAACTCACCGTGCCCGAGGGAGACACCGCCACCGGCTCTGGCGCCGGCTTCATGGACGGCTGGGCGGGCGTCGCGGTGTTCCTGGCCCGGGTCGGCGCCGCGACCGGCGAGGATCGTTGGATCACCCTGGCCCGCGAAGCCGGCCGGCGCGATATCGACACGTGCGTACTCGGCGACGACGGCGCACTCCTCGTGCAGGAGGGATCGATCCGCTACCCCTATCTGGCGCACGGCAGCGCCGGCCTGCTCATCGCCCACGGTGAGCTCGTCCGGGCCGGCTCGAGGCTGCTGGCAGCCAACGAGGTGGTTGCGGTCGTGCGCGCTCTCGACGTCGACATCGTCGTCGAGCCCGGCCTGCTCAACGGTCGGGCGGGGCTCATGACTGCGCTCGAACATGCCCATCGTTCGAAGGTCGCCGACACCCGAGCCATGACATCCCGGCATCTGGCGTACCTCAACTGGTACCTCGTGCGACGGGGTGCGGGCGCACTGGTGCCCGGTCGGGGCCTTCGCCGTCTGTCCGGTGATCTCGCCACCGGTGCTGCCGGCGTGCTGGTGGCCGCTGGCGCCGTGCGATCGAGCAGCCCGCTTCTCCCAGGTCTGGAATCGTTGGTGTGACTGGCATGACCCCACCCGGGACAGTGCGTGCCAGCAGACACCGACGGGCCTGCGAAGAGGACTCGCTCGACTCACCCCGGGCCTACGCCAAGGCGCACCGTGGCGTGATCGCCATGGCGATAACGCTCGCCCTCGTGGGAACGGGGTCAGCACTCGTCCAGCCGGTGGCGATGGCGGGAATCCTGTCGACCTTCGAGACCGGAGCAAAGGTTGCCGGGCCCCTGCTGCTACTCGCCGTGGTGACCCTCAGCGAGGCGGTGGCCGACGGGCTACAGCGCTACCTGCTGCACCGCACCGGCGCTGACCTCATCCGCGACGTGCGCACTCGCTTCGTGCCGCGGGCCCTGTCCTGGCCGTTTCGGGAGCACGCCCGGCGCGGCTCGGGCGAGATCCTCACCATTGCAACCACCGACGCCCAACGCCTGAGCACCCTCGTCATCTCTGGCCTGTTCGAGGTCTTCGTCGCCGCGATCACCTTCCTCGGCGCCCTGATCATGATGGCGACGATCTCGCTCACCCTGCTCACCATCACCGCCGGTACTGTCGCCGTCAGCCTGGTGGTCATCGTCCTGATCTCTGGTGTCACCCGGCGTCTCGCGCGCCGTTCGCAGGAACGAACCGCCGCCATGGTCGCGGAGCTGGGGGCCAGCCTCGATGCTCTCAGCACTTTGCGTGCGGGCCGCGCAACCAAGCGGTGCGTTGAGAGAATCACCAGCGAGGTCAGAGCCGTTCGTGACATCGACGTCACTCTGGGCCGTCGCGTTGCCCTCATCTACCCCATCATCGGCATCGCCACCCAGACCACCTTCCTGGTGGTACTCGTCTGCGGCGGTTGGCTCGTCTCGCGCGGCCAGCTCGGGCTCGACCAGATGCTCGCGTTCCTGATGTACCTGTTCCTGCTGCTCATGCCCATGGAGAGCGGTCTGCGCGCGATTCCCGTCATCCAGCAGGCCAGGGCCTCGTGGGACCGCATCCGGCTCGCGCTGGAAGTGCCGACCGAGGACGAGCACGACCAGGCTGTGCACGGCGAGCTGCTCACGAGAATGCCGGCAGATCGACCGGCCACCGCCACCGCAATCTCCCTGCGCAACGTGCGGTTTCGCTACGACCAAGGCCCGGAGGTGATCAATGGCGTCGACCTTGACATCAGACGCGGGTCGCGGGTCGCCCTCGTAGGGCCCAGTGGTTCGGGCAAGTCGACAATCCTGGCCCTGCTCCTACGCCTCTTCGATGCCGACAGCGGCTCCATCCGTATCGACGGTATCGACGTGACACGACTTCAGCGCGACGCCGTACGGGCCGAGATGACCTACCTCGAACAGCAAGCCCCTGTGGTCGCCGGCAGCATCGCTCACAATCTGCGTCTCTTCGCCCCCGAGTCGAGCGACGAAGAACTGATCCACGCGCTGAAGCGTGTCGGACTCGACCATCTGCTGCGCCGCGACGGACTCGCTTCACCAGTCGGGGAGCACGGTGCCGCGCTTTCTGGCGGCGAACGCCAACGCCTCGCGCTGGCGCGCACCCTGCTGCACCCCGCCAGCATCGTACTGATGGACGAACCGACCTCCCAGGTCGATGCCCTCACCGAAAGGCTCGTGCTGTCGGTGCTCACCGAGCTACCACGCGACGTCACGGTCGTGGTGGTGGCCCACCGGCTCGCCACCATCACCCACTTCGACCAGATCGTGCACCTCGACCAGGGGGTGGTCACCAGCCGTGGCACCCATTCGGAGCTTCTCGTGCACAGCGACCACTACCGCTCGCTCGCCGTCATGCAGGCCATCGCATGAGCCAACAGACCATCGAGATCCCCGACACCGCAGCCGAAGCCACCCACGCCGCCAAGCCGCCACCACCGCCCGCCACGCAGGATCCTGTCACCACCTACCCCAAGCCGGTAGCCAGCCAGAAAGGTCCCCTCGCCATGACCAGCGTCTCCCTTCCTCGTATCCCCGTCCCTTCAGAGGTCCCCCATCGGCTGGAAGCACTCCGAGACGTCATCGCGGCCAACCGGAGCGAGATCCTGGCCATCCTCACCCAAGTCGGCGCCCGTTCGGCGGCCGAATACGAGATCGACGCCGCCCTGGCCACCCTCGACGGGGCCCACGCCGAGGTAGAGCGCCATGGCCCCCCGCAGGTCGGGAGGATCGCGGTGTTCCTACCCTCCAACGTGGTGCTGTACTCCTACGTGCTCTATCTCGCCGTGCCCTGCCTCTACGCCGATCAGGTCGTGTTTCGACCATCTTCGCAGGTGCGTGACACCGTGGCCGCGCTGCACGAGTTCCTCTCCCCCCACCACGGCTTGCCGATCACGATCACTCTCGACAGCCAGCGCGACTTTGTGGCCGGCCCCGTGATGGACGCCGACGTCGTCGTGTTCACCGGCACCTACCAGAACGCCGAGACCATTCGCCGCGAACTAGCGCCCGAACAGCTGATGACCTTCATGGGGTCGGGCATCAACCCCGTGATCGTTGCACCAGGTGCAGACCTGGAGCTCGCCTGCGAAGACATCGCGACGATCCGTCTGTTCAACTCAGGTCAGGACTGCTTGGCCCCCGACATCATCTGGGTGCACGCCGACCTCATCGACGAGTTCCTGACTCGGATGCGCACGATCCTCTCCGAGCTCCGGTACGGCCCGAACGACTGCCCGTTGAGCGACTACAGCTCACTGTCCTACGACAGCGCTTTGACCGCCGGCGTCACCTACCTCATGCGCCACCGAGAGGCGATCCACTTCGGCGGTGAGATCGACCTTGCCGGTAGACGGCTCAGCCCGACCATCGTCGTCTGGCCAAGTCACCGAGAAGCCCGTATCACTGAGTTCTTCGCCCCGATCTTCAATGTCTGCAGCTACACTGACGAAGCACGCGCGGCCGAGGTGCTCGGTAGTGGCATCTACGCCGAACGAGCGCTGGGCGCGACCGTCTACGGGATGGCTCCTTGCATCGAGGCCGCCCTACGCCGCAAGCACACGGTGACGATCAACGAGACGCTGCTGACCATCGACGACGGCAACGCCCCGTTCGGTGGGAATGGTCCGATGGCCAACTACGTGGCCCGCGGCCGCACGCTGCACCACGAACCAGTCCTGATCTCCAAAGCCATAGCCGACCACTTCATCGAGCCCGCCATCCTGCGTGAGGTCGGCTGATGTCGGTTCGAAGCGTCTGGGTCACGGTGCTCGACCGGCTCGCGGCGGCCGGGGTTCGACACGCGTTCGGACTTCCTGGCGACGACATGGGTCTGCTGGTTGCCGCCCAGCAGTGTGGGATCGAGGTGCATCTTTGCCGTGACCAGCGGCACGCTGCCTACCAGGCCACAGCCCACGCCGTGCTCGGTGGGGGCCTCGGGGTCGCGTTTGTTGGCAAAGGCCCCGCCGTCACCCACGCTGCCACCGGCATCCTCGAAGCTCGCGAGCAGAACGCGCCTCTGGTGTTGCTCACCTCAGGGGTCCCCGCCGACCGGCTGGCCACCGGCGCCTTCCAGGAGCTGGACGCCGTTGCGGTTCTAGCGCCCCTCACCGTGTGGCAGGGCCGTGTCGAGGATCCTGCCCAGGCAGCCGTACTCACCGCCGAGGCCGTGGCAAAAGCCCTCGAGTACCGCGGCCCGGTCGTGCTCGAGGTGCCCGAGACGATCGGCCTCACGGATGCCGGCGAGCAGAGTACAGAACCAGAGGTTGTCGAAGTCTCACGGCAACTGCGCCTGCCGTCGACAGCTGCCGACCATGCTTCACGGCCGGTACTCCTCGTTGGCGGCGGGGCGCGCCACAGTATCGCCCCGGGCGCCCTCGAGACGATGGCCGAGTCGATGGGCGCTGGCATCATGTGCACCGCATCCGGGCGAGGTTTGGTCGATGAGGCGCACCCGCTGTTCGTCGGGGTGAGCGGGCTCTACGCTCCGGCGCCGGCGCGCGAGCTGCTGGAACGCTGTGACCTCATCATCGCGCTGGGTAGCGCGCTGGAGGAGACGGCAACCTACAGCTGGCCCGAACCGGCACCGCCGGTGCTCTCCGTCACGACCACGCCTCCGAAGAAGCACAGTCCAGCGCGTTGGGTGCTGCGCGCCGACGCCGGCGAGGTTGTAGACATCTGGTCGAGCCGGTGGTCAGGACACCGCCCGACGCGAAACAGCGCCTGGGTCGAGATGGTGCGTGACGCACGCCGACGCATCGACACCGACGGCGATACCGTTCGGGACGAGAGCGCAACAGCCGCGGGTCAAGCCCCTGGCATCGTGGGACTCCTGGCCACGATCGACTCCGTCGTACCGCGCGATCGCATCAGCCTGCACGAGAACGGGTTGCAAGACATGTGGTCGTACTTCTTTCCCTTCTGGACCGTGCCTGCCGAAGCTGACTGCCTCGTACCGAGCGAGCAGACTCCTCTCGGGTTCGGCGTGGCGAGCGTGCTCGGAGTGGCCACCGCCCGACCGAACCGGCCCGTGGTCGTCTTCGCCGGCGACGGCGCTTTCGATGCTGCGGCCACTGAACTGCCCAGCCTGGCCCGCCACGAGGGGCCAGTACTCATCGTCGTACTGAGAAACGGCGGCTTCGGTTGGCTGGAGGTCAATGCTCGCAGCCTCGACACACCAGTCCCCCACAGCTTTCTCGACACAGCTCAGGGCCGCGGTGACCTGTGTCGAGCCCGCGGGGTGGCATACGTTGGCTGCGACCGCTCTGACCAGGTGCTCGAGGCGGTGCAACGAGCCTGGGCCCTCGCGCGCAGCGGCCATCCGTGCGTTCTCGAGGTCGGGGTCTCGCTGAGCGACGTCCCCCCTGGCATGGAAGCGCTGGCGGGCGACTTCCCTGCCCTGGAACCGACCTCATGACCGCCACGATCAGCCCGACGGTCTCGGGCGCAACCACCGAGAAGGCGACGGGCTGGAACGACGCGTTGATGTTCCCGGGCCTGGTGCCCTCACGGTTCACCCGAGTCCAGGCTTTCCTCGATACCAGCCCCCAGGCCCGGAACCGCATGACCCAAGCGAGCGACGTGCTCGGCTACGACCTGGCCGGACGCTATGCGACCGCTGGGGTGAGCGACATGGAGGTCTTCCAAATGGCCTTCCTCGCCATCGGAGTCGCACTGACCGACTGGGGCCGTGAGGAGCACGGGCTCGACCCGGACATCGTCCTGGGTCAGAGCTTCGGCGGATTTCTGGCAGCTGTCCACGTCGCCAGCTTCAGCTACGAGGACATGGTCGACCTGTTGCGTCGAAGCATCATGGTTGAGAACGACTACTTCCAAAGCCTGCCCACCCCGCTGGAGTGCACGTTCTTCTTCGGCATCGAGGCCGACCGCCTCGCAGAGCTCTGCGCCGCCGCCTGCGAGGATGCCGGAGATTGGGCGAGCGTCTGCGTGTCGGGTGAGGGCCGAGTCTGCGCGGCTTCAGGAACAACCCACGCCCTCGGACGGCTCCGAATACTGGTACGAAGCAACGGTGGTCGGGTGCTGCACACAATTGCCCGGGCCGAACACTGCCCCGGCGTCGGCCCACTCGTCCAACGGCTGCGCACCGAGGTCTACGCCGGCTACACCGTGAGACCACCTGACCGCATTCTGCTCAGCGACACCACCGGTGAACGGCTGGTCACCGCTGAGCAGGTGCAGACCGAGCTGCTAGCCGGGTGGACCACCCCCCTCACCGGTCACGTCTGCTTCGACGCGCTCACCGCGCACGGCGTGGGCCGGCTCGTCGTACCTGGCCCGAAGGGCTCGTTCGGGCGCATGGAACGGCAAGGTTTCATCGTGGTGCAGCTCACCCCGAACCAGGTCGATGGCCGGATGGAGCAGCTCCAGTGATCGTGCTGGGGTCAACAGTCGCGACTTTCGGCGGGCCATTCGCGACCATGGTCGAATGGCCCGAACCGGTCCTGTGCCGCAGGGTCGAACCATGACAGCCTCATCTTCGGCCGTGCCCCGGCGCTTCGCCGCCGCATCCGGGGCCCTCGGCGCGGTCGCGGGCATCACCGAGGTGCTCGAATTTCTCCTCCCGCTGTGGGCGGGCACGAAGCTCGGGCTGAGCGGACTAGCCACCGGAGCACTGCTAGCGACTTCGCTCGCGGTCGCATTCTCCGCCCGGTTCCTCGTCGGTGTGCTGACAGACAAGCTCGAGCGGCGCTGGCTCGCTGCCGCTGGAGGCATCGTCATCGCGGTGGGACTCGGCGCCTACGCCCTCTCAGAGACGCTGGCGCAGGCTCTCGTGGCTGCCGTGCTCTTCGGGTTGGGTGATGCCCTCTTCACGATCCCCGCTCGCGCCATGGCTGCGGAGTCGGTCCACGACGACGAGAACGCCTTCGCGACCGTCACCAAGAGCGAAGGCACCGGAATCTGGGTGGCCTACATCGTTGGCCTCAGCCTGCTGCCGATCACCGACTACGCCGGCCTCTTCCTCATCGGGGCAGTGACCGCAGTGCTGGCGGCGGCCTTTGTCGCTTCTGCACCCTCACGCCAGACGAGCGCCCCTCCCGAGAGACGCGGACACCAAACCCGGACGATGCGCCGGTTGCTCGTGGTGGTGGCCATCACGGCAGCAGTCGAGACAGCGGCATCACTCATCCTGCTGCTGCGCCTCACCCGTGATCTTCAGCTTGAGCTCGGCTCGATCGTGATGGTCTTTCTCCCCGGCCTCATCGCGTACTCGCTGGCTCCCGGCCTCGCCCCGTGGCTCAGCCGACGGTTCGGTCGCGGCCGCACCATGGCCCTGTCGCTACTGGTCAGCGCCGTCGCGGTGAGCGGGCTGACGCTGGCCCCCAACCTCACCGTCATCGCCGGGTTCTGGGTGTTGACCTGCGTCTCGTGGGCCGTGTCGAACCCCGTCGAGACCACGATCGTCTCCCTGCTGTCCGGGGCGGCGCTCGGGCGCGGGCTCACCCGGTACGAGTCAGCCGCCCTGCTCGGGGCCGCGGCCGGTTCGCTCGCTAGCGGCTGGGCCTTCGACAGCTTGATGCCATGGGCCCAAGCGGTCAGTGGGGCCGTCCTCCTCATCGCCTGCGCCACCCTCGCGGTGCGCACCATGAGAGGGCAGCCGGTCGATGTCGTCGCCATATCGCGTCCCGTTGCCGTCAGCCAGCCATGACGGTCGGCATCGACCTCACCTCGACGGTCGACTGGGAACGGCGTCTGGCGCACATGCCGGTCGTCTCCGACGTGGCTTTCAGCCTCCCGGAGCGCTGGTGGTGCGATGGATCGACAGCCCGCCATGCGCTCGTCTGGGCCGTCAAGGAAGCGGTCGTCAAACTGCTCGGCACCGGGTTCGGCAGCGTCGGCTGGCAAGACGTCACCGTGCGCCCCGGCGTCGCTCGACCCGGGTCGCTGGCAGACGCTCTCCGCGTCAACATCTCCCCGACTGCCCTGGAGGCGTGCCGGAACACTCCCCTGCCCCAACCCCTGCGTTGTCAGGTCCGCCATGACGGCGACCTCATCCTCGCCGTCGTAGCCGCGGGCCCTGGGCGCGTCGCCGTCGAGGAGCAGATGGTGGCACGCGCGTCCCCTCTGCAGCTCGGCGGTGACCCCGATCGGTCCTCCCGAGCCGCTGTAGGCGAGGCCTGCAGGGCGGCCGCCCGAGAGGCTGGGCGCCGGGCGGTAGCCCGACTCACGGGAGGCCCAGCACAGTGGTCCACGCCGCAGGGGGGGCGGCCCACCGTGCGTTGGCCGTGCGGAGCGACCAGCGCCGCCTCGTTCGCCCACCACGACGACCTTGCCTACGCGGCAGTGCACGACACGCGCCTGACTGATCTACCGATCCGGGCATCCTTCCCGTTGATCTTCAACTATGACGAAGGTCTGCTCGCTGGCATGCGAAGCAGCCGCCGCTGGGTCGATATCGGTACGACGGAAGCGGCGTGGTTCGGGCAACCGCAACTCACGACCGCACTGCGCCCCTCAGCATGACGCACCGCGCTGAAGCAGAGAGGTTGACATCGCCGACCAGGCTCTGCTCGCTTCGCGCCAGCAGGATCCGCACGATCCGGATCCAGGATCCTCGCAGTCGGGAAGGGATCCTGAACGTGACTGGTCGACGTCCGGCCCCACATGTGAGGTGGTTCCACGGCACGTCCGGGGCGTCATGCCCTGCCGATGAGCTCCTCGAGACTGCGCCAAGATCGGACTGTCGGCCAACGATAGCGACCATCGTCGTGTGCTGGCCGTGCTGGCGTACCTACGGATCAGGACAGTCCCCGAGAACGAACACGACGGCATGGCGGTAGCAACCCTCGCCTGCTTGACCGCGTCCCGGGTGGCCGGTGTGGTGTCTGGTATCAGACCTCATCGTCATGACTCCTTCCCGATGAGACGTTCGCTCGAGCGCCCGCATCACAGGAGGACCACTTATGACGACGACGGGCACCACGCCGGCATCCCGAATCAGCCAGTTGAAACAGCGCGGGCGCCGCGTCGAGCTCGCGCAGACCGGTGACCCCGATCTCGGACCGCTGCGGCTGCTCCCGGGCACCTGGCGGAACGTGCCCTCCCGGCAAGAACGGGGCTGGAACATGATCGCCCTGCCGTTTGCGGGTGGGCCGGCCAACTATCGGCTGCTCGTCAACGAGTACACCGAGGAGCTGAAGTTCTCGCTGGTCGACAAGGCCGTGCCCAACCGCGGGATCAGCGCCAACCTGCCTGGTGCCTCCGCTACGGACCAGCTGGTGGTGACGCTCGACTACGAGCAGATGATCGCGCAGAGCGACTCGGAGGACTTCCCGGTCAGCGGCCTGGCCGGAGGCCCCGGACAGGCGATCCACCACGAGCCGGGGCTGTTGTTGCACATGCTCAACGAGTGCGGCGACCTCGACCTTGCGCGCCTCGCCGCCGTCCCGCACGGCGACACGCTGCTCGCGCTGGGGCGCAGTCGCGTCCATCCCGGCAAGCCGGAGATCCCGAAGGTCAACGGTCTACCCATCGGCCGGGTCCGACAGGACATCGTCGGCGACCCGTACTTCGCTCCCTACCATCACTTTCGCCAGCACCCGTTCACCGGCACCCGCACCGAAGCGGGCTTCCCGGGGTTCGACCCGAGCCGACCGGACCGCCTTCTCAGGCGGGCGAACCAAGGGGTGCAGATCACCCGGACGACGGAGCTGATGGTCGACTCCGAGCTCGAGGCCGGTGGGGTGAGCAACATCCCCTTCATCGTGCGCCAGGCCAAGGCCGACTCCGTGCGTTCGACCTTCTGGATCCAGGAGCTCGATGAGCTCGACAGCGCGGGCCGGCCCCGACTGCGCCTGCAGTACCTCCAGGTCGCGGTGCTCGACTTCTTCTCACCGCGTGGTGACGGGCTGCCGGGTCAGGCCCGGTGGCCGCACGTCAGCATCAACACGCTGGAGAAGGTCGTGGGATCCGCCGACGCCGCCAAGGCCTCGATGCCGGCCTAGCGCGGGTGTCAGCCGATTCCGAGCAGGCCCGGCGACTTCTCGCGCATCTCGCGTTTGCGAATCTTGCCGGTGACCGTCATCGGGAACTCGTCGGTGAGGTGCACGTAGCGGGGCACCTTGTAGCGGGCCAGCCGGCCCTCGCAGAAGGCCAAGAGCGAATCGGGCGTGATCGGCTTGCGCCCCTCCCGCATCCTGATCCAGGCGCACAGCTCCTCGCCGTACTTCTCGTCGGGGACGCCGACGACCTGCACGTCGACGATGTCGGGATGGGAGTAGAGAAACTCCTCGACCTCCACCGGGTAAACGTTCTCGCCGCCACGGATGACGAGGTCTTTGAGGCGGCCGGCGATGCGGAAATAGCCCTCATCGTCCATCACCGCAAGGTCGCCAGTGTGCATCCACCCGCTCGGGTCGATGGCCTCGGCCGTCTTCTCCGGCGCCTCCCAGTAGCCCTTCATCACCAGGTAGCCCCGGGCGCAGAGCTCGCCCGGCGTCCCGACCGGCACGGTGAGCCCGGTGGTGGGGTCGACGAGCTTGATCTCCACGTGCGGGTGCACGGTGCCGACCGTCGACACGCGTCGCTCGATGGAGGCGTCGATCGCGGTGTGCGTCGAGACCGGTGACGTCTCGGTCATGCCGTAGCTGATGGTGATCTCCGACAGGTGCATCAGGTCGACCACGCGCCGCATCACCTCGGCCGGGCACGGCGACCCCGACATGATGCCGGTGCGCAGCGACGAGAAGTCGTGGTCGGCGAAACGGGGGTGCTCGAGAATGGAGATGTACATCGTCGGCACGCCGTAGATGGCCGTACACCGCTCCTGCTCGATCGCGACCATCGTCGCCTCGGCATCGAAGGCCGGCGCCGGTATGACAACGCAGCTGCCGTGGGCCATCGACCCGAGGTTGCCCATGACCATGCCGAAGCAGTGGTAGAAGGGCACCTGCACACAGAGCCGGTCGACCTCCGTGAAACGCTGCACCTCGGTGACGAGAAATCCGTTGTTGAGGATGTTGTGGTGGGAGAGGGTGGCGCCCTTGGGGAACCCGGTGGTGCCGCTCGTGTACTGGATGTTGATGGCGTCGTCGCGGTCGAGCGTTGCGAGCCGGTCGGCCACAGCGCAGACGTCGCCCGTACCGGACGCGAGCGCCTCCCACTCCGGGGTGCCGAAGACGAACACCTCCCGGAGGGAGGTCGCCTCGGTCCGGATCTGCTCGATCATGGCGACGTAGTTGCTCGAGCGATGGCTCGCAGCCGCTATCAGCAGCCGGATGCCGGCCTGCTCGAGCACGTAGGCCGCCTCGCGCGCCTGGTAGGCCGGGTTGATGTTCACCAGGATGGCCCCGATCTTGGCGGTGGCGTACTGCACGATCACCCACTCGGGCACGTTCGGGGCCCAGATGCCCACCCGGTCACCCGGTTCGATCCCCAGCGCCAGCAGACCCGAGGCGAGCCGGTCGACGTCGCTGTCGAGATCGCGATAGGTCCAGCGGCGGCCGCTGGGCACGTCCACGAGGGCATCCCGGTCGGGGAACCGGAGTGCGACGGCCACGAGACGCTGGCCGATCGTATCGCCGAGCAGCGGCAGGTCGGCCCGGCCGCTGGCGTAGCTGATCAGGTGGCGTGCGGCAGTGGTCGACATGCGCTCACCCTAGGTTCTATAGAAAGCAGGGGTCAATGATTTCGCGCGCTCCGACCCGGCGCCACCCCGGCCGGATGTGGCGGGAGCCATCTATAGAGAAGGGCATCCGCCTACGGAACGTCGTGTGAGACGGGCCCCCGCGGCGACTGCGTCTCGTCGAAGAGCTGCCCCCTCGCCTCGAGCAGGTCGAGCACGAGCGAACGCGCGTGGCGGATATGGCTCGCCATCGCCTCCCGGGTGCCGACCGGGTCTCTCGTCTCGAGCCCGAACATCACCGGCGGGTGGCCCTCGCACCCCGCGCGAGACCACCCCGGGATGGCGCCGTAGGCCTCGAAGGGAACGTACTCCTGCGTCATTCGCAGGTACCACATGAGCTTGGGTGAATGACTCGCGCGGTTGATCGTGCGGTGCCACTCGAAGTCGACCCGCTGGGCCTCCTCGAGCCGTCCCGCGTCGACGAGGGAGACGATCTGGCGCTGCAGCTGCCACAGCCCGGCGATGTCGTCGTCGGTGAGCTCGGCCGCAGCCCGAGCCGCCAGCTCGCCGGAAATATAGGCCTGCACGTCGTAGACGTCCTGCAGGTCTCGACGGGTCAGTGGCACCGCGGTGAAGCCGCGGCCCGGCGAGAGGGTCACGAAACCTTCTCCCGCGAGCGTCATCAACGCTTCCCTGACCGGGGTCGCGCTGACGTTCAACCGCTCGGCCAGCCGTTCGGTGCGCAGCCGCTCGTAGCCGGCGATCTCACCGGTCATGATCATCGCGCGAACCTGCTTGGCCACCTGCGGGCTCAGACGCTCCCTGCGCTCGCTCGTCACCGGCTCCACCTTTCTCGGGGCTGCGCCGAATCGAACCACCCGACCATGATGTGGACGCCAGACCACAGCTCAGACGTGAGCTCAGACGTGAGCTCAGCGGCATCCAGCTCCGGGTTCTGTAGAAGTATGCACCGAATGTGCCTGGTTGAGGCAGACGAACCCCCGTTGACTCCCTTGTTTCTATACAGAATACTGAGCGGGTCACCCGATCGCGGTGCAGCCGTGGTCAACGCCGACAGGAGTGCACCGATGGACGGTTTGATGATGGACGAGCAGCTGCTGCTCAGCTCGCTGCTCTGGCGCACCGAGCGCCTCTTCCCCGACAAGAAGATCATCACCCGCCTCGAGACGGGCAAATACCACGAGTACACGTACGGCGACTTTGCCAAGCGGGTGCGCAAGCTCGCGTCGGCCCTGACGAAGCTCGGGGTCGAGCCTGGCGAACGTGTCGGCACGCTCGCCTGGAACCACTACCGGCACTTCGAGCTCTACTACGCCATCCCGGGTGTCCAGGCGGTCTGCCACACGATCAACCTGCGCCTCTTCCCCGACCAGCAGCGCTACATCGTCAACCACGCCGAAGACAGCATCCTCTTCCTCGACGTCGATCAGATCGCGGTGGTTGAGGTCCTGGTGGCCGAGGGCATCCCGACGGTCAAGCAGTTCGTCATCATGTGCGACGGCGAGCTACCGCAGACCACCCTCTCCCCCGTGCTGTCGTACGAGGAGCTGCTGGCGACCGGCGACGACGGGTTCGAGTTTCCCGACTTCAGCGAACGCGCCGCGGCGGCCATGTGCTATACCTCGGCGACGACCGGTCTGCCCAAGGGCGTGGTGTTCAGCCACCGGGGCATCGTGCTCCAGACGATGCTCATGGCGACCCACGACAAGATCGGCCTGTCCGAGAACCAGGTCTGGATGGAAGTCGCCCCGATGTTCCACTGCAACGGCTGGAACCTGCCGCACGCGTGCCTCATGCAGGGTTCGACCATCGTCTTCCTCGGCATCCACCCCACCTCGATCGACCATGTCCAGACCATCCGTGACCTCAACGTCACCGGGATCAACGCGGCGGTCACGGTCGGCAGCATGATCCGCGACTTCGTCACCGCGAGCAGCGAGGAGTGGGACCTCAGCTCGCTCGACACGCTCTGGCTCGGTGGGTCCGCGCCCTCGAGGGCGGTCATGGAGTGGTTCCAGAACACCTACGACACCTTTGTGCTGCAGGGCTACGGGCACACCGAGTCGTCACCACAGATCTGCTTCAACTACATCAAGACCACCCTGGCCGACGAGCCGGAGGAAGACCGGTGGGCCCGGCGGCAGACCGGTGGGATCCCCTTCCCGCTCATGAAGGTTCGCATCGTCGACGACTTCGGGGAAGAGCTGCCGTGGGACGGCACCAGCATGGGCCACATCCACGTCCGCTCCCCCTACACGGCGAGCGCCTACTACCGCGACGACCGCACCAAGGACGCGATCATCGACGGCTGGCTCAACACCGGCGACATCGGCTGCATCGACCCGGAGGGCTTCATCATCCTCAAGGACCGGCAGAAGGACCTCATCAAGTCGGGGGGCGAGTGGATCTCCTCGATCGACCTCGAGAACGCCCTCATGTCACACCCGAAGGTGCGCGAGGCGTCGGTCTTCGCGGTGCCGAACGAGAAGTGGAACGAGCGACCCGTCGCCTGTGTCGTGCCCAAGTCTGACGACGACCTCCCGACCCAGGAGGAGCTCGCCGCCTTTCTCGGCCAGAGCTTCGCCAAGTGGTGGCTGCCCGACGAGTACATCTACATCACCGAGGTGCCCAAGACCTCAGTGGGCAAGTACGACAAGAAGCGGCTGCGCAGCATGGTCGCCGAGGGCGGGCTCTCGCAGGTCGAGGCGACGATCGGGCTCGCGCCGCGAGCGTGACTCCTCGCGTACCACCCACCCCCAACGAGAGGAACCAGCGTGGAGCAGCTGCCCGATGAGGAACGCGCGCTCGTCGACGTCGTTCGCGACTTCGTCGACCGCGAGGTCAAACCCGTCGTGCAGGAGCTGGAGCACGCCAACACCTACCCGGAGAAGCTCATCGAGCAGATGAAGGATCTGGGGCTCTACGGCCTGGCGATCCCCGAGCCGTGGGGGGCCGGCCAGATCTCGAGCTCCGCCTACGTGCTCGTCACCGAAGAGCTCGCCCGAGGGTGGATGAGCCTGGCCGGTGCGATGGGCGGGCACACCGTCGTCTGTTCCCTGCTGCTGGCCTACGGCACCCCGGAGCAGCGCGACCGCTACCTGCCGCGTCTGGCGACGGGCGAGCTGCGCGCGACGATGGCGCTGACCGAGCCGGGCGGCGGGTCTGACCTCCAGGCCATGCGAACCACGGCGCGCCGCATCGGTGACGAGTACGTGGTCAACGGCTCCAAGACCTGGATCAGCAACGCCCGACGATCCGGCCTGGTCGCGTTGCTCTGCAAGACCGACCCGTCAGCGAGCCCGGCCCACTCGGGGATCAGCATCCTGCTGTGCGAGAAGGTCGACGGCTTCGTGGTGTCACGTGACCTGCCGAAGCTCGGCTACAAGGGCATCGAGAGCTGCGAGCTGTCGTTCGACGACATGCACGTGCCGGTCGACGCCCTCCTCGGCGACGCCGAGGGGCAGGGGTTCGCCCAGATGATGCGCGGGCTCGAGACCGGCCGGCTGCAGGTCGCGGGCCGCGCGCTCGGCGTCGGCAGGGCGGCGCTCGAGGACGCGCTGGCCTACGCCCAGCAGCGAACGAGCTTCGGCAAGCCGATCTGGAAGCACCAGGCCATCGGGCATTACCTTGCCGACATGGCCACCAAGCTCGAGGCCGCCCGCCAGCTGACGTTGCACGCCGCCCGCACCTACGATTCCGGGCGCCGGGCCGACATGGAGGCCGGCATGGCCAAGCTGCTCGCCTCGGAGACGGCCATGGAGATCGCCCTCAACGCGATCCGCATTCACGGGGGATACGGCTACTCAACGGAGTTCGATGTCGAGCGCTACTTCCGCGACGCTCCCCTCATGATCGTCGGCGAGGGCACCAACGAGATCCAGCGCAACGTGATCGCCCATCAGCTGGTCAAGCGCGGAAGTGTCGCGCCGTGAGGTGGCCGTCATGAGCGACCAGCGGTACCCGGCTCACTTCGCCGCCTCCGACGTGACAGCTGATGCGCCGACGCGCTCGTCGGCCTTGTCGGCGGTAGCCCTGCTGTTCGTGCCTGGCGACCGGCCGGAACGTTTTGACAAGGCCGTCGCCGGTTCCGACCTCGCGATCCTCGACCTCGAGGCGGCCGTCACGGATGAGGCCAAGAGCCAGGCCCGCGAGAACATCCGGAGCTGGTTCGACGCCGGCGGGGTGGCCGCGGTTCGCGTCAACGTTCCCGACAGCGACAAGCACAGGCTTGACCTCGCAGCCCTCCGTGGCGCACCGGGTGTCGTCGCCGTGGTCGTGCCGCTGGCGGAGGACGTCGACGCCCTTGGCCTCGTTGCCGAGCAGGTCGGGGCGCCGGTCATCGCGCTGGTGGAGTCGGCGCTCGGGGTCGACCGGGCGCGAGAGCTCGCGGCCGCCGACCCGGTGGTGCGCTTGGCGTTCGGGTCGCTTGACTACTCGCTCGACGTCGACGCCGTCGAGTCGCGCGAGAGCCTGCTCTTCGCCCGGTCGACCCTCGTGATCGCCTCCCGGGTGGCAGGGATCGCCGCGCCCATCGACACGGTGACGACCGACGTGTCACCAGGCGGCCCGGTCATCTCGGATGCCGCTCACGCCCGAGGTCTCGGCTTCTCCGGGAAGCTCTGCATCCACCCCGCCCAGGTGGCCGCGGTGCGGTCCGCCTTCCGCCCCGACATACACGAGATCGTCTGGGCCAGAAAGGTACTCGCGGCTGCACCTTCCGGAGGAGCGGTCAAGGTCGAGGGCCATATGGTCGATGCGCCGGTGCTTGAGCGGGCACGGCGGATTCTGGCCCGGGCGACGTCCCGCACCACCGATCCGAGCAACCCTGGCGGCGGAGAGCGATGACGGCCACCCCGAATTCAGTGACGCGCACAGAGGTCATCGGTCCCGAACCGTCCGCCTCCCTGGCGGCTCTGCTCGACATCGACCCTCCCGCCGACGGGATCCTGCCCGAGCTGTGGCACTGGGTCCACCTGCTCACTCGGCCCCGGCAGAGCCAGCTCGCCGCTGACGGCCACCCTGACTCCGGCATCCCCGCCCCACCCGGCCCCGGCCGGCGACGGATGTTCGCCGGAGGCCGGGTGACGACCCTGCGCTCGTTACGTATCGGCGAGGAGGCCACCGTCGTGTCGCGGGTGGACAGCACCATCGACAAGCAGGGGCGCAGCGGGCCGCTCACCTTCGTCACGGTGCGCAACGAGATCCGCCAGGGGGATGCGCTGGCGATCGTCGACGAGCAGGACATCGTCTACCGCGCCGGGGGCACGCAGCCGTTGCCCGCAGCGGAGCCCAGAGACGCGGCGATTCCGGCGAGGGAACACCGGCTCGACCTCGCCGTCGACGAGCGGCTGCTCTTCCGGTTCTCCGCCGTGACGTTCAACGCCCACCGTATCCACTACGACCTCGACTGGGCCCGGCACGAGGGCTACGACGGGCTCGTCATCCACGGCCCGCTTCAGGCCCTGCTCATGGGTGAGGTGGCACGGCGGGGCGGCGTGTCGCTGGTCGGCCGCGAGTTCGCCTACCGGCTCCTGGCGCCACTCACGCGGCCCCAGGTGGTCACGGCCGTCGCCGCCGAACCCGGGATCGAGCACGGGGCGCAGGTCTACGGCGCCGGCGGCCATCTCACTGCTACCAGCACCCTCACGCCAGCCTGATTCAAGCCGTTGCGGCCCGGGCTCTGCCCGGGACTTGCGTTCAGGATAGGCGGCGACATGGATGAGACGAACCACCCTGCGGTGGAGCAGAACGAGATACTCTTACAACGTGTAGTAGGTCTGCACGATTGGCACCGGAGCGCTCACACTCTCTTCTACGGAGGCCAACGTGACCAGTCTGATGTCAAGCACAGCCCAACCTGTCCCTGCCGGGGCCGTCGTCCACTGGGGTTTTCTCACCGTCACGGTGGGCAATCTCGTGATGCTTCTTGCGATGATTGTCCTGTTCCTCCTTGCGGTCCTGATCCCCTTCCCGGGGCCACCTGAGGACGACCGGCCATGAGCGCGGCCGGGTCCGCGGCCCCACCCGCGGAACCAGCCCGAAGGTCCGGTCCGGTGGCCGATGCGGAACCGTCCGGCGGCCAGAGAGAGAGCTGGTCCGGCGGCCTCACACGATGGGTTACCGACCTCGTCCCCGCAGGCCAGTGGCTGCCCGACCGACAGCCGGCCTATGTCGCCTCGTGGATCTACGTCTTCGGAGTCGCCTGCCTCGCCAGCCTGGTCATCATCATCGTCTCTGGGCTCGTGCTCACCCTCGGCGGCATCGCCTGGTGGCACACCAGCACTGCAGGGCACTTCGTCAACTCGGTGCACCTGTGGAGCGTCGAGCTCTTCTTCGCCACGATGGTGATCCACCTCTGGGGCAAGTTCTTCATGGCTGCCTGGCGTGGTCATCGTGGGATGACCTGGGCCACAGGAGCGCTCGCGTTCTTCGGCTCACTCGGGACGGCCTTCACCGGCTATCTCATCCAGACCAACTTCGACGCGCAATGGATCAGCACGCAGGCCAAGGACGGTCTCAACGCCGCTGGGGTCGGCGCGTGGTTCAACGTCATGAACGTCGGCCAGATGGTGCTCTGGCACGTGTCTCTGCTGCCCCTCGTGGTCGGCGTCATCGTCGGTGTTCACCTCCTCCTCGTGCGTCGCAAGGGCGTCGTCCCACCCATCGGCGAAGAGTCACCTCTGGAGGTGTCGCGATGAGCACCCCCGGCGCCTCGACAACCCACACCGAGGCGCGGCGCCGTGGCGGCACCTGGGCCCCGGACTCGCACGACTTCCCGACGCGGCACTACGACCTCGTCAAAGAGTTCGTCATCGCGCTCGGAGTCATGACCGTCATCACCGTGCTGGCCGCGATCATCTTCTCTTCTCCTGACGACTCGGCCATCACGCTTCAGGAGTGGGCCAGTAAGGCCCCGAACGACGTGGTGGCGACGGCGACGGCCGAGCTCGCCGGCACGTCGACAAGCGCCGGCTACGGACCGCCGTACAACACCAACGGGGACGGGCAGGCCCTCGGGCCGATCACGCTCCAGAAGTGGGCCGGGGTCACCCAGCCCATCGACTCTGCCGAGGATCTCGTGGTCGGCCCGCTGCGTTCGATGCCACCGGGGCCGGCATCGGCGGCTGCAGTCCGGCAGTGGGATGCCGCCACGATCGCCCAGCGCACCACGTGGGCCCAGGCCTACTCCGACGCCCTGGCGGCAGCGCCCGACGCTGACCCGGCCAAAGTGGCCCGCGGCGCCTACGGACCGGTTCCGGCGCTCGCCCAGGGTGAGCTGGCGCTGGCACGCGGCGGCGTGCTCGAGGGCCTACTGGCCTCGAAGGGCACCTTCTTCGGCGTCGACAGCACCAAACCGCTGCTGCTGCTCGCCGACGGGAGCTACCTCGAGGACCAGGCCCGGGCCCAGAACCTCGGTGGTGACCAGTGGGGCATCATGAACGAGACGGGCAACTACCCCGGGCAGCCGTGGCTGTGGCTCTACTCGCTCTGGTACCAGGTGCCACCATTCTCGACATCCGACAACGGGGACATCCTGGTGTGGGGCCTGATGATCGTGCTCAGTATCGGGTTCATCTGCATTCCCTGGATCCCCGGCCTCCGCACCCTGCCCAAGCATCTGGGAGTGCACCGGCTGATCTGGCGCGGCCCGCGACGCTGACGGTCGCCACCAGAAAGAGGCCGGTACGAGAGACGCCGGCCAGCTCCGCGAAGGGGCTGACCGGCGTTTCCGCTGGTGAATGGCGGTGGCGGTGGGATTTGAACCCACGGTGGAGTTACCCCCACACACGCTTTCGAGGCGTGCTCCTTAGGCCGCTCGGACACGCCACCGAGACGGAACCTTACCCGAGCCTGCGTCCCTCGAAGAAATCCACGAGCAGGGCTGCCGACTCCTTGGCCCGCACTCCGCCGACCACCGACACCGGGTGCGTGGCGAGCGGGTCGCGGGTCAGGTCCCACACCGAGCCACAGGCCCCCGCCTTGGGGTCCCATGCGGCGAAGAGGATGCGCTCGACCCGGGCCGCCATGGCCGCTCCCGCACACATGACGCACGGCTCGAGGGTGGCGATGAGCGTGCAGCCCGTGAGCCGCCAGGTGCCGAGCGTGGCCGCCGCTGCGCGTAGGGCCACCACCTCGGCGTGGCCCGTGGGGTCGGCGAGCTTCTCGCGCACGTTCAGCCCGCGCCCGACCACGGAGCCCTCCGGGTCGAGCACGACCGCGCCGACCGGCACGTCCTGCGACCCGACCGCCGCGCGGGCGAGCGCGAAGGCCTCGTCGAGCCCAGCGGCATCCTTCAGCTCGAATGCCGTCTCGGCGCGGGCCTTGCGTTCTGCTCTCACACGCTAAGTTTCCCCCATGGACGTCCATGTCGCCGATCACCCGCTCATCGCCCACAAGCTGACCTATCTGCGCGACAAGAGGACCGACAGCCCCACGTTCCGCAGGCTGGCCGAGGAGCTGGTCACGCTGCTGGCCTACGAGGCCACCCGTGAGGTGCGCACCGAGCCGTTCGACATTGAGACCCCGGTGGCGCCGACGACCGGCATCAAGCTGGCCAACCCCAAGCCCATCATCGTTCCGATCCTGCGGGCCGGCCTGGGCATGCTCGACGGCATGGTCAAGCTGCTGCCGAGCGCCGAGGTCGGCTTTCTCGGGATGATCCGCAACGAGGAGACGCTCGAGGTGTCGACCTACGCCAACCGTCTGCCCGACGACCTCACCGGGCGCCAGGTGTTCATCCTCGACCCGATGCTCGCCACCGGTGCCACCCTGGTGATGGCCGTCGAGTACCTGACCGCGAAGGGGGCGCGCGACATCACGATCGTGTGCCTGCTCGCGGCCCCGGAGGGGCTCGCGCACCTCGAGAGCGAGCTCGAGTCGACCGACATCCCGGTCAAGGTCGTGGTCGGCACGGTCGACGAGCGACTCAACGAGAAGGGCTATATCGTGCCCGGACTCGGAGACGCCGGCGACCGCCTCTACGGCGTCGTCTAGACCCTTTCCCCCGAACCCCTCTTTCTGCCGGATGCCGCTGAGTCAGGGCAGCTCGTCGCCCCAGTCAGCGTCGCGGGCCGCCCGATACCGCGGCCCGGCCCGCTTCGAGACGACCTCCCGCCCGGCCGTGCCGTCGGGCCGGCAGACCTGAAGCTCCACCAGACCCTTGCGCTTCAACGGATGCCGCAGAATCCGACCCGAGCGTGCCTCCAGGGCAGGCGTGCCCGGCGCCGTTGCCGCGATCCACGAGAACTTCTCGTCTTCGTATGACAGCTTGCCGCCCTTGATGCGGCGGTGCTCGGCGGAGCGCTCGAGCCGAGTGGCAAAGTGGCACCAGTCACCTGGCGGCAAAGGGCAGTCCGTCTCGTGCGGGCATGGACCGACCAGCCGCCAGCCCGCCCCGAGGAGCTGCTGACGCACCGAGAGGATCCGTCGGTACCCGTCGGGGGTACCCGGCTCCACCACCACGAGGCACCCGGCCAACCGCATGGCGTCGACCACGAGCGACTGCTGCTCCGCCGGTCCCAGCTCACTGAGCACGTACGAGATCGTGACGAGGTCGCCCTGTAGCTGCGGCAGGGCCCTGATCTCGGCGCGTTCGAAGCGGGCCGCCGCAAGTACAGGGTCGGTCACGCCGGCCACGAGCTCTCGACCCAACCGCAGGGCATCCCCGACCTGGTCGAGCACGACGATCGACTCAAGGCGGTCGAAGCATTCGGCGGCGGCCCACGCTGCCGAGCCGGTTCCGCCGCCGAGGTCGACCAGTGAGCGGGGCGCGAGCCCGGCGGAGGCGAGATCGCCCAGCACCGACACGAGCGCGGCGTGGGTGGCCGGCATCCGGTAGGCCGCGTAGGCCGCCACCCGGGTCGTCGATGACAGGATCGGTTCGCTCGCCGGCGTGACCGACCGGTAGCGCGCCACGAGAGCGGCCGTCGCGGCAGTCAGCTCCCGTTCGGGCACCGTGCGGACGACCTGCCGCAACGCGGAACGCAGCACAGCGGCATACCGGGGCTCGGGGCTCTGCACGCGAGGAGACTACTGCCCGGTCAGATCGTCAGCCGACACGCGCCCTCCAGTCGTGGTCACAGCAGTCACGTGCGGCACACTGGGTACACAGTTGTGCTGCGCTGCGCGAGCGCCAGAACCTGGCCACCGCCTGACCCGCACCCCGGTGTCGACCTGCGACTTCGCACCGTCCCATTCCACCCACCCGAAGGAGCCGAGACCGATGGCCAAAGCCCGGAAGGTCATCCTGATCGTCGTGCTCGTCTTCTTCGTCTACGCGATCTTCCAGTCACCTGAGAAGGCCGCCGACATCGTCACCAACATCTGGGGCGTGATCGTCGACGGCTTCAACGCGATCCGGCGCTTCTTCAACTCGTTGTTGAACCGCTGACGCTGGGCTGATCGGCTCATGATGGCCCGGAAGCGAAGCGCAGGCGAGGTGCCGGCAGGTCTCGCGACCGTCCTACTCCCGGGCGAGACCATGATCGTCGTCGTGCGCGAACACTGGGCCCACATGGTCGAGCCGGTCGCCTCGACCGCGGCCGCTTTCGCCCTGGTTCTTCTCATCGACTCGAACGTCACCTCCTCGACCCAGTTCGTCGCCACCGTGCTGTGGTGGGCCTTCTTCGCCGTGGCGATACGTCTGTTCTGGAGGCTGGCGCAGTGGCGCCACAACTGGTTCCTCGCCACCGACAAGCGGCTGCTGATGCGCTACGGCCTGATCACCCACAAGGTGGCGATGATGCCACTCGCCAAGGTCACCGACATGACCTACGAGCGCACCATCCCCGGGCAGCTGATCGGCTACGGCCGCTTCATCATGGAGTCGGCCGGTCAGGACCAGGCACTGCGCGTCATCAACTGGGTGCCGAACCCCGATGTGACCTACCGCGCCATCTGCGCCGAGATCTTCCACATCCTGCCGCCCGGTGAGGCCGAGAACGACGGCGAGATCGACCCAGACGATCCGGATGCCGGCGGCCCCGGGGGGACGGACGGGTCGGGCGGTCCCGTCAGCAGCAGAGACCACCCCAGGCGCCCCCGGGCCAACCCCAGCCCGATCTCGCGCGGCCCCGAGTCTCCCGAGTCCCTGCAGCCGAACGCCGGCTACCCCGGGTACCCCGACGTAAATCGGGTGCGGGGCCCGGTTCAGGACCGGCTCGACTCCTACTCCCGGGCCGTGCCGATCACTCCCGCCGAGGAGGGTGAGCCGATCTATCAGAGCGATGACATCCGCAAGCGTCGCCGAGCCGCCGACACGGGCCCGCTACCCCTCTGGCCTACCGACTGAACTGAGCACACACGGCATCCGAGCCTCGCCGACGCGCGAACCGCCAAGTGGGCATCTCTCGCGAACCGGGGCGTGTCGGGTCTACGTTGGGTCCCGACACAGTCAGCGTTGACTCTGGAGGCCCGTAGTGAGCATCTTCCGCACCAAGTCGATCGAGGCGTCGATGGCCTCGTCCCAAGAGGCCGAGCATCAGCTCAAAAAGAGTCTGAGTGCCCTCGACCTCACGGTATTCGGCATCGGCGTCATCATCGGGGCGGGCATTTTCACCCTGACCGGCCGCGCGGCGAGAGACTACGCCGGCCCGTCGATCGCCCTCTCCTTCATCGTCGGCGCCATCGTCTGTGGGCTGGCGGCGATGTGCTACGCCGAGTTCGCCTCGACGGTGCCGATCTCGGGTTCGGCCTACACCTTCAGCTACGCCACCCTGGGCGAGATCATCGCGTGGATCATCGGCTGGGACCTGCTGCTAGAGCTCATGCTGGGCGCCAGCGTCGTGGCCCAGGGGTGGTCGCAGTATCTCGTCACCCTCCTGAAACAGCTGGGCATCGTCTGGCCCGACTCGGTGGGGCCGGGGTCGCACTTCGACCTGCCGGCCTTCCTGCTTGTGATCGCTCTGACCCTGCTGGTCGCCAAGGGCATCAAGGAGTCGATGCGGGTCAACCTCGTGCTCGTCGGCGTGAAGCTGTTCATCGTTTTGTTCGTCATCATCGCGGGCATCTCCTACGTCAACACCGCGAACTGGTCGCCGTTCATTCCCCCGTCACAGCCCGGCGCCACCTCCGAAGGGCTGGCCACGCCGCTCATCCAGGTGCTCACCGGCTCGACGCCCGCCAGCTTCGGGGTACTCGGCATCATGGCCGGCGCGGCCGTGGTCTTCTTCGCCTACATCGGCTTCGACGTCGTGGCGACCACCGCCGAGGAGGCGAAGAACCCCCAGCGCGACCTGCCGCGCGGCATCATCGGCTCGTTGGTGATCTGCACGATTCTCTACGTCGCGACGACCCTGGTCATCACCGGAATGGTGAACTACAAGGACGTCGACCCCAAGGCGGCGCTGGCCACGGCCTTCACCACTGTGGGCCAGGACGGCTTCGCCACGCTCGTGTCTGCCGGCGCTGTCGCGGGCCTGACGACGGTCGTCATGACGCTCATGATCGGCGCCACCCGCGTGACGTTCGCGATGAGCCGCGACAACCTCATTCCCGAAAAGCTCGGACGCACCAACCCCAAGACGGGCACGCCCGTTCGGCTCACCCTCATCATCGGTGGCGTCGTCGCCCTCATCGCCTCGCTGACTCCCATCGGCAAGCTCGAGGAGATGGTCAACATCGGCACGCTGACCGCCTTCATGCTCGTCTCGATCGCCGTGCCGATCCTGCGCAAGCGCCGCCCCGACCTCAAGCGCTCGTTCAAGGTGCCCGGCAACCCCATTGTTCCCTGGCTCTCGGCCCTGGCCTGCTTCTACCTCGTGCTGAACCTCTCGATCGAGACCTGGATCCGGTTCATTGTGTGGATGGCCCTCGGCTTCATCATCTACTTCACCTACTCCCGTCACCACAGCAAGCTCGCGACCGGCCAGCCCGAGGCGGGCATCGAGGGCACCCCGCAGATGCTCAGAGACCGCTGACCCCCCCCCCGCCCGCCAACTGAACGCAGCGTTCGTTCTCGAACTCACCGCTACAACACGGTTTTCGAGAACGAACGCTGCGTTCAGTTGGGTCAGGCGGCGGTTATCCACAGGGGCGGAGCGGGACCGGGGCCACCACGAGCACGATGTCGTCATGGACCTCTACACGATGGCGCCATCAGGCGTCTTCTCAGCCGCGGCCCTCCAGGCCTACGGCATCGGAGCCCCGCTCCTACGCCTTCTTGTGAGCGAGGGCAAGGCGTTCCCACTTCACCGCGGTTGGTATGCCGCTCAGCGACCAGTGAATGACAAGCACCGACACAGGCTCCGGGTGGCTGCGCTCTTGCAGGAGTACGAGGGAGCGGTGATGGCCTCGCACGGTTCGGCGATCGCCTGGCTCGACCTGCCTGACGAGGACATCGACTGGGGCACTGTCCACCTCATGTGGAAAGACGCCAAGGCGCCGTTCAGGGCCTTCAGCCGGGTGCACATCCACGAGCTCGCACAGCATCCCGCCCTGGCACACGGTCGTGACGTCGTGGATGTGGCTCTGGCTGCCGTGCAGGTCGGTCTCTGCCGTCAGTCAGCCATGCTCGTGCTGGCCGACCACGCTCTCCACCATGGGCTCACCACGCCGGAAGCACTGCGCGCCGCCGCGGCCGCACTCAACGGCAACCGCGGCATCGTGCAGGCCCGCGCGGCCCTTCCGTGGTGCGATGGCCGGCACGCGTCCCCGGGCGAGACCCTCACCGCCCTGGTGCTGCGGGGGCTCGGCTACCTCTTCACGCCCCAGTTCGAGATCACCAGACGTGAGCATCCGGGCCGTTCGTTCTTCGCCGACTTCCGCATCGACGACACCCCGGTGCTCGTCGAGTTCGACGGCAGGGTCAAGTACGACCCCAGCGAGAACGAGAGGGCGGTTGTGGCGAACTTCGATGAGAAGCAGCGAGAGGATGAGATCCGCCGTCTCGGGCATTGGGTCGTTCGCCTCACCCGAGCAGACCTGCGCCGGCCACCCGTCGTGCACTCCCGGATCGAAGGGACGATCCGCACGGCCAAGATGCTGACGGCGTGAACCCCCGTCCGCGGACCGAACGCAGCGTTCGTTCTCGAACACCGCGTTGTAACAGTGAGTTCAAGAACGAACGCTGCGTTCAGTTGGCTGGGTGGGGGAAGGGGTCAGAGGGACTTGATGATGTCTTCGACGCGTTCTTTGGCGTCGCCGAACAGCATGGCGGTGTTGTCGCGGAAGAAGAGCGGGTTCTGCACCCCCGCGTAGCCGGCGTTCATCGAGCGCTTGAACACGATGACCTCGCCGGCCTTCCACACCTCGATGACCGGCATCCCCGCAATGGGTGAGGTGGGGTCGTCGTTGGCGGCCGGGTTGACCGTGTCGTTGGCACCGATGACGAGCACGACGTCGACGTCGGCCAGGTCGTCGTTGACCTCGTCCATCTCGAGCACGATGTCGTAGGGCACCTTGGCCTCGGCGAGCAGCACGTTCATGTGACCGGGCAGGCGGCCGGCGACGGGGTGGATACCGAACCGCACGTCGATACCGCGCTCGCGCAGCTTCGCGGTGAGGTCGGCGACCGGATACTGCGCCTGCGCCACCGCCATCCCGTAACCGGGCGTGATGACGACCGAGCTGGCGTGGGTGAGCAGCTCGGCCACCTCGGAGGCGGAGGTCTCGTGGTACTCGCCGTAGTCGACATCGACGTTCGAGACCGTGCCGTCGGAGCCGAACCCGCCGGCGATGACCGACACGAACGACCGGTTCATCGCGGTACACATGATGTAGGAGAGGTAGGCACCCGAGCTGCCTACCAGGGCCCCGGTGACGATGAGCAGGTTGTTGCCGAGCATGAACCCGGCCGCCGCCGCCGCCCAACCGGAGTAGCTGTTGAGCATCGAGACCACGACCGGCATGTCGCCGCCGCCGATGGAGGCCACCAGGTGCCACCCGAACGCCAGCGCAATCACGAGCATGAGCAGCAGCGGAAGCAGTGAGGCTGCCGAGACGAACCAGACGAGCAGCACCGCCGACACCACGAGCGCAGCGAGGTTGAGCCAGTGTCGTTTCGGCAGCATCAGTGGTTTGCTCGACATGCGGGCCGACAGCTTGAGAAACGCGACGATCGAACCGGTCAAGGTCACCGCCCCGATGAAGACCCCGAGGAAGATCTCGACGAGATGCACCCCGTCGCTGCCCCGGCCGCCGTCGAGAAAGGTGTTCACGCCGACGAGCACCGCCGCCGCTCCGACGAAGCTGTGCAGCATCGCGATGAGCTCGGGCATCTGCGTCATCCCGACCCGCCGCGCGAGCCAGATGCCGATGGCGGCACCGATCGCCATGGCGACGACGATCGCGACGACGTTGCCCCAGAACGCTCCCCGTAAGGCGAGCCACAAGGTGGCGACCAGAGCGATCGCCATGCCGATCATGCCGAGCACGTTTCCGTCGCGGGCGCTCTCGTGCTTGGACAGACCGGCGAGAGAGGTGATGAAGAGCAGCGCAGCGACGACGTAGGCGGCCTGGATGAGGGCGAGATCGGTTCCCATCGATCAGCCCTTCCGGAACATCGTGAGCATCCGGCGGGTCACGGTGAACCCGCCGAAGATGTTGATGCTCGCGATGAGCGTGGCCAGAAAGGCGAGCACGATGACCACCTGCTGCGACCCGCCGCCCGACGTCTGCGCCGTGCCGAGCTGGATCAGCGCCCCGACGATGATGATGCCGCTGATGGCGTTGGTCACCGACATCAGCGGGGTGTGCAGCGCGTGGTGCACGTTGCCGATGACGTAGTAGCCGATGACGACCGCGAGCGCGAACACCGTGAAGTGGCCGAGGAAGTCAGCGGGCGAGACGGCGGCCACGAGGCCGAACACCGCGGCACCGATGGCCATGCCGACGTAGCGTCGTCGCGGGTCGGGGGGCCGGGGCGGCTCCTTCACCATTGCAGCGGATGCCGCTGGGCTCGCCGGCGCGGCCGACACCTGAACGGCCGGCGGGGGCCAGAGCAGCTCGCCGTCACGCGCGACCGTCATGCCCCGCTGCACGACATCACCCAGGTCGATCACGAGCTGCCCATCCTTGGACGGTGTGAGCAGCTTCATCAGGTTGACGAGGTTGGTGCCGTAGAGCTGGCTGGCCTGGGTGGGCAACCGGGCCGGAAGGTCGGTGTAGCCGATGATCTTCACCCCGTTCCGCGACACGACCATCTGGTCGGCCACCGCGCCCTCGACGTTGCCCCCGTTCGCCGCCGCCATGTCGACGATGACCGACCCCGGTTTCATCGTGGCGACCATCTCGCCGGTGATGAGCCGTGGGGCCGGGCGCCCCGGGATGAGCGCGGTCGTGATGATGATGTCGACGTCGGGCGCCTGGGCCGCATAGAGCTGGGCGGCGCGTGCGTTGTAGTCGTCGCCCATCTCCTTCGCGTAGCCGTCAGACGACGCGGCAGCGTCGGCCGTGTCGGCGGCCTGCACCGCCAGGAAGTCGGCCCCCATCGACTCGACCTGCTCGGCCACCTCGGCCCGGGCGTCGGTCGCCCGCACGATCGCCCCCAACGACCGCGCTGTGCCGATGGCGGCCAGACCGGCCACCCCCGCGCCGACGACGAGCACCTTGGCCGGCGGGACCTTGCCCGCGGCCGTCACCTGACCGGTGAAGAACGACCCGAACTCGTGGGCCGCCTCGACGACCGCCCGGTAGCCGGCGATGTTGGCCATCGAGCTGAGCACGTCGAGCGACTGGGCGCGACTGATGCGCGGCACGGCATCCATGGCCATCGCCGTCACACCCGCGACCCGAAGCCGCTCGAGCAGCCCGGGGTTGAGCGCCGGTGCCATGAGACTGACCAGCGTCGTACCCGGGCGGAGTCGGGCGATCTCATCGTCGTCGGGAGGGTTGACCTTGTGCACGACGTCAGACGCCCAGACCTCTGTGGCCGACGCCAACCGGGCGCCGGCCGCGGCATACGCCTCGTCGTCAAAGCTCGCCGCGAGACCAGCCTGCGACTCGATCACGACGTCGTAGCCCAGCCCGATGAGCTGGCCCACGGTCTTGGGGGTGGCGGCGACGCGCGTCTCTCGGGCGCGACTCTCGCGGGGGACGCCGATCTGCACAGCGGGCTCCTTTCACCGGGTGACGGGACGACGGGGGTGCGTGACGAACCTATGTCACCGCGCCTCGATCCTTGCCGGGGAGACGCCAGAATCACAGCGCGGCCCCCAACCTGGCCTGGCCAGCGGTCGCGGCCGAGCGTCAGCCCGCCGTCGCCTCCTGGGTGTCGAGCAGCCGGGACAGGTTCGCGACGTCTTCGAACAGGGCGTCAGCGTGCACCGTGTCGACGACGAGGGCGTTGACGAGACCGCCACGCAGCGCCGCCCCCACGGCGCTCGCTTTCGGCCGACCTGACACGAGACCGATCACTTCGGGGATGCCGCGCAGCTCGTCGGCGCCGATGGTGACGATGCGCTCGGCAAGGGGTGGTTCGACGAGGTGGCCATGGGCGTCGAAGAACCGGCCGGCGATCTCACCGACGACCCCGGCGGCCCGCGCCTGTTCACGGTCGTCGGGGGTGGCGGCGTCGTAGACCGTCGACAGCCCGGCCGACCACGACCCGATCCCCATCACCGCTGTCGTCACTCGTGACGCCTCGGCGAGCCCACGCATCACCAGGCCGTCACGTCGAAGGGTCTGGGCCGCCACGACGTCGTCGAGCAGCAGCGGGGCGTGGAAGATCGACGACGCGCCGCCGGTGAGCCGTGCTGCACGACGCACGATGTCGACGGCGCTGCTGTCGACGCCCGGAATCTCCATCGCCCCCGAGAGCTGCACCACGTCGACCCGCGGCAGCTGGCCCAGCGAACGGGTCATGATGTCGATCGAGCGGGCCCAGGGCAGGCCCAGCACGTCACCCTCGTTGAGGATCTCGGCCAACAGAGCGGCCGTCGCCTCGCCCAGGTGCTCGCTCAGAGTGTGGAAGTCCAGGCCCGTGCCGTCGATCACCACGGCGTGGCGCAGCCCGAACGCCTCCTGCAACCGCGCCGACCGGTCGAGGTCGATCTCACCGTCGGCCACGATCTCGATGTGCACCATGCCCCGCTCGTGGGCCAGGTCGAGCAGCCGGGCGACCTTGAACCGGCTGATCCCCAGGTCGCCGGCGATCTCGATCTTCGACTGACCCTCGAGGTAGTGACGCCGCGCCACCGCGGCGGCACGCACCAGCTCGGCCGGCCCGCGGCTCTCTTTCGCCATTGCCCTCACGCCCCGATTCTGACGCCTCATCGCGCTGCTCGTGGTCGCTCGCCGGATTTTGACCCAACGGTTGACACCAGTGACCTGAGTCACTTTACTCATACGTGCAATGCCTCGCTCAAGTGAGCGGGCCTCGATGAGGAGGGCGACGTGCGACGAAGCAGACACGCAACAAGGCGACGGGCCACCATGGCCGGCGCCGTGGCGCTCACGGGCGGGCTCGTCGCGAGCCTCTCGGCCTGCGCCGGCTGGGGTGGTGGCGGCGGCGGCGATGGCGGGGGGAACAGCATCAACGTGCTGATGGTCAACAACCCGCAGATGATCGACCTCCAGCAGCTGACGGCCGCGAACTTCACCAAGCAGACCGGCATCACGGTCAACTTCACGGTGCTGCCCGAGAACGACGTGCGCGACAAGATCAGCCAGGAGTTCTCCAGCCAGGCCGGCCAGTACGACATCGCCACGGTCAGCAACTTCGAGATCCCGATCTACGCCAAGGCCAAGTGGCTCAGCCCGCTCGACCCCTTCATCGCCAAGGACACGGCGTTCGACCAGGCCGACATCCTGAAGCCGATGCAGGTCTCGCTCTCGTCCGGCGGCAAGGTCTACGGCGAGCCGTTCTACGGCGAGTCCTCGTTCCTGATGTACCGCAAGGACATCATGCAGCAGAAGGGCATCGCGATGCCCGCGAAGCCGACCTGGCAGGAGGTCGCCGACATCGCGGCCAAGGTCGACGGTGCGCAGCCCGGCATGGCCGGTATCTGCCTGCGCGGCCAACCCGGCTGGGGGCAGATCTTCGCGCCCCTCACCACGGTGGTCAACACGTTCGGCGGCACCTGGTTCGAGAAGGACTGGACCCCCGGCGTGAACGCCCCGCCGTTCAAGGAGGCCGTCAACTTCTACGTCAACCTCGTCAAGGCGCACGGTGAGAAGGGCGCTCCGCAGGCCGGCTTCACCGAGTGCCTCAACAACCTCACCCAGGGCAACGTGGCGATGTGGTACGACGCCACGTCGGCCGCGGGTTCGCTCGAGGCAGAGGGCTCCCCGGTCAAGGGCAAGCTCGGCTACGTCGCGGCCCCCGTCGTCAAGACGAAGAGCTCGGGCTGGCTCTACGCCTGGTCGTGGGGCATCCAGGCCGCGAGCACGAAGCAGGAGAACGCCTGGAAGTTCATCTCCTGGGCCTCAGGCAAGGACTACGAGAACCTCGTCGGCACCAAGCTGGGCTGGTCACGCGTCCCCGCCGGGAAGCGCGCGTCGACCTACGAGATTCC
>JBDTVJ010000018.1:0-35317 GCA_040007275.1 Terracoccus sp.
TCGTGCTGCGCTGCTGTGAGCGGTTGATGGTCGAGATCGAGCGCCGCCCGCAGCCTCCGAAGGAGGTGGCGGGAGGTGAGGCCGCTCAGGCTGACGGTCAGGCTGGCGGTGAGGCCAACGACGCGGTGGTGATCGAGGGTCTCTGGACGCTGGCGCTGCTGTCGTACCGTCGGGTGTTCGCGCCGGGTGCACTGCCGGGGACCGGTCGCCTCACGGTCGATGACCTGAAGGCGGTTCAGCCGGATGCCGCAGCCACCGAGTGGCACGACCTGCTGCTACGCCTGCGGGCGCACCACGCGCACGAGCGGCTCGACCCACGAGAGGAGTTCGCGGTCGGCGCCGCCCAGGAGGAGGGCGGCCGGGTGGTCGGGATCGCCGTGACCTCGAGACGCCAGCCCCCGGTCGACGACGTCACCGTGCGCCAGACCGGGGCGCTCGCCTACTCACTGCGCCAGTTGGTCGGCCGGCGCATCAGTGAGTCGGAGGCCGCCCTGCTGGAGTCGGTCTCGAGCCTTCCCCGCGACGAGCTCGACGCCCTCGCACCGCTCGACATCGCCCCGCCGAGCGCCGCCAGCCTCAACTGAACGAGGGTCTCCAACCGGTAGGACAGCGTGGTGGTGCCAAGGTGGGGGGATGAACGGACCCCTTGCCGATGTGCTCGTCGTCGACCTGTCGCGGGCCCTCGCCGGGCCGCACGCGACGATGATGCTGGGCGACCTCGGAGCCCGGGTGATCAAGGTCGAGACGCCCGGTGCGGGCGACGACACCCGGGGCTACGGGCCGCCCTTCGTCGGGCACGGGGCCACCCGCGAGTCGACGTACTTCCTGGCCGCCAACCGCAACAAGCAGTCGATAGCCCTCGACCTCAAGGATGCCGCTGACCGCGAGGTGCTGCACGCGCTGGTCGACCGGGCCGACGTGCTCGTCGAGAACTTTCGTACCGGCGTTCTCGAGCGGCTGGGCCTGGGCATCGAGGAGCTGATGCGGCGCAACCCGCGCCTGGTCGTGCTCTCGATCACGGGGTTCGGCCACGACGGGCCCGAGGGCGGCCGGGCCGGCTACGACCAGATCGCCCAGGGTGAGGGCGGACTCATGTCGTTGACCGGCTCGGGGCCGGACGACCCGCAACGCGTCGGAGTACCGATCGCCGACCTGCTCGCCGGCATGAACGGGGCCTACGGGGTGGTGGCTGCCCTGCACGAACGGCACCGCACAGGCCTGGGCGTCGTCGTTCGCACGTCGCTACTGGCCTCGGTCGTCGGGGTGCACGCCTTCCAGGGGACGCGCTGGACCGTGGCCGGCGAGGTCGGTCGGGCACAGGGCAACCACCACCCGTCGATCGCCCCTTATGGGCTGTTCCGCTGCCGCGACGGGGCCGTGCAGATCGCGCTCGGCAGTGAGAGCCTCTGGCGGCGGTTCTGCCTTCTCTTCGGCCTCGATCCGGATGCCGCAGGCCTGGCGACCAACGCCGAGCGGGTCGAGGCGAGGCCGAGGCTCATCGCCGTGGTCGAAGCGGCCTTCGCCGACCAGGATGCCGAGTCGCTGCTGGAGCGGCTGTCGGCCGCGGGCCTTCCGGCCGGCGGAGTACGCACCATCGACGAGGTCTACGACTGGGACCAGACCGTGAGCCAGGGTCTGCGGATCGAGGTGGACCACCACACGCTCGGCCCGATCACCCTGCCGGGGCCGCCGTTACGGTTCTTCGGGCCGCACGGGCAGGAGGTGACCCGCCACGACCACGTGCCGCCGCCGACGCTCAACCAACACGGCGCCGGCATCCGGGAATGGCTGGCCGACGACGCGTGAGGGGGCGCACGGGCGAACTGCGCCTCAACGGGACCAGAGGTACTCCACCTCGGGGCGACCGGCCCCGGCGTACCGTGACCGACGGGCGACCTGCCGGGTGTCGCAGAGGTACTCGGCGTAGCGGCGGGCGGTGACCCGGCTCACGCCGACCCGCTCGGCGATCTCGGACGCCGAGCGCCCGCCGTCGGCCTCCCGCAGGGCCCGGGACACCCGGGAGAGCAGCTCCTCGCCCATGCCCTTCGGCAGCCGGGTGTCGACCGGGCCGCGCGGCCCGGCGAACATCTCGTCGACCTGCGACTGAGAGCCCAGCTCGGCCACCTCAGTGAGCTGGTCTCGGTAGGCGCGATAGGCGAGCAGGCGGTCACGCAGCATGGTGAAGACGAACGGTTTGAGCACGTACTGCACGACGCCGAGCGACACCGAGGTGCGAACCACCTCGAGGTCGCGGGCCGAGGTGACGGCGATGACGTCGGCCCGGTAGCCGGCCGCGCGCATCGCGCGAACGACGTCGAGCCCGTGCCGGTCGGGCAGGTTCATGTCGAGCAGCACGACGTCGACCGGGCTGCGCTGCAGCGCCTGCATGGCTTCGCGGTTGGTGCCCACCGTGGCCACGACGACGAAGCCCGGTACCCGCGAGACGTACTCGGTGTGGGCCTGAGCGGCGATGGGCTCGTCCTCGACCACGAGCACCCGAAGGTCGTGATCGTCGTTCATGCTTGCGCCTCGTGACCGTCACCCGTGCGAGGCGATGGAGATGCGGAGACGGCTGGGTCGGTCTGCGGCGGGTCCGGTCGGGGGAGGCGAACCGTGAACGTCGCACCGGGCGGACCCGACACCTCGAGGTCACCGCCGAGCCGCGTCACCGACTGCGCCACCAGGGCCAGCCCGATGCCGCGTCGCCCGGCGCTGCCCTGCTCCTTGGTCGAGAAGCCCCGTCGGAACGCATCGTCGACCCCACCCGGTGGGAGCCCCGGCCCGGTGTCAGAGACGACGAGCACCGCGCAGCCACGGCCTTCGTCCCCGTTCGTCAGATGGCTACTGGCTGAGATGGTCACCCGTCGCATGCCACTCGACAGGTCGACCGCCGCCACCGCATCGAAGGCGTTGTCGAGGAGGTTGCCGACGATCGTGACCACATCCCGGGTCGGCGCGATGTCGGGTCGCCACGTGGACTGCGGAACGATCTCGAAGTCGATGCCGCGTTCGTTCGCCTCGGCCGCCTTGCCGAGCAGCAGCGCGGTGAGGGCTGGTTCGTCGACCGCGCCGACCACGCTGTCGGTCAGGCGCTGGCTGAGCTGGAGCTCGTCGGTGGCGAAGTCGAGGGCCCGGTCAGGGTGACCGAGCTCGATGAGGCTGATGATGGTGTGCAACCGGTTGGAGGCCTCGTGCGCCTGGGAGCGGAGGGCTTCGCTGAGTCCGCGAGCCGAGTCGAGCTCTCCCGTGAGTGCTTCGAGGTCGGTGCGGTCACGCAGGGTGGTCACCTGCCCCAGCAGCCGCCCCTCCCACTGGGCGGGGGCGGTATTGACGACGAGCACGCGCGCCGCGGTCACGTGCAGCTCGTCCTGGTGCGGCCCGGCATCCCCCAGCACTGTCGCGAGCGGCACGGTGAGCCCGAGGTCGTCGACGGCTCGGCCGACTGCGTCCGGGGGCAGGCCGAGCAGGCGCATCGCCTCGTCGTTGGCGAGGCGGAGACGGCCGTCGAGGTCGGTGATCACCAGACCCTCGCTCACGGCGTGCAGCACTGCGTCGTAGTACTCGTACATCTCGCGCAGCTGGCGCTCGTCGAGGCCGTGGGTCTGGCGTCGCACGCGCCGCGCCACCAACGCGGTGCCCAGACCCGACAGGAGGGCGGCGGCCAAGCCGGCCAGGAGCAGCCCGGGCAGCCGGGAACGCACCTGCGCGCCGACCGCCGTCTTGCGGATGCCGACCGACACGAGGCCCACGACGGTGCCGTTCTCGTTGACGGGCACTACGACACGGGCCGAGGGTCCGAGGGTGCCGGTGTAGTCCTCCCGCACGAGGTTGCCCTGCTGGGCCGCCTCGATGTGTCCGAGGAAGCGTTTGCCGATCTGGTTGGGGTCGGGGTGGGTGTAGCGGATGCCGTCTCGGCTCATGATGACGACGAAGTCGGTGTCTGACTCTCTGCGCACCTGCTCCGCGTAGGGCTGCAGTGCGCCGGTCGGCGACGGCCCCGACACGGCGGCGATCACGGCGGGCGTGATGGCGATCGTCTCGGCCACGGCTGTCGCCCGGTCGATGGCGCCCTCGTCTGCGGTGTGCTCTGCCTGCAGCCAGGTCCCGACCAGGCCGGCCACCACGACCACGACCGCGATGGCGATCTGCAGCACGAACGTCTGCGTCGCGACGTTCCAGCGCGCCGGGAACAGCCGGGCCGGGCGGACCCTCTCGAAGAGGGCGCTCACGGCCGACCCACCGCCACCGGGTCTCGCCAGGTCTCGAGTGGTCTCGAGAACTCAATGAACACAACCGTGACCCTAGTCACCCTCGCGCCCAGAATCGGAGCAGCCGGCCCGGGAGACCCGGGCCCCGACCAAGCCCGACCATGCCCGACCATGCCCGACCATGCCCGACCATGCCGACCCGGAGGTCACCGTGAGCAGCACCGCCGACAGCGCCGTCGCCACCACGACGAAGAAGCGCGACCGAACGCACTACCTGTACATCGCCGTCATCGTCGCCATGCTGCTGGGCATCGCGGTGGGGGCGATCTTTCCCGAGGTGGGCAAGAGCCTCAAGCCGCTCGGTTCGGGGTTCGTCAACCTCATCAAGATGATGATCACCCCGATCATCTTCTGCACGATCGTGCTCGGCATCGGCTCGGTGCGCAAGGCTGCCCAGGTCGGCAAGGTCGGTGGGCTCGCCCTCGGCTACTTCGTCGCGATGTCGACCGTTGCCCTTGGCATCGGGCTGGTCGTCGGCAACATCGTCAAGCCGGGCGCCGGCCTCGACCTGACGGACGCGATCACCGCGTCGGGAACCTCGCAGGTGGCCAAGACCTCCGAGACCACTGCCGACTTCCTGCTCGGTCTCATCCCCGAAACGCTCGTATCGTCGCTGACCTCGGGTTCGGTACTGCAGGCCCTGCTCGTCGCGCTGCTCGTGGGCTTCGCCCTGCAGAAGATGGGAAAGCAGGGCGAGCCGGTCCTGCGCGGTATCAAGCACCTCGAGCGGCTCGTCTTCCGGCTCATGGCGATGATCATGTGGGTCGCGCCCGTCGGTGCCTTCGGCGCGATGGCCGCTCTGGTGGGGGCCACCGGCCTGGAGTCGCTGAAGAGCCTCGGCCTGCTGATGCTCGCCTTCTACGCCACCTGCCTGATCTTCGTCTTCGGCTTCCTCGGCTCCATCCTCAAGCTGGTCACCGGGATCGGCGTGTGGTCGCTGATGAGGTACCTGGCTCGTGAGTTCCTCCTCATCCTCTCGACCTCGTCGTCGGAGTCGGCCCTCCCGCGCCTCATCGCCAAGATGGAGCACCTGGGCGTCTCGCGCCCGGTCGTCGGCATCACCGTGCCGACCGGCTACTCCTTCAACCTCGACGGCACCGCGATCTACCTGACGATGGCCAGCCTCTTCATCGCCGAGGCCATGGACAAGCCGTTCAGCATCGGTCAGCAGGTCTCGCTGCTCGTCTTCATGATCATCGCGAGCAAAGGCGCGGCAGGAGTCAGCGGGGCAGGCCTGGCCACCCTCGCCGGCGGACTGCAGTCGCACCGGCCCGACCTGGTGCCCGGCGTCGGCTTCATCGTCGGCATCGACCGCCTGATGAGCGAGGCCCGCGCCCTGACGAACTTCGCCGGCAACGCCATCGCCACCGTGGTCATCGGCACCTGGGTCGGCGAGATCAACCACGAACAGGCGGCTGCCGTGCTCTCCGGACAGCTGCCGTTCGACGAGGCCCAGATGGTCGATGAGGCTGACGACGCTGCTCTTGCAGGCGAGGCTCATGAAGCCGACGGTTCGATGCCTGATCCGGAGCACGATGTGGCGGTCGCTGCTCGCTGACTCGGCCACCCCGCGGCATCCGGAACGCGCCACCGCCTCAGAGCGGTGGCGCGTCCGAGGGATCAGGCGTCGAGCCGCAGGACCCTCTTGCCGGGAGCGTGCCGGGCGGTCACCTTCTCCAGCGCGGCCCCGGCCTCCTCGAACAAGAGCACCTCCTCGATCTCCACCCGAACCGCACCGAAGGCCACGTCGAGTCTCCGTGGCCGGGCGATGGGCTCTGCTCGCGGCAATCAGAGTGTTGTCGTCACGGCGATGTTCCACTGGTCGTTGCACCCGTGGGCCATCTACGCGGCGGTCGGGCTGGCGGTTGCCCACGGCGTGTTCCGCAAGGGGCGTCTGCTCCGCATCACCTCGGCGTTCATCCTCGACCTAGTTCGCCATCTGCGGTGTCGCGGGTGCAAGAGGCAGCAGGTCGGCAGCGACCCGCGCCGTGGCCGGCGTCTCCACCGCTGCCCTCGTTCAAGACCTGTCTCACGCCCCGGTGGTGCAGAGTCGGTACGCCGTGGCTCTGCGCTCGGGCAGGCGTTCGTCTCGGGTGTCACCGAGCACGACCACGTCGCCACCACCGTGCGCGAGGGCCCGGCCGGCCTCGAAACGACGCACCCACGGTTTCACCGGCGGATGATCCGCTGCTCTATGGCGGCCGCCACGGCGCCGGCCCTCGTGTCGACGCCCAGCTTGGCGTAGATGTGCGAGAGGTGTGACTTCACCGTGGCCTCCGAGACAAGCAGCTCGCGGGCCATCTCCCGGTTGCCCCGGCCGCTCGAGAGCAGCTCGAGCACCTCGACCTCTCGCTCGGTGACCACCCGGCCACCAGCCGCGCGCGATGACGCTCGCCGCACCAGGGTGGCGGCCACCGACGACGCGAGCACGGTCTCTCCCCTCGCGGTGGACCGGATGCCGGCGAAGAGCTCGTCGGGCGGCGCGTCCTTGAGCAGATAGCCCGCCGCGCCGGCGTCGAGCGCCCGGAGGATGTCGCTCTCGGTGTCGTAGGTGGTCAGTACGAGCACGTTCGGCGGGCCGGCCAGGGCGCGCAGAACCTGCGTGACCTCGGCGCCGCCGGGCCCGTCTCCGAGGCTGAGATCCATCAGCACGACGTTCGGCCGCTCGAGGGTCACGACACGGCGGGCACTGCGCAGATCACTCGCCTCGCCGACGACGGTGAGGTCGGGCTGACCGTCCACGAGCGCGCGCAGGCCCGCCCGCACCACCGGATGGTCATCGACGATCACAATCGTGATCTCGACGCGTTCGCTCATGGTCGGCCGGCCAGCGGGAAGCGCACCGACACCGTTGCGCCGTCGCCTGGGACGCTCTCCACCTCGACCCGGCCGCCCAGCTCGTAGGCCCGATCCCGGATGCCGCTGAGCCCCCGACCGCGTGCGCTCGAGGTGGGTCTTTCGTGGGGGTCGAACCCGCAACCGTCGTCTCTTACGTCGAGCAGCACCTCGTCGGGATGGTAGGTGAGGCTGATCACGGCGCGGCTCGCCCCGGCGTGCTCCACCACGTTGGCAAGGGCGCCTCGCGCGGACCGCACGATGGCGCTCGCCACCGGGGTGGGTACCGCCACCACCATGCCGTGCACCCGCAGCCGCACCTCGACTCCGTGCCCTTCCCGTTCGACCAGGCGTTCCAGGGCCACCGGCAGCGCAGCGCCGCTGTCGTCGGTCTCGAGGTCTTCGGGGGCCAGGTCGCGAACCACCCGGCGCACCTCGTCGAGACCATCACGTGCGGTAGCCGCAGCGGTCTGCACGTGGAGGCGGGCGAGGTCGGGGCGTTGGTTCCAGTCCTGCCCGGCAGCGTTGAGCAGCAGGTTGATGCTCGACAGGCCCTGGCCGACGGAGTCGTGGATCTCGCGTGAGATCCTGGTGCGCTCCGACAGCACGCCCGAGCGGTGCTGGGCCACCGCGAGATCGGCCTGCGCCTCGGTGAGCTCGTCGAGGAGGTGTTGACGCGATCGCGACTCGAGGTCGAGGGCCCGGTAGGCGATCACCGTCACGAGAGCGATGGCGATCGGGCCGACAATCACCGTCGGGTCGACCTCGTCGGTGATCCGGTTCCACGCCAGGCTGACGACCACGGTCATCACGACCACGACGCTCACGGCACGACGGAACGGCAGGATCTGCAGGGCGGCGAACGCGAGCGGCACCGCCGTCCAGGCGAACGACGGCGCGACCAGCGTCAGCCCCATCCAGAGGGTCAGCACCACGGCGACCCATGCGGTGGGGCCCCCGGAGTGACCGTCGGCCAGCGGCCGGGCCGCGTAGACGACCGCCAGGGCAGCGGCGCCGGTCAGGATGAGCCCAGCGGTGAGGTCGACCGGGTGACGCAACACGTAGCGAGCCGCGCACACGATGATGAGCACCAACAGCACCCCGTGCAACCAGGCGTCGAGGGTGGCCGCCGGAGCAAGGATGCCGCGCACGCCAGGAAGCCGGCCGTCGCCCCCTGCCCGCGTGTGCTTGCTGCGCATGATCGTCCCAGCGTACGGAGCCGAAGGGGGGCTCGGCGTCATCCGATCGGCTATTCGTCACTGACCGGTTGCCCGACGCGCCCTCGTGCGTTCTCGTCGATGGTGGAAGCACGGCGCCGCCCACCCCCTCGACCTCGCCCCAGGAGCCACCATGAAACGAACCGCCCTCGCGATCGTCGCCACGGCCACCCTTCCGTTCGTCGTCGTTCCCATCGCCTCGGCCGCGCCGAGCGGCCGTACGGGATCGACGGACTCGGTGGCGTCCACGACGTCATCGATCGCGTCCGCCAACGCGACGGCATCCATCGGCCAGCACCCGCTGCCGGGCACCTACCGGCTGACCGGCGACGACGGGGGGTCGAAATTCGAGGGAATCGGTGCCGACCAGCGCACGGGGCGCTTCTACGTCAGCGAGGTCACCGGTGGTGAGATCCACCGCGGTGCGGTCCTTTTCGGTCGCACGCAGGAGTGGCTCCCGGGCGACGGCGCAGACGGTCGGTTCACCGCTCGCGGTGTCACCGTCGACGCCGTCGGTCGGGTCTACGTCGCGGGTGGCCCGAACGGGATTGGCACGGGGCGGCCCGACCTCTGGGTGTACTCGCCGAGTGGTCGGCTGCTGGTGGCCCTGCGGGTGCCCGGTGACAACGTGTTCCTCAACGACGTGGCCATCGGGCCAGACGGCGCCGCCTACTTCACGAACTCCAACGCGCCCCAGGTGTTCCGGGTCGCGGCAGGCGCCACCGGCTGGGGTGTCGACCTGTGGGGCGACGCCACGGGAACCATCGAGACCACCAAGGGCTTCAACCTCGGTGGCATCGTCGTGACAGCCGACCGCCGCGCCCTCGTTGTTGCGCAGGGCACCACCGGTGACCTCTGGCGCTTCGACCTGCGTACCCGTGCGGTCTCGGCGGTCGGAACCGGCGGCGCCGACCTCACCGGGGCCGACGGCCTGGTTCGACAGGGCAGCAGTCTCACGGTCGTGCGCAACTTTCAGCGGATGATCGCGACGCTTCGGCTCGACGCGTCGGGGCGCTCGGCGCGCCTCGTGCGCCAGCAGGCCACCGATCCGGAGCGGGTGCTGACGACCGCGAAGAACCTCTGGGGCCGCACCCTCTACGTCGACAGCAAGTTCGACGAGCCGGTCGCGTCGGGGCCCTACGAGGTCGTCACCCACCCACTGGCACGATGAGGGGGATGAGTTGTCGCACCGTGGTCGCCGCGGCGCTCGCGGGTGTAGCCCTGTCGGGCTGTACGAGCTCGGATGCCGTTCTGCCGAACTCGAACTCGACCCCGACGATGACAGTGCGGCCGACCAGCGTGCGGACGACGAGCCCGACACCGACCACGAAGGAGGCGCCCATGTCGCCGACCACCGGAGCGACCCCCACCGGCATGACCGCACAACGCTCGGCTGCCGAACAGAACGGGCTCGACGAGCAGCTGCGGGCCGCGGCCTGGAAGAACGACGTGATGCGGGCGACCGAGCTCGTGAGGCGCGGTGCAGACGTCAACGCCCAGGACGGCGCGATGGAGTCGGCCTACCTCATCGCGACGAGCGAGGGCCACCTCGAGCTGCTCCGGCTGACCCTGCGAAGCGGCGCGGAGGTGAACGACAAGGACAGCTGGAACGGCACCGGCCTCATCCGGGCCGCCGAACGCGGCCATGCACTCGTCGTCGGTCAGCTGTTGCAGGCGGGGATCGACCGAGACCACGTGAACCGCATCGGCTACCAAGCGGTGCACGAGGCCGTCTGGCTCGGCGCGAACACTGATGACTACGTCGACACGCTGCGGGTGCTTGTCGCCGGAGGGGCTGGCTTCACCACCCCGTCTCGCAGCGAGGGCCTCACGCCCCGAGAGATGGCTCGGCAGCGCGGCTTCCCGCTGCTCGAAACCGTGCTCGAGAAGGCCGCCTCCGCCAAGCGGGTGGCCCGCCCCGACGCGGAGCTGCTGGCAGGCGCGGCAGAGGGTGACGCCGACCGGGTGGCGCTCGCCCTTCGCTGGGGGGCCAAGCTCGAGGCGCGAGACAGCCGGGAGCGCACCGCGTTGCTACTCGCGGCGACCTCCGACCACGTCGACACCGCAAGGCTGCTCGTGGCGATGGGGGCGAGCCCCGATGCGCTCGACGACCGTCACGACACCCCCTGGCTGGTCACCGGCGTCACGGGAAGCGTGGCCATGCTCGAGGCGCTGCTGCCAGTCACCCCCGACCTGAGGGTCGTCAACCGCTACGGCGGGGTCTCGGTGATCCCGGCCAGCGAGCGGGGGCACGCCGACTACGTCGCCCGGGTCGTCACGACCGGCATCGACGTGAACCACGTGAACCGGCTGGGCTGGACCGCTCTGCTGGAGGCGGTCATCCTCGGCGACGGCGGCCCCTCCCACCAGCGCATTGTCGCCACCCTGCTGGCGGCAGGGGCCGACCCGGCGCTGGCCGACCGTGACGGGGTGACCGCACTGCAGCACGCGCAGTCGAAGGGGCAGCTCGAGATCGCGGCTCTGCTGCAGTCTCGCTAGGCGTGCGTCCAGGTGTCTGCGCGTTCGGCACTCGTGGAGCCGCAGGGGTGCCGAACGCACAACCTATTGCGCCTCTGACCCGTGTGGCGGCGCGGTGGTGTCAGACGCACAGTCGAGGGGCTGGAACTCGGCCAGCAGGTCGGGGCTGATCTCGCCGATCACGGCGTACGCCCGTTCGAGCGGGACGTCGACCAGGTCGTAGTGCTGCTGCCCGGCGGCGGTGGTCGCGACGAGGGTCGCGATGCCGGCTCGGCGCTGGAAGAACGACTGCTCCACCTTCCATCCGATGACGCCTGAGCGGTCGAGCACCACGCGCCGACGGTCGAGCGACCCCTCGCGCGCCACCAGGTGGTCAGGCGTCACCCGGTGGCCGAGACCGGCATACCGGTCGCGGGCCAGGGCGACGGCCGCAGGGAGCAGGATCGGCAGCGGTGCGACGACCGCCAATGGCCAGCTCCACGCCAGGGTCGCGGCGGCGAGCGCGACCAGCAGCACGAGCACCGGCACCACCGCGCGGGTGAGGCGGCGACGACGAGCGGCCGGACCGTGCTGCTGCAGAATCCCGGCCACGGCATCTTCATCGGCAACGATGGTGCGAGCCAGCCCGGTGACCACGGCCGCCGGGGCCGGCGGGCACAGCCAGTCGCTGCCGCCGCGCTCGTGCGACAGGCCGGTCGTGACGACCTTCAGACGGCGCCCACCCGCGAGGCGCAGCCCCAGGGGCTCGTCGAAGCGGATGCCGCGCACGCGGGCGTGGTCGATGCTCGTCTCCCGCTTCGTCAGCAACCCGCGGCGGGTGTGCAGGCTGCCCAGCTGGTTGCGGGTGAGACGGAAGCCCCAGAAGGTCAGCACGTAGGCGATCACCGCGAGCGCCGAGATCACGACGACCACGAGCAGCAGGTCGGTCCACCACTCGAGCTCAGCCACCCACCGGGCGCCGGACTCGACGGTGTCGTTCTCGTCGCCGATGGTGCGCAGGCCCTGGCTGGCGAATCCGACGACGGCGGCGGCGCTGGCCAGCCCGGTCAGCGTCAGTGGCGCGTAACGCACCCAGCCGAGGTCGAGGCGCAGCAGCTCGACGTCACCGCCAGTGAGGGGCCCGGATGCCGTGTCGTCCAACGCCGTGGTGTCGACGGGCACGCCGGTGGGCGCCGGCAGAGCGGTGACCGCCGGGTCGACACGGTGCAACAGCTCGGCGCGAAGCCTGCGACCCTGCTGGGCCCGGAGCGAGTCGAGCACGAGGCGTTCCTTCGCCGAGCTTCCGGTCGAGATCTCGACCTTGGCCAGGCCGAGCACCCGGTGGTAGATCTTGGCCGTGAGGTCGACGGTGCGCACCTTGTCGAGCCGCGCCGTCGTGGTCTGCTTGTTGAGCAACCCCCGACGCAGCTCGATCTGACCGCCCTGGATGCGGTAGCGCGTCGTCACCCACCGCAGCACGCCGAACGCGAGGATCACCGGCACCGCGATCAGCTCCCAGCGCTCGTTGCTGTCGGAACCTGTGCGAGCGAGGAAGATCGCGAGCACGGCCGGGAGGGCGCGGATCAGGGTCTCAAGGGGATGGATGAGCAGCATCCGGGCGTCGAGCCGACGCCAGCCGAGCTCGGGGACGCGCCCCGGCGCCGGGTCTGGGCCCGACTCGGGCTCGGGCAGGTGTTCGCTCACGTGGCGTCGCCCTTCTCGGCCACGGCCGCTGCGGTGAGCCCTTCGACCAGCTCTTCCGCCACCGCCAGCTCGAGCCCGTGCACCTTGACCGGCCCGGCCGCCGACGCCGTGGTCACGGTGACGGAGGCGAGCTTGAAGAGCTGGGCCACCGGGCCGCGTTCGAGGTCGACGGTCTGCACGCGGCTGAGCGGCGCGATACGTCGCTCCTGCCTGATCCAGCCGGTCTGGGTGTAGATCGCGTACGAGGTTGCCTCCCAGCGGTGCACGCGGAAGCGCCATCGCGGCATGATCGTGACGTAGCCGGCCGAGACGGCGAGCAGGATGGCGCCGGTCACCCACTGAGCGGTGCGGGAGTCGGTGTCGAGGAACCACCAGACGGCCAGCCCACCGAACAACCAGGCGACAGAGAAGAGAGCCTCGACCGTCCACATCCGCACGGCTCGCGGGGAGACCCGCTGGGAGGGCTCGCGCAGGGCCCGCTGGTCGGGAAGGTCCATGGGCACACGGTGTCACACCCTTACCCGAAGAGGTCGCGGCGGGCTGGCACGTGGGTCTCGCACGTTCCGTGGCCTCGTGACCCGCCTGCCCTGCCGGCTGCGGGTTCAAGCCACCTCCTGCTCAACCTCGACGGTGTTCCGCCCGGCAGAGTCAGGCGGCCGTGAGGGCCGACGGCTCGGAACGGCCGCCGGCGAGGCGGGCGTAGCGGCCGGCCTGGCACATCAGCTCGTCGTGGCTGCCCAGCTCGACGACGTGCCCGTGGTCGAGCACCGCGATCTGCTCTGCGCCACGGATCGTGGAGAGTCGATGGGCGATGGTCAGAGTCGTGCGGCCGGCCATCAGCCGGTCGATCGCGGTCTGCAGCTCGCGCTCGGTCTCGTTGTCGAGGGCGCTCGTCGCCTCGTCGAGGATGAGCACCCTCGGGTTGCGCAACAGCGTGCGGGCGATGGCCAGGCGCTGCTTCTCGCCGCCGGAGAACCGGTGGCCGCGGGCACCCACGAGGGTGTCGAGCTGGTCGGGCAGCCCGGCGACGAGCGTGGACACCTGCGCGGCCTCCAAAGCCCGCCAGAGATCGAGCTCGCTGGCCTCGGGAGCGGCCAGCCGCAGGTTGTCCCGGATCGAGGCGTGTACGAGATAGGTGTCCTGCGACACGACGCCGACGATGCGGGCGAGATCTTCCGGGGCCAGGTCGCGCAGGTCGATCCCGTCGATGGTGACCCGGCCGCGGCCTGGGTCGTGCAGCCGGGAGAGCAGCCCGGCCAGGGTCGACTTTCCGGAACCGGTCTCGCCGACGAGGGCCAGGGTGGTACCTGCGGGCACGTTGAGCGTGACGTCGTCGACCGCGAACCGCGGGTCGGCGGCATCCGGCTCGTAGCTGAGGCGCACACCCTCGAAGCGCACGTCGCCCCGCACGCGGTCGGGGTCGACCGTGACGGGGTGGGTCGGCGGGGCGAGCTCGACGGGGAGGTCGAGGTAGCCGAAGATGCGGCTGAAGAGAGCCATTGAGGTGACCCACTGGGCGCCGACGTTGAGCAGGCCCATCAGCGGGCGGAAGATGCCGGCCTGCAGCGTGGTGAACGCGATGAGGGTGCCGATCGTCATACCGCCCGAGGTGGCGGGGAAGCCGGCTGCCAGGTAGATCACGGCCGGGATGGCCGCGAAGATGATCTGCATCGTGGCCAGCCGCCAGCGCCCGGCCAGCTGCGAGCGCAGCTCGAGGTCGATGAGGTCGGTCGAGGTCTCGGTGAAGCGGTCGGCCGTTGTCTGGCCTGCTCCAAGGGTCTTGATGAGGGTGGCGCCACTGACGCTGAGCCCCTCCTCGACCTGGCTCTGCAGGTCGGCGAGACGCCGCTGCAGGGCCGAGGTGATGTCGCGACGCAGCAGAGCCACCCGACGGGTCATCCAGACGGCCGGCGGGATGACGACGAGCGAGAGCAGCGACAGCCGGGGGCTGAGCGCGACCATGGCGACCGCGGTGGCGATGGCCGTCGTCACGTTGCTTGCGATCGAGGTGGCGGTCGAGGTGATGACCGACTGCACGCCACTGATGTCGTTGGTGAGTCTCGACTGCACCTCGCCGCTGCGGGTACGGGTGAAGAACGCGATCGACTGGCGCTGCAGGTGGCGGAAGACATCGGTGCGCAGGCCGTGCATGACGCGCTGGCCGACGGCGGTGGTCAGCCAGGTCTGCACCACGCCGAGCAGCGAGGTGATGACGGTCACCGCCACCATGCCGCCCACGGCCCAGAGCAGCAGGCTCACGTTCTGGTGGGGAAGGGCGTCATCGATCACCGCGCGCAGCAGGAAGGGGCTGGCCATCGAGATGACCGAGATAGCCGCGACCGTCGCGGTGACGACGGCCACCGTGCGGCGGTGGGGGCTGAACAGTTCGACGACTCGGCGCACCGACACGGGTGACTCGTCGAGCTGGGCTCGGTCTCTGGGGTCGATCTTGACGGGACCGCGGCCGCCGCGGCCTCCGACTGTGGAACGGGTGTCGGGGCTGGTGCTTTCAGTGGGGGGTTTCAAGGGCTACTCCATCTCTGTTCTCCGGTTCATGATGATGAGGTTACCTCACAATGAGGGAAAGCAGCAAGTTGGGCCGTATGCTGCTGGGCATGGCCCCTGCGGATGACGTGATCCCCGAGCCCGTGGCCGCTACCGAGCCTGGCCTCGACGAGCTGCTCATGGGGGCCGCGCGGGCCCTGCGTCGCCGGTGGTCGCACGCCCTGGGCCCGGTCGACCTCGCGCCCCACGACGGCAGGGCGCTGCGGGTCGTCGGGCGCCACGGACCGACCCGGCTCGGCGTCGTGGCCGAGCACCTGCGGATCGCACCCCGTTCGGCGACCGATGTCATCGACCGGCTCGAGGAGCGGGGCCTGGTGGCCCGCGAGCCCGACCCGCACGACCGACGGGCGATGAACGTGCGGCTCACACCGCAGGGGGGAGCGGTGCTGGCCCAGGTCGACGCTGCCCGCCGGACCGACGCCGAGCACTTCTTCGGTGATCTCAGTGCCGCCGAGCGACGTTCGCTGGCCCGGATGCTGGCCACCCTCGACCGGTGAGCGTGTCGCCAAGACAGTCGGTCGAGGGGATCTTCGACGAGGCCACCGACGCCGCGGTGCGCCGCCGGTGGGCGGTGCTTGCCGAGGCGGGACTGCCGAGCCAGGCGAGCCACCGCGGCCAGTCGAACAGCCCGCACCTGACCCTGTCGGTGGCCGAGCGGCTCCCGGCTGCCGTGGAGCAGTCGCTCCTGGAGCTCGCCACGGGCCCAGGGTCGGGGCTGGCGTTGGAGTGCCGCCTGGGTCCGCTCGTGCTCCTCGGCGGTCGCCGGCTCGTCGTCGCCCATCTCGTCGTACCGAGCGAGCCCCTGTTGCGGCTCCAGTCCGCCGTCGCGGCTCTGATGGCCGGCGGCGAGGGAGTGGCGGATCTCGTGCTCCCCGGCCGGTGGACCCCCCACGTGACCCTGGCGCGCGGCGTCGACCGTGGCCAGCTCAGCGCAGTGGTGGAGGCGCTCGGGCGCCTGGACGAGCTGGAGGGGGCGATCACCTCCCTGCGCCGCTGGAACCCGGTCGAGCGCCGGGTGTGGACCCTCGGCGCTGACCCGGCACTCCCTACGATGGAGGCATGACCCTCGAACTCGGACTCGACACCTTCGGAGACGTGGCGAACGAGACCGGTGGCACCGACGGCACCCCGCTGCATCCGGCCGTCGTCATCCGCGAGGTGCTGGCCGAGGGCGAGCTCGCCGATCAGCTGGGCCTCGACTTCTTCGGCATCGGCGAGCACCACCGCCCCGACTTCGCGATCAGCGCGCCCGACACCGTGCTCGCCGCGCTCGCGGCCCGTACGGAGCGCATCAGGCTTGGCACGTCGGTCACCGTGCTCAGCTCGGAAGACCCGATCCGGGTCTTCCAGCGCTTCTCGACGCTCGACGCCATCAGCCACGGGCGCGCCGAGATCACTGTCGGCAGAGGCTCGTTCGTCGAGTCGTTTCCGTTGTTCGGCCTCGACCTGCAGCAGTACGAGACCCTGTTCTCCGAAAAGCTCGACCTCTTGGTGGCGGTGCTGACCGAAGGGCCGGTGTCGTGGACGGGTACGTTCCGCCCGCCCGTCGAGGTCGACGGCGTCGTGCCGGCCACCGAGTCGGGGCGGTTGCGCACCTGGGTCGGGGTGGGGGGAACCCCGCAGTCAGTGGTTCGAGCCGCGCACTACGGTCTCCCCATCATCATCGCGATCATCGGAGGGTCGTCGAAGCAGTTCGTGCCGTTGGCCGATCTGTACCGTCGCGCTCTCACCGAGATGGGTCAGCCCGAGCTGCCCATCGGGGTGCACTCGCCCGGCTACGTCGCGGCCACCGACGAGCAGGCGGTCGAGCAGTTCCTGCCGCACTTCATCCCGTTCATGAACCAGCTGGGTCGCGAGCGTGGGTGGCCGCCGATGAGCGAGGGCCAGGCGCGAGCGCAGCTCGGGCCCGAAGGTGCGGTGTACTGCGGCTCACCCGAGACGGTGGCGGCCAAGATCGCGGATACCGCCCGCTCCCTTGGGATTTCGCGCTTCCAGCTCAAGTACTCCTTCGGTACCCTGCCGCACGAACGGCGGCTGGAGTGCATCCGTCTGTACGCGGAGGAGGTCGTTCCCCGGGTGCGTGAGCTGCTCGAGTGAGGGTGCTGCTCGTCGGGATGGGTTCGCGCGGCGACGTCCAGCCGTTCATCGGCCTGGGCGAGGCACTCCACCGGCTCGGGCACACCGTGTCGCTGGCCGCCGCGGACGAGTTCCGAGGCCTGGTGCTCGCGCACGGACTCGCCTTCGAGCCGCTCTCGTTCGACCTGCGTGGCGGCATCGAGTCCGACATCGGACGTGAGTGGCTCGGCGGGTCGAGCACCAACCAGGTTCGCGAGGCGCGACTGATGCGGACCGTGATGCGCCACGTCGCGTCAACGCTCGCCGACGACCTCGAACGCCTCGTCGGTTCGGCGGATGCCGTCGTGTCGAGTGCGCTGACCTTCGACGCCGTCGACACACTGGTGGGCGCGGTGAAGGGTCGGCGCACCACTCACGTCCACGCGACGTTCCAGCCCGTGTGGCCGACGGCCTTCGGCAGGTCGTCGACCTTCGCTCTGCTGCCCACGTCGCGATCGGTGCTGAATCTCGGCTGGAGCTGGCTCGCGGCGCAGGCGGCCTGGAGCGTCGTGCGCTCGACCGGTGACGTGTTGCGCCGCCGGCGCGGCCTGCCCGGGCGCACGATGCTCGGGTACGCCGCGGCCGCCCGGCGTACCCCCACCCTGCTCGCGGCGAGCCCGCTCGTCGTACCGCGGTCACCCGACTGGCCGGCCGCCATCCGGCAGACCGGCTTCTGGTTCCCGACGGCATCCGACCCGTCCGACCCGTGCGCTGTCGACCCGGCCCTTCGCGCCTTCGTCGACCACGGGTCAGCGCCCGTCTACCTCGGCTTCGGCTCGATGCCGACCGGCAACCCGGACGGGGTGGTGAGAGCCTTCGTCAGTGCGCTGCGCCGGGCCGGCTGTCGGGGCATCGTCAGCTCGGGATGGGCCGATCTCGGGGCGGCATCCCTTCCCCCTGGCGTGATGGCCGTCGGGTCGGTGCCCCACGAGTGGCTCTTCCCGCGCTGTGCGGTGGTCGTCCACCACGGTGGTGCCGGCACCACGGCGGCCGCCCTGGGCGCGGGTACACCTCAGGTGGTCGTTCCGCACATCGCCGACCAACCCTATTGGGGGCGGCGGGTTGCCGATCTCGGCGTCGGCTCCGTTCCCCTGGCCCGCAAGCACTTCAATGCTGACCGCCTCGGACGGGCGCTCGAGGTAGCCCTCTCACCGGACGTGACGTCGGCCGCCAGTGACCTCGGTAGGCGGGTCGGCGCGGAAGACGGCGCCGACGAGGCCGCGAACCTGATGCACGACCTGCTGGGCGGGGCGCACTGACCGCGCGGTGGTGGGGTGGCCGGGCGGGGGTCAGATGCGCGTCGCCAGCTCGGTCGCCTGGCGAATCGCCCGCTTGGCGTCGAGCTCGACGGCGATGTCGGCGCCACCGACGACGTGCACGCGAGCCGCGCGTCCGCGCAGCTCGGCCACAAGGTCGTTCACCGACTCCTGACCGGCGCAGACGACGATCGTGTCCGCCGCGATGACGGTCGTGTGTGAACGGTTCTCGCCTTGGCTGATGTGCAGGCCGGCGTCGTCGATGCGTTCGTAGGTGACCCCAGTGTGGAGGTGGACTCCTCTGGCCTTCAGGGATGCCCGGTGCACCCAGCCGGTCGTCTTACCGAGCCCCGTCCCGACCCCGCTCTCCTTGCGCTGAAGCAGGTGCACCTCGCGCGGGGATGCCGTGGGCCGCGGCGTGGCCAGGCCACCCCGGGACTCGCCGAGGGCGCCGACACCCCACTCGGCCATCCACTGCTCCGCGCTCAAGGGTGAGCGTGGATGGGTGAGGAACTCCGACACGTCGACACCGATGCCACCCGCGCCGATGACGGCCACGCAGTCACCCGCCACCGTCTCGCCGAGCACCAGCTGGGCGTAGGTCACGACCTTCGGGTGGTCGATTCCGGGTATCTGCGGGATGCGCGGCACGACGCCGGTGGCCAGCACGACCTCGTCGAAGCCGGTCAGGTCGTCGGCGCCGGCCCGGGTTCCCAGGTGCACCTTGACGCCCTGCTTCTCGAGTCGGCGCCGGTAGTAGCGGATCGTCTCAGCGAAGTCCTCCTTGCCGGGGATCCGCATGGCGATGGCGAACTGGCCGCCGAGATCATCGGCGGCCTCGAAGAGCTCGACCTCGTGCCCTCGTTCGGCGAGCGAGGTGGCGGCGGCGAGGCCGGCCGGGCCGGCTCCGACGACGGCCACCGACCTGACCTGACGAGTCCGACCCAGCACGAGCGTCGTCTCGTACCCGGCTCGGGGGTTGACGAGACAGGATGCGGTCTTGCGGGCGAAGGTGTGGTCGAGGCAGGCCTGGTTGCACGCGATGCAGGTGTTGATCTCGTCAGCCGCTCCGGCCCGGGCCTTGGCGACCCAGTCGGGGTCGGCGAGCAGCGGCCGCGCCATCGACACGAGGTCGGCCTTTCCGTCGGCCACGATGCGTTCAGCGAGGTCGGGCATGGTGATCCGGTTCGAGGCGACCACGGGCACGCTGACGTGCGGCCTCAGAGCCGCCGTCACGTCGACGAAGGCGCCCCGTGGCACCGAGGTCACGATGGTGGGCACGCGCGCCTCGTGCCAGCCGATGCCGGTGCTGATCAGGGTGGTTCCGGCGGCCTCGACGGCCCGGGCCAACGACACCACCTCGTCCCAGCTCTGGCCGTCCTCGACGAGGTCGAGCATCGACAGCCGGTACATCACGATGAAGTGGGGCCCGGCCGCCGCCCGCACGGCGCGGACGATCTCGACGGGCAGTCGCTGCCGGTTGGTGTCCGAGCCACCCCACTCGTCGGTGCGGTGGTTGGTGCGTGGGGCGAGGAACTGGTTGATCAGGTAACCCTCTGATCCCATGATCTCCACGCCGTCGTAGCCCGCCTCCCGTGCGAGTCGGGCGCAACGACCGTAGGCGGCGACCTGTCTACGCACTCCGGCCGCGGTCAGGGCACGGGGCCGGAAGGGGGAGATCGGAGACTTCAGCGCCGACGCGGAGACGGCGAGCGGGTGGTAGGCGTAGCGGCCGGCGTGCAGTATCTGCAGGGCGATCTTGCCGCCCTCGCGGTGCACGGCCCGGGTGATGCGCTCGTGCCGTCGGGCCTGCCGCCTGGTGGTCAGTGACGACCCTCCGGGGTAGAGCGTGCCGGCGAGGGTGGGGGCGAACCCGCCTGTCACCATGAGTCCCACACCACCGCGGGCACGTTCGGCGAAGTAGGCGGCCAGCCGGTCGACGTCTCGGGCCCGGTCTTCCAGGCCGGTGTGCATCGAACCCATCACCACCCGGTTGGGCAACGTCGTGAAGCCGAGGTCGAGCGGCTCGAGCAGGTGCGGGTAGAAGGTCACCCCGCCGAGCGTAGTGCGAAGTTACCGTCGGGTAGGCAACCCAGCGGCCTACGTCACAAGGGCGGCAGGCGAGAATGAGGTGGTGATCGAACACCTCGACGTGCTCGTGGTCGGCGCCGGGCTCTCCGGTGTGGGGGCCGCCTACCGGCTGCAGACCATGTGCCCCGGCGCGTCCTACGCGGTGCTCGAAGCCCGCGATGCGGTCGGGGGCACGTGGGACCTGTTCCGCTACCCGGGGGTTCGCTCCGACTCCGACATGGCGACGCTCGGCTACCCCTTCGAACCGTGGGAGGGCCGTGACTCTATCGCCGACGGCGACCAGATCCGCAACTACATCGGTCGGACGGCGACGAAGTTCGGCATCGATGAACGCATCCGCTTCGGTCACGCCGTCGTAGCGGCCGACTGGTCGAGCGATCAGGCCCGCTGGACCGTGACCGTCGACTGCGACGGGGTGCGCCAGCAGCTGACCTGCGGCTTCCTCTACCTGTGCTGCGGCTACTACGACTACGAGCGCGGTCACTCGCCGCAGTTCGCCGGAAGCGAGGAGTTCGTCGGGCCGGTCGTACACCCTCAGTTCTGGCCCGAGGATCTCGACGTGGCTGGACGCAAGGTGGTCGTGATCGGTTCGGGTGCCACCGCCGTCACCCTCGTGCCCGCGCTGGAGGAGCGCGGCGCCGACGTGACCATGCTCCAGCGCAGCCCGACGTGGGTCACGTCGTTGCCCCGACGCGACCGAGCGGGCGAGCTCGCCCGCAGGGTTCTGCCGAGGGGCGCAGCCGCCAGGCTGGTGCGCTACAAGAACATCGCCACCACCTCGGCGTTCTACCAGCTGACGAGGCGCCGGCCGAAGATCGCCCGGGCCATGCTGACCAAGGGGGCGGAGCGAGGCATCGGGTCGGCCGAGGTGGTGCGCGAGCACTTCCAGCCGGCCTACGACCCGTGGGACCAGCGGCTGTGTCTGGTGCCCGACGGTGACCTGTTCAAGGCGCTGCGCGGCGGACGGGCCCGCGTGGTGACCGACACGGTCGACCGCTTCACCTCGAGCAGCATCCTGCTGACCTCGGGCCGCGAGCTCGATGCCGACATCATCGTGACCGCTACCGGCCTCACCCTGAAGTTCGCCGGCGGTATCGCCATCCGCGTCGACGGGCAGGCCCAGCAGAGCGGCACGCTGCTCACCTACCGGGGTGCGATGTTCGGGGGAGTGCCGAACCTGGCGGCCTGCGTCGGTTATGTCAACGCGTCGTGGACGCTGCGTGCCGACCTCACCAGCCGGTACGTGTGCCGCCTGCTCAACCTGATGCAGCAGCGGGGCTGGCGTTCGGCGACCCCGCAGGCCCCAGACGGTCTCTCCGGACTCCCGTTGCTCCCACTCACCTCGGGATACGTGCGCCGATCGCAGGGGGTGCTGCCCCGACAGGGTGATTCGGCGCCGTGGCTGATGCGCCAGAACTACCTGCTCGACCAGCGTGACCTGCGCCGGGCCGACCTCACCGAGGCGATGGCCTTCACGTCCTGATTCGCCGACCAGCCGTCCCGGCGGCTGCCGTGGCCACCAGACCCAACGGTCAGGTGGCCGTCACGCCCCTGAGTGGACGAGCTGTACCCGGTCGGAGATCAGTTCGTGCGAGGCGAGCTCACGCAGGCGGCCGCTGGTGTGATCGCGAACCGTCCACGGGTCGATGGTGTTGACGTAGATCTTGGTGCCCCCCTCGAAGCCGGCCAGGGTCGACACCCGCCACTTGAGCACGGCCCGCAACGGCATCGGGAGGTGTAGCGAGGGTGGGCGATGATGCCATTCCTCGTTCGTCGGAACGTGGACTCCGGTAGCCGCATGACAGGCGTGCAGCAGGTCGGAGAAGTCGCGCACCTCGTCGTCGGCGAGCTGCCACGGCGGGCAGTCGGGGCGGGTGGTGTGCACCTCGAGCGACGGGTAGCGATGGCCCACCCCGGCGAAGGCGACGGCCGTGGGAGTGCGGGCCACGATCAGGCCCTGCTCGGCGGCATACCCGGCGCCCCAGCGCTGGTAGAACTCGGGTTCGGCCCGCGCCCGCGCCGCTTCGCGCTCGATCTGGGCCCCGAACTCATCGATTGCGACGAGCTGCTTGTGCAGGTGGTCGAACGAGGCCCCCGCCGGACGCAGCCAGTTCTGGAAGACCGAGACGTAACGCGCATGGGGGTTGCCCCGATAGAGGTCGCGCATGGCTGAGATCGCGAACGCCGTGTACTGCCAGTGCTCCTCGGGAGTGAGAGTCCCAGACGACGCGAGCTGTGAGTCGTCGGTCGCTCCGTCGAGGTAGTGGCGGCGGGCCGCGATCACCTGGTGGTTGCCGGCGAAGAGACCCACCGACTCGCGGTCGAGGTCCGACTCGGCGAGCGGCTCGGCATCCCATCCCGGGGCGCCACGGCTTCGCATCCGGATGCGAGCCAGCGACACGAGCTGGGCCCGACCGGCGGGTGAGGCGAGGTAGGCCGCGCGTCGGGTCTGCGACTCCGGGGTCGGCTCGAACCCGTGCGACAGGTGCCAGTAGTCGTAGCTGAGAATCTCGAACAGGTTCGGGAAGAGTCGGAACTGCGGCGTCGTCGACCAGAGCGACTCGGGGCCAATCTCACGCAGCGCCCGCCAGCGGTGGGCCTCGTCGTGCACCACCCGGGCGATCTCGGGCGTGGTCTCGATCATCCTGGCCCAGCAGAACGCGCAGTGTCCGTCGTGGAGGGCGGGGTCGAGCGGCTGGGCGGCACCCTCGGGAACAGCGAGCGGTCGCGCTGCCCGCCCGGGCAGGGTCCAGACCTGGGTGCCGGTGAAGGGGCTCACCTGCTTGACGGTGCCATCGGGCAGTCGGGTCAGCGGCACCATCACAAAGCCAGCGTAGGGCGCGGCGGTGCACGCCGCCGTGCCGGCATCCGGGTCGGCCCGCGGGTCTGCGCGGCGCCACGGCTAGGGTCGGTCGCACGAAGACACCGAGGATCAGACGAGGTAGCGCAGATGAGAGCAGTTCGAGTCACATCTCTCGACGGGCCGGCGAGCGTCGCCGTGGCGGAGGTGGCCGAGCCCACCCTCGACGCCGGGCAGGTGCTCATCGACGTGCACGAGGCCGGGGTCAACTTCCCCGACGTGCTCATGACCAAGGGGCTCTACCAGATGCGGCCCGACCTGCCGTTCACTCCCGGCTCCGAGTGCGCGGGCGTGGTTCGCGAAGCCGCCTCGAACAGCTCGTTCGCGGCCGGTGACCGGGTGGCGGCCTTCCCGATCCTCGGCGCCTTCGCCGAGACCGTGGCCGTTCCCGAGGAGCTCGTCTTTCCGCTGCCGGATGCCGTGTCGTTCGCCATCGGCGCTGCCCTGCCGATGAACTACCTGACGGTGCACTTCGCCCTCGTGCGCCGGGGCCACCTGCAGGCCGGCGAGACGGTACTGGTCCACGGCGCCGCCGGGGGCATCGGCACCGCTGCCACCCAGCTCGCCAAGGCGATGGGCGCTCGGGTCATCGCGGTCGTGTCGAGCGAGGCCAAGGCCGAGACGGCTCGGGTGGCCGGCGCCGACGAGGCGGTGCTGGCCGACGGCTTCCTGGCCCGGGTGAAGGAGCTGACCGGCGGCCGGGGGGTGGACGTCGTGGTCGACCCGGTCGGCGGCGACCGCTTCACCGACAGCCTGCGCTCCCTTGCGCCGGAGGGGCGCCTGCTCGTCATCGGTTTCACCGCTGGAACGATCCCCGAGGTCAAGGTGAACCGCCTGCTGCTGAACAACATCAGCGTCGTGGGCGTCGGTTGGGGAGCCTTCTGGAGCTCCGGCCGGGCCTACCTGCGCACCCAGTGGGACGCCATCCTCCCGTTGCTCGAACGGGGCGCCCTCGATCCGCCGATCGGCAGCACCCACCGGCTGGCGGATGCCGCTGCCGCCCTGGTCGAGATCGATGAGCGTCGCGCCCTCGGCAAGGTGACTCTGCGCCTGCGCTGACCGGCGGCGCCGCGGAGCCTGACGGCATCCGACCGGCTCGTCGCCAGTCGGTAGCGGGTGGCGGTCTCAAGCCCTCCGCTCCGCACCCGGTGAACGGCGTCTGTCCCTTTCCCGCGGGCGGTGGCGGTGGTGCCGAGAACCCTCAACCGATACGGGATCGACCTGACGGTGCTGACGCTCAACGGAGTGCAGAACGCCGGGCTCGCGTTTCCCGACGGCCCGGTCGGCAGCATGCTCGAGGTGGCCCGGCCTGCATCACCTGCTGATGTGCCGATGCCCCGGGCGCTCAACCGCGTAGAGAGCAGAGGAGTCACCACTGAAGGGGCCCCGTCGTTCACGAAGGGGCGATCTGGGCATGCTGCCGTTGTCAGTCATCGCACCTAGTTCGCCAGGTGCAGCGGCCCCGGCCAGCCGTTCCGTGCTGGCGGCCGAACGACTCCGGTCGGTTACCCGATTGGGCATCAGTGGTTTCACTGTCTGCGTGCTGTTCGACCGACGAGGCCGGACGCGTCCCCCGGGCGCAGGACTAGGGTCGCCCCTATGCCTCTCCGGTCGCTACCCTTACGCCCGCGCTCGCCGGCGTCACGCCGCGTTCTGGTGACCGGTGCGGCCTCCGGCCTGGGCTTGGCCCTGGTCAAGGCGTTCGCCGCCCGGGGTGACCAGGTGCTGGCCACCGACGTCAGTGCCGACCGACCGGCCACCCTCCCGGCGCTGGTCGACTACGTGTCGCTCGACGTGCGCAGCGACGAGGCCTGGGACGCCGCTCTCGAACACGTGGTGGCGACGATGGGCGGGCTCGACCTGCTCGTCAACAACGCAGGGGTGGCGGCCGCCGGGCGTATCGATGTCGCCACGATGGAGGAGTGGCAGTGGATCGTCGACATCAACCTGCTGGGAGTGGTGCGCGGATGTCGCACGTTCACAGCGTTGTTCAAACGTCAGGGCAGTGGTCACATCGTCAACACCGCGTCACTCGCCGGTCTGGTCCACGCTCCCGGGATGTCGGCCTACAACACCGTCAAGGCGGGAGTCGTGGCCCTCAGCGAGACCCTCGTGCATGAGCTCAGCCCACACGGCATCGCGGTGTCGGTGATCTGTCCGTCGTTCTTCCGCACCAACCTGACCGACTCCTTCCGGGGTGCCGACGCCGAGGTGGAGCAGGCCGGAGCGGCCATGGTCACCCGCTCGCGCCGCACGGCCGACCAGATCGCCGCCAGAGTGATCCGCGGCATCGACGCGCGTAAGGAAGTCATCCTGACCGACCCCGAGGGCCAGATCGCCTGGCGGGTCAAGCGATTCGCACGGCCGCTGTATCGCGTTGGTATGAAGCGAGCGGGAGTGGAGTTCGCCCGGTCGCGCAGCGCGCAGCCGAAGACGACCGCTTCCCACTGGTGACAGGCAGATTCAGGCGTGACGCGTGTCGACCTGGCTGGGCCGGTCGGCCCCGAGAACCTCACGGAGGCTGCGCGCGATCAGACCGGCCGCCGCCCCTGACTCGCCCCGCGAGTAGGTCTTGCTGAACGTCGGGTCCTGGGCGTCCTGCTCCCACCCCAGGGCGACGAGCTGGCTCTGCTGCGCGGCCGAGAGGTCGCTGAGCCCTTCGAACTCGGTGTCACCGATGCACTCCAGCGCGAGCCACCCCTCGAGCAGTCGCACCTGTAGCAGTACCTCCGCCGTCGCCGGGGCCGATGCTGTCGACGGGTCGGAGGTGGACGGCATCCGAAAGGGTCGGCCCAGTCGCCAGCGCTTGCGGATGGTGGCTGTGGTGTCGGTGCCGTCGTGGGGGCGGGTGTTCGGGCGGGCGGCATACGTGGCGAAGCCCTCGTCGGCCAGCGCTGCGAGCTCGGAGGCGACCCGACCGACCCAGGCCTCCCACGACTCCTCGGGGTGATCGTTTGCCATGACCATCCTTCCACGACATAGGGTTCCAACGTTCGCTCGCAGCCGATCAGGCAACGAGGCGGACGGCGGCGGGTGGTCTCGATGATCTCTCGTCGGTGGCCCATTGGGCCACCCGTCCTGCGGCCCATCCTGCCCGACCCTACTGCCGTCTCACCGGAACGCCGCTGGCGCCGTATCGGCGCTCACCCGAGGCCTCCCGCCGGGCAATCCCTGGTTGGACAGCGAAGCAGGTGGCATAGACAGAAGCCACATCGGTGGATACTTTTGGCCAATCGCCGTGGGCAGTGCCGCCGCGTCGGACCGACCGAGAGGTAAATGTCCATGTCTCGCTCCGAGCCCAGCCGTTCGCTCTTCGCCAGCGGGACGGCCTGAGGTGTCCGGCGGTGGCCCCGAGCTGAAGAAGGCTCTCAACCAGCGTCAGCTGACGATGATCGCCATGGGCGGCGTCATCGGGGCGGGCCTGTTCGTCGGGTCGGGTACGGTCATCCACGCCACCGGGCCGGGGGCGTTCATCACCTACGCCCTGTGCGGCGTGCTCATCATCATGGTCATGCGAATGCTCGCCGAGATGGCGGTGGCCAACCCGTCGACGGGTTCGTTCGCCGACTACGCGCGAAGGGCCCTCGGTGACTGGGCCGGCTTCTCCGTCGGCTGGCTGTACTGGTACTTCTGGGTCATCGTCGTCGGCTTCGAGGCCGTCGCCGGCGCCAAGGTCGTCAACTTCTGGCTCCCCGGTGTGCCGACCTGGCTGCTCAGCCTCTTCCTCATGCTTCTCATGACCGGCACCAACCTCATCTCCGTGAGCTCGTTCGGTGAGTTCGAGTTCTGGTTCGCCGGCATCAAGATCGGCGCCATCATCATCTTCCTGATCTGCGGCGGGCTCTTCGTCTTCGGCATCTGGCCCAACGCGAACCTCGACTTCAGCAACCTCACCTCGCAGGGTGGGTTCTTTCCCAACGGGGGGGTGGCCATTACAGCTGGAGTCGTGACCGTCATCTTCTCGATGGTCGGTGCCGAGATCGCGACCATCGCCGCCGCCGAGTCTGACAACCCCGAGCGCGCCGTCTCCAAGGCCGCCAACTCGGTCATCACCCGTATCGCGATCTTCTTCGTCGGTTCGATCTTCCTGCTCTCGGTCATCCTGCCGTGGAACTCGAGCACCCTTCAGGCGTCGCCGTACGTCGCTGCCTTCCAGGAGATGGGCATCCCGTACGCCGACCACGTGATGAACGCCGTGGTTCTCACCGCAGTGCTGTCGTGCCTCAACGCCGGCCTCTACACCGCTTCTCGGATGCTGTTCGTACTCGCTGCCCGTCGCGAGGCCCCTGCCGGGATGGTGTCGGTCAACTCCCGCGGCGTGCCGATGCAGGCGATCCTCGCCTCATCGGTGGTCGGCTTCCTGGCCGTGATCATGGCCGCAGTCTCGCCCGACACCGTGTTCTCCTTCCTGCTCAACTCCTCCGGCGCCGTCATCCTGTTCGTCTACCTGCTCATCGCGATCTCGCAGATCATCCTTCGTTACCGAACCGACGACTCCTTGCTCAAGGTGAAGATGTGGTGGTTCCCTGCGCTCTCGCTGATCACCGCCCTGGGCATCGTGCTGGTGCTGGTTCAGATGGGGCTGACCGAGGATGTGCGGATCCAGCTGGTACTGAGTCTGGTGTCGTTCGGAGTCGTCATCGTCCTCTTCCTCATCAACAAGGCCCGGATCGCACGGCTGCCGATCAGGGCCGAGGTCGAGCCGACCGGCAACGCCCATCGCGTTCTCGTGCTGGCCAACCAGACCCTGGAAGCCGACGAGCTCATCAGCGAGCTGGAGCGGATCGATTCTACGGGCAAAGCCACGTACTACGTCTGTGTACCCGCCAGTGCGGTGGAGACGGGGACCGCGTCGACCCATGGGGCCTCGTCCGTTCGCGACGCGACGACGGAGGCCGCGCAAGGACGGTTGGACCGGACCCTCGAGGCCCTGTCGGCCCACCACCTCGACGCCACCGGTGCCCTCGGCGACTACCGCCCGATTCGCGCTCTGCAGAATGCGGTGCAGGAGTTCCGCCCCGACCAGATCGTGGTCGTGACGCTCCCGGCGTCGGACTCGATCTGGCAGCGGTTCGAGGTCGTCGACCGAGCGGGTGAGCTGGGGGTGCCGGTCACCCACGTCGAAGCTGCCTCGCTCGTAGCGCCGGTGTGAGCCGTGACGATCGTCGTCGCCTACACCAGGCAGGACAGCGGCACCTCGGCCCTTGAGCTGGCCAACGTACTGGCGCGTTCCACCGGTGAGCCGCTCGTGGTGGCCGTCGTCATCGCGACCCCGCAGGCCGCGGGACTACCAGACCTCGTCGACGGCGACCACCTCGGGCCGCTCATGGACTGGGGAAACTCCGTTCTCGACCAGGCCAGGGCCAGCCTCCCGAAGGACATCGAGGCGACCTTCGAGGTACGCCAGGCGTCCTCCATCCCGGCTGGACTGCTCAAGCTCTGCGCAGACACGGGCGCGTCGGCGCTGGTGCTCGGGTCATCGAGCAAGGGCTCGCTGGGTCGGATCTCGCTCGGTAGTGTCACCGACCGGCTCGTGCACACGGCCCCCCTGCCGGTGCTCCTCGCCCCGCGTGGGTTCCGCTCCGGCCCGACCTCACGTATCCGCCGGGTCAGTATCGGCCTCGGGGGATCGTCGGGTGGCGCCCACCTGGCCACCGTGGGCGCGCACCTCGCCGAGACCGTCGGCGCCGACCTCCGTGCCGTGTCCTTCGCCGTCCGACCCCCGAAGAGGTTCTACGGAACCCTCGAGGACTCGGCCGACGCCCTCGTGGTCGAACAGTGGGTGACCCGCACGAAGGCTGCCCTCCAGGCCGTGGTGGGGGTGAAGAACGCCGCCCTGGCCGACCGGCTCGCGAACTCGCTCGTGGTCGGTGAGGGCGTCTCGTGGGGAAAGGCGATCTGGGACGTCCCCTGGAGTGACGGTGACCTGCTCGTCGTGGGGCCGAGCTCTTCGGCCGTTGGAGCCCGGCTCTTCCTTGGGTCGCGGGCGTCCAAGATCCTTCGGTCGGCGCCCGTACCGGTCATGTTGGTGCCGGCCGAGCGCGCCGGCTGAGTCTGCCCGGGTTGCGGGTCACCGGTTCGCTAGCCTGTGGCGATGGCCACCTGGATCGTCTTCCTGCGTGCCGTCAACGTCGGCGGGCGCAGCTACCCGATGGCCGAGCTGCGCCAGGCCCTCGTGGCAGCTGGCTACACCGACGTCGAGACCCACATCCAGACCGGCAACGTGCGCCTCTGCTCGTCGCTGCGGTCGCGAGCTCGGCTGGAGGCGGCCGTTGAGAAGGTGCTCGAGGCCGACCGGGGTTTCGAGGTTCCGGTCGTTGCGCTGACGCCGGCCGAGCTGACCGTGCTGGCGGCCGACGTCGAGAATGTCTCGCCGACCGACCCCCCGAGCGGCGGTCACTACGTCAGCCTCCTCAAGGCCGCACCCACGGCCGCCGCTACCGAGACCATCCAGGCCGACCCGCCCGACCGGGAGCGCCTCGTCGTCAGAGGGCGCTTCGTACACCTGCTCTACGACAAGCCCTACCACGAGGCCAGGCGCTCCAACGCGGCGGTCGAGAAGGCCATGGGCGTGGCCACCAACCGCAACGCGAAGGTCATCCGAGCCCTTGCGCAGAAGTGGGGCAGCTGAGCCTGTGGAAGGCGGCCCGGGCTGTCTCACCTCGCGCCTAGAGTCGAGTGGTGGTGTGGAGCGTGGGCCGAGCAAGCTGGGTGGGCGATCTCAGCGACCGCTCCATCGAGGAGCAGGTGGGCTCGCGCACCTTCGAACGCGGCCAGGCGTACGCCGCGCAGCGACGGGTCCGCTCCCTGGCCACGCGGCCCGAGGGCGCGATGCTGCTGGGCACCGTGTCGGGGTCACGGGACGACACCTACCAGGTCATTGTCGAGTCGAGCCCCGAGCGGCGGGCCCGTGGCGTGCAATGGTGGGCCCGGTGCAGCTGCCCGGTCGGAATGGACTGCAAGCACGCCGTCGCTCTGCTGCTGACCGCGCGTGACGTCGCGCACGGCATCCCGGTGGGGGAGGCCATCGCCGGCGGGTCGGATGTCGGCAGGTCCACGCCCCTGGCGGCAGTGCCCCTCACTCACTGGTCGGAGGTGCTCGGCCACGTTCGACCTCCGGAGGGCCCGCTACCCGTGGAGCCTGTGCGGAGCGAACCGCGCGGTGACCTCATGCCGGCCGGCCTGTTCGTCGACACCATCTACCGTTCGTCGGCGGCCTGGCGCAGCGAGGCCGACCTCGGCTACGGGCTGCGTCCGACCCGTCGCACCCGCGTCGGCGGCTGGCACAAGAGCCTGTCGTGGCACGACGCGCTGCCCCAGTGGCGCACCGGGATCCGCTTCCTGCCCGAGCACGAACGCATCCTGACGCGACTGCGCGATGCGGCCCGGCACGGATCCGGCGGCACGACCTACTTCAGCACCTCGCCACCCTTGGCGCTCGACGCGTCCGCCGACGTGTGGCCGTTGCTGCGTGAGGCGCGCGAGGTCGGCATCGAGATCATGCCGGGCGAAGGGCTGGCCGGCCCGGTCGTGGTCGCCGACGAGGCGGCTCGGCTCGTGCTCTCGGTGCTGCGGGCCGACGACGAGTCGGGTGACCTGCTGGTGCGCGCCACGGTCGACGGGCTACCAGACTCCGTCGCTGACCTCAGCGCCGACGAGCTGGCGGGTCTCGGAGACCCCGTTCATGCCATCGCGATCGAGGGGGCCGACGGTTCACTCACCTTCGTGCCTCTCGAGGAGCAGCTCGGTCTCGGCCCGCTCGCCCTGACCCGGGCCCTGACCGGGCTGCGCGTTCCTGCTGTCGAACGGGCGTCGTTCCTGCGCGCGATCGTTCCGGGCCTGCGCGAGAAGGTGCGCCTGCGCAGCGAGGTGCCGCTGCCCTCCCCGCTGCCGGGCGATACGGTGGCCGACCGGGAGCGCCCGATCGTCACCGTTCATGCGCGCATCACCGCCGATGTGCCCGGCGAGGTGCGGCTCGACCTCGGCGCCGCCTACGACGGTGTGCTGAGGTCGTTCGGCACCGAACGGTTCGGCGGTGGCTCGCGTGACCGGGCCGCCGAGGCGGCCGCCCTCGCGGCTGCCACCTCGGTGCAGACCATCCCGGGCGCCACCCGGGCCGACTCGACTGGCGTGCTGCACCTGGTGTCGCGGGTCGGGCTCACCGGCATCCACGCTGCGCGCTTCGTCACCGACCTGCTGCCGACGCTCGAAGACGATGAGCACGTCACCGTCGAGTTCGACGGGGTGCTTCCCGCGTACGACGAAGTGACCACGGCGCCCGTCATCCGGCTCGGCGCGCTCGACCCTGCACTCGCCGATGACGCCGGCGCGAACGCCGACGTAGGCGGCACGGGCCCGGCGAGGAGCGGCCGCGATCTCGAGGCGCGTGACGGCGACCGGTTCGACTGGTTCGACCTGCACGTCTCGGTCGAGATCGAGGGCGAGGAGGTGCCGTTCGAGCCGCTGTTCGCGGCCATGACCCGGGGCGATGAGATCATGCTGCTCGAGACCGGCTCGTGGTTCCGACTCGACCGTCCCGAGCTGGTGCGGCTGCGCTCGCTCATCGACGAGGCCCGCGAGATCGCCGATCCCGAGTCGGGCGCCCTGCGCCTCAGTGCGCACCACACCGACTTCTGGGACGAGCTCGTGGCGCTCGGTGTCGTCGACGAGCAGAGTGCCCGCTGGGCCGCAAACGTCGAGGCCCTGGCGTCGCTCGACACGGCGACCGGGCCGTCGATCCTGGTGCCGAGCGACCTGCGGGCCACGCTCCGGCCGTACCAGGTCGACGGGTTCCGGTGGCTCGCGCGGCTCTGGGACGCCCGGCTCGGCGGCATCCTCGCCGACGACATGGGCCTGGGCAAGACCCTGCAGACCATCGCGATGCTCGCTCGAGCCCACGACCGCGGTGAGATCGGCGGCCGGCACGGACCGGTGCTCGTGGTGGCGCCCACCAGCGTCGTCGGCACCTGGCTCGGTGAGCTCGAGACCTTCGCGCCACACCTGCGCGTTGTTGCGGTCACCGCAACGGAGCGCAAGCGGGGTATCTCGCTGGCCGAGACCGTGGCCGCTGCCGAGGTGGTGATCACCTCGTACGCGGTGCTGCGGCTCGACGACGCGGCCTTCCACGGCATCCGGTGGTCAGGAGTGGTGCTCGACGAGGCCCAGTTCGTCAAGAACCGGCAGGCCAAGACGCACGTCGCGGCCCGCAAGCTGGGTGCCCCGTTCACCATCGCCGTCACCGGCACCCCGCTCGAGAACTCGCTCATGGACCTCTGGTCGCTGCTCTCGCTCACGGCGCCCGGTCTCTACCCCCGCCCTGACGTCTTCACCAAGAACTACCGCAAGCCGATCGAGTCGGGGGAACGGCCCGAGCTGCTCGACCTGCTGCGCCGACGCATCCGCCCGCTCATGCTGCGACGTACCAAGGAGCAGGTCGCGGTCGACCTGCCGCCGAAGCAGATCCAGGTGGTCCCCGTTGAGCCGCACCCCGTGCACCGCCACCTCTACGACCAGCACCTGCAGCGTGAGCGGCAGCGTGTGCTGGGTCTGCTCGAAGATCCGGAGTCGAACCGGGTCGCGATCCTCGCCGCCCTGACCCGGTTGCGTCAGCTCGCGCTCGACCCGGCCCTCGTCGATCCGGCCTACGCGGGCCGGGCCACCGCCGCGAAGGTGGACTTCCTCCTCGAGCAGCTGCGTGAGCTGGCCTCCGAGGGGCACCGCGCCTTGGTGTTCAGCCAGTTCACCGGCTTTCTGCGCATCGTCGAACGGGCCCTCTCGCAGGCCGGGCTGCGCACCTGTTACCTCGACGGCGCCACGAATAACCGGCAGGAGGTGATCCGCAGCTTCCGTGACGGGGAGGCCGCAGCCTTTCTGATCAGCCTCAAGGCCGGCGGGTTCGGCCTGACCCTCACCGAGGCCGACTACGTGTTCGTGCTCGACCCGTGGTGGAACCCGGCCGCCGAAGCGCAGGCCATCGACCGGGCGCACCGCATCGGGCAGAACCGCCCGGTCACCGTCTACCGCCTCGTCTCGGCCGGAACCATCGAGGAGAAGGTGGTCGCGCTCCAGGAGCGCAAACGCGACCTGTTCCAGCGGGTCGTCGACGAAGGCGGCGCCCTGTCGGGAGCGATCAGCGCCGACGACGTGCGAGACCTGCTCGGTCTCGGCTGAGCTCCGGTCAGGCCACTCCGACGACTCTCGAGCCACTGCCCGACCTTGTTGGTGACGGCATCCTCGCGAGAACCACGATCGTGAGCCGCGGCCTCACCCACCCGGCCTCACCCACCCGGCCTCACCCTCCTCGGTGACGTGACGTGACGTCACCGACCTCGGACGAGCTCCACCTCGACGAACTCGATGGTGCTCGTCCCGTGGTTCGTGACGCGATGCTCAGCACCAGCCTGTCGGTGGTAGCTGCGCCCCAGCTCGAGCTCCGACACGGTCTCCTCGCCGTTGGGAAAGGTCAGGTTCATCGTGGCGGTCACCAGAGGCACCACGACGTAGTCGTGCTCATGAACGTGCATGGGGATTGCCTCCCCCGCAGGGATGGTCCACTTCGTGACACGAAGCGTGTCGGTGTCGATCTGGGTATCGGCGGTTGCGACCACGGTTGACTCCTTGGCTCGGATGTGATGCGGCACCTGGTGACGACCTGCGGCCTCCGGTCGCGATGGGCGACCGGGAGCTGTACGGGTGGATGGGGGCGTGCAGCGCCAGCCAGCCCGCTGGGTGGCAGGCCGATGCTCACCCTAGTCTCGTGCTGGGCCGCTGGCTTCTCCGCCGCGGTGAGTGGGCCGGCTCCCACTCACCGCAGCCCGCAGATAGCCTGGCGATTTCGTCAAGTTAACATTGACGAGGATCTGTCGTCAATGTTAACTTGACGACTATGACCGACACGACAACGACGACACGTACTCGCCCCCCGTCTCCTCCCAACCTTCGAGGCCGCACCCCCGAGCCACCGACAGATCTATCGGACTGGCGCGGCTGGATCGACTACGGACTGGCGTGGTCTGAGGCGCCCTACCGGGGCGCGGGCTGGACCGCTCCCAGCCCGGTCGCCGCTGGCACGACGTTCCCGCTGCGCTTCACGGCGTATCAGGAAGACACCCCCGGTCGCCGATGGAAGGCGCTCTACGACGCGACGAAGGGTGCCTATTCCTCCTGGTACACCTCCCAGGGCCTGTCTGACCGCCCGAGCCTGGCCGAGTGCCGCCAGCAGCTGATCAAGCACATGCCTGAGCTCGTTCCCGTCTGGGAGCAGCTGGTGAAGCTGACCGCCAACGACACCGTCGCGGCGAGGCTGCTGTCGATGTGGCGCATGCCGGCGTTCGCCTGCGGCTGCTCCCAGGCCGTCATCGCTGGCTCCGACCCGCTGCTGGTGCGCAACTACGACTACGACCTCAACCTGTTCGAGGGGGTCATCGCCTCGACGAACTGGTCCGGGCATCGGAAGGTCATCGGTACGAGCGATCTGCTCTGGGGCCTGCTCGATGGCATGAACGAGGACGGCCTCGTCGCGTCGCTGACCTTCGGTGGCCGGCCTGACGTAGGCGACGGATTCGGCATCCCGCTGGTCATTCGGTATCTCCTGGAGACCTGCGCCGATGTCGAGGCCGCGGTCTCGGCTCTGGAGGGGTTGCCGGTATCCCAGTCCTACAACGTGACCCTCGCCGACACCTCCGGCGCGCACGCCACCGTCTTCGTCACACCCGGCGAGCCGATCGCGGTCAGCGACCTCACCGTGGCCACGAACCACCGGCTGGACGTCGTGGAGCGACCCGAGCACGCTCGTCGACTGGGCAGCCTGCCCCGCCAGCAACACCTGAACCGGCTCTTGGAGGAGGACACCCCACGCCATCACCTCGTCGAGGCCTTCCTGCAGGAGCCGCTGCGAGCCGACCAGTACACGGCCGGGTTCGGCACGCTCTACACCGCCGCCTACCGGCC